>DASZUC010000054.1:0-39856 GCA_035547775.1 Saccharimonadales bacterium (SeqCode) | reverse complement strand
AAACGATGTCAGCCTGAATTTGCCCAGTACAGCTGGCTCAAGCGATACCATCTGTCTGCAGACAGCCGCCAATTGTGGTACTACTGGTGCAGTGATTGGTAGTGGTACCTCTGGTCAAGTCGCTTACTTCACCACCGGTGGCCACCTGACCAGTAGCAGCTTATTTACTGATAACGGTACGAGTATCATTGGCATCGGTAGCTCCTCGACGACCGGCACCTTGAACGTCGGTGGTATCAGTGGCTCCACGGCTTTATATATCCAGGGCGCGAGCAGCGGCAGCAACCCAGTGGCTGAAATCAAGTCTGGCGGCAGTTCTGGTGATCTGCTTGATCTAAATGATGGATCCAATACGGTTGCTAGCTTTGATAACAGTGGTAATTTGACCATTGGTGCTGCAGGAAATACAACAGGTCAAATCAATCTGGCGACCGCTGGTAGTACCAACTTGGGTATCATCGCTCCAGGGACAGTTACCGGTAGCGGCAATGCCACCTTCATCTTGCCAACAGAGGCGGCTTCGGGGACTAGCTACACCTTATGTACGATTGACACCTGTGCCGTCAGCAGTGGTGGCGCCGGCTACATCAATAACACGAAGCCGAGTGTGGGTATTGGCAGTGTTCAATCGGCCAACTTCTACATTCAATCGGCTGATACCAGTAGTCAGGCGACGGCGGCGATTGCCGCCAAGAGTGGTCAAACTGGTGACCTCTTTGACCTCCAAGATAGCAGCGGTAATGTGATTACTGGCTTCACCAATACTGGCAAGCTGTACTTTAACAATGGTAGTAACGCCAATCTGTATGCTAGCGCCAGCAACACCTTAAAGACTGATGGCAATCTAACCATTCAAGGTAATACCACGGTCACGCTGGCAACGGCGGCTAACGACACAGCTGTCTGTAGCAATGGCGGTGTCTTAAGCTCCTGCCAGAGCAGTTTTGAAGCCACAACAGGTAATGATTTCATTAAGAATCAGACACCAGCAGCACCCACGATTCAATCCGGTAACGAGTACTTCCAGGCTGCTGGCGCAACAGTGGCGGCGACAATTCGGGGTGATTCTGCCAGCTCGAAAGACATTCTTGATCTGCAAACTGGCGCCAGCGGCAATGCCATTGTCGCCAAATTCGACAGCGCTGGCAACCTGACCGCCGGCACGATTAACACAGCTACCATCTCTGGTGGTACGCTGACCAGTAGCGCCGTCAACAGCTTGGGTGTCAGCGGCTCAGCCATTAGTGCTACTGGCGCCCTCAGTGTCGGCAGTGGCGGCAGCGGCCAGTTATCATTGAGCTCAGCCAGTGGCGATATTTCCACGGGTAGCAACACCATCAATAGCCAAACCATTAGCAGTGCGGCTAGCTTTACTGGTACGCTGGCTGTGAACACCTTGGGCTCGGCTGGCAGTACAATTCTCTGTCAGAATGGCTCCAAACAAATTAGCAGCTGTAGTACCACTTACGAGGCTAACAACGGCACTGACTTCATCCAAAATAATTCCGGTAACTTAACCAACAAGCAGACCAGTGGTAACTTCTTTATCCAAGGTATCAGTAGCAGTGTAACTGCCAAGATTCAGGGTGCCAGTGGGACTGGCGACATCTTAGATCTTTACAGTAGTGCTGGTACCACCACACCCGTAGCTAAGATCGACAAAGACGGTAATCTGACTGCCACTAGTGTGATTACGTCTACCATCGACACGAGTTCTTCCACTGTGTTGAACCTTGGTGCGAGTGGTACGCCAACCACCAGCGAGATCGATCTAAACCAGTCTACCAAGTTGGCTGGCAACAAGGGGCTGAGCTTTGCCAGTGGTAATGGTACCTTTGATCAATCAAGTAGCAGTGGTAGCTTTAAGACTGGTACTGGTGGGGTGAGCTTAAACGGTGCTACCGATGTAGCCGCTGGCAAAAACTTGCAGCTCGATAGCGGTAACGGGCAGTTAATTATCCAAGGCTATGGGGCAGGGACGGGTTCGCCAGTTAGTGTGACCGCCAACAGCCTGACTACTGGCAACTTCTTGAAACTCAACAACAGCGGTTCTAGCTATAGTGGCACGGCCATCTTGGCCGATCTAGCTGCCGGTGGCTCGGGAACCTTCACCGGCAACTTTGTGGACTTCCAGAATAACGATGTCAGTCAATTCTCGATCGACGACGACGGTACGATCTCCGTCCAAGGTCATGCTGGTACGACGGCCAGCTCGTGTAGTACCGGCGAGGTCCTATCGGGCGCTAACTACTACGGTGGTATCGCGGTGGGCGGTGCCTGTTCAAACCCGTCTGGCTTTGCCACCTTGCAGAACGCTTACGATAACTCTGGTAGCACCAACCCCCAGATTACTTTGAATCACAGCTACAACCTCGCTACTGGTGTGGCCATTCAGGATGATGGTACCACTCCACTAACTGGCAACCTCTTCCAGGTCACCAGCAACGGCGGCGGCAGTGTGTACTTGGGCGTGAAAGCCACCGGTATTGCAACCGCGGGCAACTTGACCGTCAGTGGTGGTAGTCCAAGTGAGATCGACGGTGAACTGAAGGCTACTAACACCACCGCCAACGGCGGCGTAAGTATTCTAGCCAGCGGTATTACTGAGACTAATAGTCTTAAGGCTGGTACCAGCTTCCAGTTTGGTGTCGATACCAGCGGTAACATTTCTACCACTGGTAGCTTGGCAGTGGCTCCGGGTGGTGGCAATCCCAACGCCTTTAATGTCAGCAACAATGCGGCTGTCAGTCAGACTTTCCAAAGTGGTAGTAGCGCCACTGCCGGCACCTTTAGCGTTACCAACAGCTCGGGCGGCTCGGGAGTGATTGTGAATGGTGTTGGCTTTAGCTTAGCTGATAATTCAGCAGGGGCCTCCGGCGTTAACACTATTAACGCCATCAACTTCGGTAGTGTCACCCATCACACTTCCGACAACTTTAATGGTCTAACGTTTGGTAGTGGCTACGATAACATCATCAACGCTGGCTCGATCTACACGGTGACTGGCACGGGTGCGGTCACCGAGGGTGGGGCACTGACGGTCAGCAACGGCGGTGCCACAGTAGTGAACACTGCCAGTGGCCAGAATATTCTTTCCTTGCAAAGTGCTGCCAGCACCAATGTCTTTACGGTTGATCACAGTGGGAATGTGACGCTTGGGGGCACCTACAACGGCCAAACCCTGACCAGCGCTGCTAGCTTCACTGGGACAGTCGCCCTGGCTACCCTTGGCGGCGCCACCAGCTCAGCTTACCTCTGTTACAACAGCAGCAACCAGATTGCCAGTTGTAGCACTACTGGCACTGGTGCGGCCTACGTCCAGGGCGGTAACAGTTTTGGCGCACAAGGCCTCTTGGGCACCAAAGATAACAATAGCCTGGACTTAATCACCAACAACACCAGCCGCCTAGTCGTGGGTACCGATGGTACCTTCCAATTCCAAGGTGTCAGCAACCCAGTTATCGAAAGTGCTACGGGCGCTGACTTGACCATCGACACTCACGATACCAGTAACACTCTAAGTGTTGGTGCCACAACACACACCATTACCGTCGGCAACACCAACGCTGCCACGGTTGCGACTTTCAAAGCTGGCGCCTACAACCTGAAAGTAACTAATACCGGTGTCGGTATTAACAGTGGCACCCCAGATGCGGCCTTGAGTTTCGGCAATGGCGCCGATCGTACTATCGACGTCTTACAGGCTTCGAGCGGTAATGGCAACAACCTAACAGTTCAGGCCGGTAATGCTTCCACCACAGGTAACACCACTGGCGGCAACCTCTATCTGTTGGGTGGCACCAACCATGGCACCGGTACTGACGGCTCAGTGGTCGCCAAAGCCCAAGACACCACCAACACAGCTACCTTCCAGATTCAAAACAGCTCTGGCTCAGCCTTACTCACTGCCGACACCAGCAGTAACATGCGCGTTAACATTGGTACTGGTGTGGCTGCGCCAACCCTGTCAGGTGCTGCCTTAGTGGTGACCAAGTCTGAAGTCCAGACTACCTTCTTTGCTGGTAACGGCAGCGGTGGTTTGACCGTCAGCTCGACCAGCACCAATGCCTATGAACCACTTTTGACCGGCAGCGCTCGTCACCCCATTAACGTCACCTTAGCTCCAGAATACCCAGGTGCTACCTTGACGGGCAACGGAGATGGCAGCAACGTTGGCACTATGACCTCTGACTTCTGTAGTACTACTTTGCACATCAACGACTCCACCAACGGTACCAACGTCTGTACTACCAGTGGCGATGTTCACAATTACTACAGCTGGACCACCAGCCAGGGCAGTGCTCAAGACTATGACATCTACGTTCGCTACCAGGTGCCAAGCAACTTCAACGCCCTGGCCGCCAGCTCACCACTGACCATGTATGGTTGGGCCACCAACACCGGCACCGATGCCGTCCAGCTCTCGGTTTACCAGACCACTGGCGGTACCACTTCAACCTGTTCCACCAACACCAATGTCGCGACTACCAACACGACCTGGACTTCGACCAGCGTCAGCTTCGGTAGCTGTACGATTACGGCCAACAGCGTGCTGACCTTCAAGGTCCATGTGGTTGCGGGTACGGGCGACTTCGCTCGGGCCGGTGAGATTAGCTTTAATTACTTAAGTTCATATTAGGAGATATATGAAACAAGACAAACCACGCAAAAGCCAGGACGATCGCTTGCTGAAGCGCCTGCCAATGCGCGAACGGCGCCAGCAAGAGCAGCTTCGTAAGCTGATTCTGACGGACCCTGCCTTCAAAACGGTTTAGCATCCGGTAAGCCCCGGTTATGCTAAAATGAGAGGAGCAGAGCAGGGGTGAAACCACGCCATATGAGCGGTAGACAGACAATCAATAGCGGAGGATATATAACACCGGTCGATTTTCACATTGACTGGCGAGAGTTTGGAGCTCGACTCCGAGCCCTCAATCGAGTCGTCAAATCAGTCCTCTTGGTGCTGGTCATGCTGCTGGCTAACCTCGGCGGCATATTATTACCTCAAGCTCATGCCAGCAGCGCTGAAATGCTCTTATTCTGGGACCCAACCAATGGCAGCGTGCCCAAAGGCTGGTGTCAGCTAACCGGGTTTAATGGCTACTTTCCGCGCGGTGCGTCACCGAGCGCCACTACAACCAACTGGGGTACGGTCTTTTCGGCACCGGCTGGTAGTGGTCCGCACACCCCGGGCGCTTCTATTACGGTCAGTGGGCCATCGGCCGGCACCTCACGAGCTAGCGGTAGCAACGCCAACGCTGAAGCCTATAGTGCGAGTGATCTACCTAGTGGGAGCAATCCGACGCTCAGTATCACCGCTGACAGCGGCCTAGATAGCAGCAATCCGGACATCCCAGCCTTCGCTAATCTCGAGCTCATGGAATACAACGGTTCGTCATCGGCCGGCACGACTTGTTCGCCTACGACGCCCGGCTCGGGGCCAGGGGTGCCCAACATCATCCCCAAATTTGCGATTGCCATGTTTGGCAGCAGCATACCCTCTGGCTGGAGTAATGTAACTTCGGCTTTTAGTGGCGGGGAGACTGTGACGAATAAAATGATTCGCATCGGCACCAGTAGCTGTGCTTCGCACTGCGGTGGCGACACTCAGTCCAACGATATTACGGTTCGCGGTCTAACTGGCGATGGCCTTGGCACTCTTGGCGTAGCCCAGTTTCTGGGTGGTGGTTTGACGACGGTAGCCAGCTCGACCCATACGCATGCGCCGCCAGCGGCTATGACTTGCAATAGCGGCTGTAGCTCAACTGGTAGCACTGCCTGTACGCTAGTTGGGGCTGCCGGTACGACGGGTACTAGTACTAGTAAATTCACCTGTACCGCCACCGGTCCCGAAGTTGATCCCACCTATGTGCAACCGTTACTGGGTGAGGCTGGGGCCGATACTGCGACGCTTTCTATCGACCTAACAGCTATGTTTGACGCCGATCCAGGTAGTGGTTGGGTGGTGCAATCGAATGGCGGGGCTTATACTGGTGCCTTTATTCGGCCTGCTAACACACCAAATTTAACGCCGACAGGTAATGACACTCGGCCAGCCGAAAATATCACCGGTGTTACCGGTAACAACATCGGTAATGTCACGGAAACCCTGGGTGTGACCGGTACCGACTTGGGTGCCAACACTCATAACCACACCTACACCGTTACAACGAGTAATGCTACAAACACCAATGTTCCACCGTATTTCGATGTGGTCGTTGCTCAAAAAGTGAACTTTACCCTTCAGAGCTATCAGTGGTATGTCGATCCATGCCCCAGTGGCAGCACCAGCTGTGGCACGAATAACGACGTGAGCGATGCCTGGCCGAGCGGCTCCCTTGGTTTAGCGGTCAAGACTGGCTTACCGGCCGTCCCAGCCCCCTACAATCCACCAAACACTGATGCCCACACACAGTTGCGTTTACGAGTACAAATTCTCGTGAGTGGTTTGAGCTTGAGTTCTAATAATGTGGCCTTTGGTCTGCAATACGCTAAAACTAATTATGCTGATTGCGTATCTGATCCGAGTAAGTGGAACGCCGTTGGAGCCAATGGCAGTGGCGAGGACTGGACTTACGGGACTAATAGCGTGACCGATAATTCCACGCTGGCAAGTTCGGTCTTTTCACCGGCTTCTGATCACCCAGAATTGTTCAGTAAATCGACCTCACCCTCGAATAACCCTGTGGCGGCCGCGGTAGGCACCACTATTGAGTATGATTGGTTGATCCAAGATAACGCCGCTACCGGTGCCACGCAGTACGCCATTCGTCCAGTCCAGCTCAACCCCGATGGCACCACAACCTTACTCAGCTACTACGGTACTGCCACTGGTACTCAGGGCTTCAATAGCACCTGCCCGGTGTTAGTTACCAGCCCATCGGTTGATCAAGACTTGCGTCACGGTGAATTCTTCCAAACCAACGCTGCTGGCACCACGGGCTTGGGTTCCGATCAGGGGTTCGAATGGGCCGATTAGCACCGCTGCTGCGTCGTTGGGGACCACCTGTTGGGCTGGCGCTGATTATTCTGTTTGGCCTGAACGCGGTTGTGCGTGCCGATCCACCACCTACGCCGACTGAACTCAGTGCCTATCTGCAAGATCATCAGCTGCAAGTGAGCAGCGTGCCTAGCCATGGCTTTGATCAAATCGCTTACAACTATAATCAGCAGGTCGTCAAGATTACCGACGACGGCTACAACCACCTGGAGCCCGCCGTCGACGGCCCTGACATTGTTTGGCAAGGTGTCATTAACGGGGCGGGGCAAATCTTTCTGTACAACGTGGTCGACGAGAGCCTGACACAACTAACCTTTACGGGCACGCACGATGCCCCAGCAATCTACCAGGGAAAAGCCGTGTGGCAGACCTGGGACGGGCAAAACTGGCAAATCGATTACTACGACGGCAACCAAGTGCGTCAAATTACCAGCGATCCTCATTCCTCTATCCGTCCGAGTCTCGACGGCCAACAGATCATTTATGCTGAGCAGCTGGGCGATAATTCCTGGCAGGCGATGTCGTATGATCTGGCCAGTGGTCAAGCCACGGTGTTAGCAGTGGGCGACACGGCTAACACTGCCTATCCGCACTTCACCAGCGATGGGGGCGTAGCCACGGCGTACGTCGCGTATTAGAGTTGATCAAGCGCCTGCAACAGGGGTGAAACTTGTTGTAGCAGAGCTGTATGATGACTGGCCGAAAAGCTGGCGGTCTGGACGGCCTTGATGGCTGCTTGGCGGACACTTGGATACGCTTTGATGCAATGTTGACGGAGCGGTTCGGTATTAATGCCGAAATGGGTAGCGGCCGTTGCTAGCTGCCCCAAGCAACGAGCCTCAGTTTCTAGGCTAGACTGCACGGAGTTAGTAAGGAGGCTACCACTGCTGTTTTGGACACCTAAACCTGACACATTACCACTGTTGCCACTGAGTACATGAGCCAGGCCTTGTTGGGCAGCCTGGGCCCGCTGAGCTAGCTTTTTGCCACCGATGCCATTGAGGTCGGTCGAGGGGTCGTAGGTGATAATCTGTCCCAGTACGGTCATAGCGTGACTATAGCTAGCATAGGTGCTTTGTTCGCTAGTGATGACTTGGCCCAGCTGTTGCTTGAGGTGTTGAGTAACTTTAGTGGGCGCATCAGCACGTTGGGTTTGGAGTTGCTTGAGGTCAGTCTGCAGGCTACTGGCCAGGCTACCTAGATCGTAGCTACTGACCGGCGTATTTTCTCTAAAAGTTGCCAAATTGCTGTCGAGCAATGAGACCTCCTTGAGGGTAGCCCGCAAGCCGGCAATTTTTTGGCTGGGTGTTTGATTGTGCGACCCAAGTAAAACCCCAAAGAGTAGCCAGTACAGCCCACCCAAAATTAGCATACAAATGATAAGGCGTTGCCCAAAACGACGCACTGAGGGTCGTTGCAGGCTTTTGGTAAGGCGTCGGTACATAGCGTTTATTGTAACAATTGTTGGCTAAAAATCGACAATTAACAGATGTGAATTATATGGCTAGTATTATACGGCTAGTTACTTTCGGTGGGGTACTTGCTATACTGAAACCCGAGAACGAAAGACTATGACACCAAAAATTATCGCGGTGGTAAATCAAAAAGGTGGCGTTGGCAAAACGACCACCACCATTAATGTGGCGGCCCAACTGGCCAGTCCTCAAACCCCCGTTTTGATAGTAGATTTGGACCCGCAGGGTAATAGTACGAGTGGTTTGGGTTTGGCCAAAACTGGTGCTACGCAGACGACCTACGATTTATTACTGGGCCGAGCTACGGCTACAGCAGCGGCTCAGGCCACCCAAGTGCCGTATCTATCAGTAGTGCCGGCTAATGCCGATCTAGCGGGTGCTGAAGTTGAGCTGGTGCAGCAAGTGGGGCGCGAGTTTGCCCTGCAAAAGGCGTTGAAGGCTGCACCGTATCACTATATTCTAATTGACTGTCCGCCATCGCTTGGCCTGCTGACGATCAATGGTTTAACAGCAGCCCACTCGGTGTTAATCCCCGTGCAAGCTGAATACTATGCCCTTGAAGGATTAAGTCAGCTCATTAACACCATTCAAGCGGTGCGGGGCAGTGTCAATCCGGAACTAGGCTTGCTGGGTATCGTGTTGACGATGTTTGATCGTCGCAATTCATTAAGCGAACAGGTGCAGACTGAAGTCCATAATTACTTCGGTGATCAGTTATTTGAGACGGTCATTCCGCGCAATGTCCGCTTGGCCGAAGCACCCAGCTATGGTCGGACAATTTTTGAACATGACCGCTGGAGCAAAGGTGCCCGGGCTTATAAAACTTTAGCTCGGGAAATACGCGAGCGTCTCGAGGGCTAGCAATTACTGGCCGAGGCGCTGGATGATGTGTTCGAGCTCATCATCAGACTTGAAGCTGATCTCTAATTTACCACCGTGAGCCATGCGACGGACTTGAACGGGGGTGCCGAGGCGTTTAGCTAAGGCTTTAGTGGCCGGGGTTTCGGTGTTAACACGTTGATGCACGGCACTGGTTTTCTTGATGCCGGCCTTCACGCTGCTCACAAACCGCTCGGCTTGGCGAACATTCCAACCTTGTTCAATAATAGTCTGTAACAGATAAGTTTGGCGTTCGACATCGTCTTTGAGAGCTAAGAGGGCGCGGGCATGACCTTCGCTGATCTTGCCATTTTGCAGAGCGGTTTGGGCGGCTTCCGGTAGCTGCAACAGGCGAACGATGTTATGAACGGTGGAAGTGGCTTTGCCGAGACGAGTGGCGATGGCTTCATATGATAAAGAAAACTGATCGTGCAAACGCTGGACACTCAGAGCTTGTTCGAGTGGGCTGAGGTCGACACGTTGGACGTTTTCAATCAGCGCAACCTCTAATTGTTCGAGGGCAGCGCGATCGCGCACCACGGCCGGGACGGTGTCGAGCTTGGCTAATTGCGCGGCTCGCCACCGGCGCTCGCCGGCGACTAAGGTGTAAACGCCATCTTTAGCGGGGGTGACCACAAGTGGCTGGACGATGCCATGGCGCTTAATGGAAGCGGCTAATTCGTTTAACGCCGTATCATCGAAGTGGCGGCGCGGTTGATACGGGCTGGGTTGGAGTTGTTTGACGGGAATTTTTTCAATCCGGTCACTGGGGGATAGCAGACTGGTCTTGTCGAAATCACTTGGTAGTAAGGCTTCAAACCCCCGGCCGAGACCCCGTTTTGGTGTGGAACTCATGCCCACATTCTAACATAGTGATTAGTAACTAGGTTTTAGGGGTCAGTTAACGTCTATCTCTAGAAGCTTTTGGCGTCGCTGATGGGGACAACTCGGATAATCAGTTGACCAATTATTTGATTAGCGTTAATCGGGCCGAAGTTGCGTGAGTCGAGAGAATTGCCGCGGTTGTCACCTGACACAAAGACTTGGTCGGAGCCCAGTGTAACATCAACATTACCGGTGGTTTTGGGAAGGTTTTTGCCGTGATTGAAGTAAGGCAGGGTGATATCTGGGTCAAAACCATCGGGATGCTGTTGATTATAGATGACGTAGCGATCGTTTTTGATGGTGACGCGATCGCCGGGCAAGCCGATAACGCGCTTGATGAGCTGTTTGGTATCGGTCTGATAAAATTCACTCAGACCACTCTCGGTGAAAACCACGATATCACCACGCTTCGGAATGTAAGGGTGCCCGGTAATTCGAGCCCAAGTACGGGGCAATTTCCAGATAATTAGTTTATCGCGATCGTGGAGAGTGTTTTGCATGCTAGGCCCACTGACCTCGTAGGAGCGGAAGACGAAGCTAATCAATAGCACAGCAATCAGGGCAGCGCTGGCTAAGATACCGAAGGTAGCAAGTAGTTGTCGCCAGGGGCCAGATTCCTTGCGGTCACCCGAACCATGACCACTAGTAGCTGGTTGTGGCTGGTGAGTGATGGGCGGGGTGGGTGAAACTGGGGTTGGGTTATCCATACAAGCTCCCACTATACCATACCGATCAGCCGATAACCTGAGATACGGTCTTTACACATAAGCGGTATGTGATCTATACTTAAGGCTAGTTTAGAGATGGACCGGTCACGTTTTAGACGGCGTACAACACAAACACAACGCCCCATAACACAAAACACCTTCGCAGACTCCTTACTTGTGGCGAAGTCTGTGCCCGAGCACCCAACGATCGAAGAGCCGACGGTGCCAGCTCCAGCGGTTATGCCTGAGCCAGTAGAATCGGTGGCTGAGGTGGTGCCTGTGCAGGTAGCGGCTCCGGCGCCAGTAACTGAGACTGCTCCGACTCCACCGCGCCACTTGCCACCTATTGATATGACTGTACCCGGTGAACCGAGCCCGGCGCTACATTTCGGTATTGCCATGCGTGGCCGGCGCCTGGAAACGATTCGGCACTGGCTGTTCCGAGGTGCTGTCGCCACGGTGGTGTTAGTTTTGGCTATCGGTGGCCTCCTGGTTGCCCAAGGCTACATTAAATTGCACAAAGCGTTTCATGGTGGGGCCGCACCCGTGGCGGCTCTACAGGCCAACGTCAATCCCAATCTGTTGAAGGGCGAGGGCGATGGGCGCATTAACGTCTTATTATTAGGTCGAGGTGGGGGTGATCACGAAGGTCCCGATCTGACTGACACCATCATGGTGGCCAGCATTGATCCCGTCAACCATACCGAGTCACTCATTAGTGTGCCGCGTGATCTCTGGGTAGATATTCCCGACCAGGGGGTAATGAAAGTCAACGCTGCTTGGGAAACGGGTGAGTTTAATTACCTCGGTAAAGTTGCGCCCGGTAGCACCAATTCTCAAGCTATTCAGGCTGGTTTTCAAGAGGTCGACCAGGTGGTGGAGGGTGTGCTTGGTATCACCATTCATTACAATATGATTGTTGACTTCCAGGCCTTCCAACAAGCGGTCGATACTGTCGGCGGTGTGACAATTGATGTTAAGACCCCATTGGTTGATCCAACGATGGCTTGGGAAAACCACGGTGACCCGGTGCTAGCTTCGGCTGGTGTGCATCATTTTAGCGGGCATACCGCTTTAATATATGCTCGGTCGCGAGAAACCAGTAGTGATTTTGCGCGTTCGCAGCGCCAACGCCAACTGTTGCTGGCGCTCAAAGCCAAGGCCGAGAGCTTAGGTACGCTGAGTAACCCGCTGAAAATATCGGGATTGATCAATAGTTTTGGTAATAACGTGGCCAGTGATTTGAGTATTAGTGAAGCCAGCCGCCTTTACAGCATCGTGAAGCAGGTGAGCGACGGCAATACCAAGTCTGTGGGGCTGGCCGATGGCAGTAATCACTATATTACAACTGGCAATATGAACGGACAATCTATCGATTTACCGACGGCTGGTCTGTTTAATTATCATGCCATTCAGGCTTATATCCGCACTCAGTTACCCGATGGTTTCATCTTAAAAGAACACGCGCCAATTTTAGTTCTGAACGGCACTGATCAAGCCGGCCTGGCCACAACTACCAGTAAAAAGCTCAAAAGTTACGGCTATAACATTATTGGGGCGGCCGATGCGCCCACTGGTGATTATGCTCAAACAACGGTCATTGACCTCAGTCACGATCAGAATAAATACACCGCTCACTATCTGGAACAACGCTTTAATACGCACACGGTCAACAAGCTACCAGATTCCCAGATCAAGTCCAAAGGGGCGGCATTTGTTATCATAGTAGGTAGTGATGCAACCACTTCTTCGCAAACTTAAACCAGCTAGCGGCTTTGCACATATCCTGCATGTGATTTTGCAGGTAGTGCTGCCGGTACTGATCTTTATTTTGGTACGCTTAGGCTTTGTTCAGCTGGCTCTAAGTATCGTCGTGTTAAGTAAGTGGCGTATGTTTGCCGTGCGTCCTCGATTCTGGCCCGCCAACATCCGCGCGAACGCGGTGGACTTGATGGTGGGTCTGAGCATCGTCTTATTTATGACTCATAGCGCCAGTGTACTCTGGCAATTGATCTGGATGGTCTTATACGCTGGCTGGCTGATTGCTATCAAACCAGCAACCGGCCTGGTGATGACGTCGGCCCAGGCCTTTATTGGTCAGTTCTGTGCGCTGATGGCGCTGTACTTGGTCTGGATGAACGGACCTCTCTATGGACTGACCCTCATGAGTGGCCTCATCTGTTTTTTGGCCGCTCGTCACTTCTTTGATGAATTTGATGAACCCTACGCCCGGCTCTTGGCCTATGTATGGGCCTACTTCGGGGCGGCGTTAGCCTGGCTACTCGGCCACTGGTTGCTATTCTATCGCCAAGTGGCTCAGCCTACGTTACTGCTCACCGCGCTTGGTTATGGCTTGGCTGTACTCTATTATTTCGACCACACTGATCGCCTGAGCAAAGGCTTGAGGCGACAGTTTGTCTTTATTATGGTGGCAATTGTGCTCGTAATCCTGGTCTTTTCCGACTGGGGCGACAAAGTCATTCAGTAAATCGTAATTCGGGAGGTAGTGTATGAGTGCTGGTTCACGCGAATCATCAGATAGTCAGGCAGACGCGAGCTATAGCGTTTCGAGCGATAAAGTGTCTGCTAACGGGCGGACGGTGAGCTTTACGGTGCCGACTTTACCGCGACCACAGCTTAAGACTCCAAGTGGTCAGTGGCGATATGGCGTGGTAGCGGTTGCTTTTATGGTGGTGGCTGGCGCCAGTGGTTTTGGTGGGGCGTGGCTGGAGAATCATCACGAAGACAGTGGTCTATTTAGCAGCAGCCTAAGTGGTGGCAAGAAGATTGTCACCAACCAGAGTGAGTTAATCAATCAGATTGCCAAGATGGTGGGCCCCAGTGTAGTGAGCGTGAACGTTGATATTACGGCGAGCTCGAGCGATAGCGGTGGTTTCGGGCTATTTGGCTTTTCGCAGCCTGAGCAAGAGGAAGCCGCCGGCACCGGTGTCATCTTAAGTAAAAGCGGTATTATTATGACGAATCGTCACGTTGTACCCGAAGGCACGACTAAAGTGAGCGTGACTTTGAGTGATGGCACTGAGCTGAAGGATGTGTCGGTGATTGGCCGCACTAGCAGTAGTGATAGTCTGGACATCGCCTTCCTCAAGATAAACAACTTACAAGGACACACTCTCAAGCCGGCGGTGATTGGTGATTCGAGTACGGTGCAGGTAGGTGATGATGTGGTAGCTATTGGTAATGCGCTGGGTCAATTCCAGAACACCGTAACGAGCGGCATCATTTCGGGTTATGGTCGCAGCGTGCAAGCCAGTGATAGCTCGGGTGATAGCTCCAGCGGGGAAGATCTCGATGATTTATTTCAGACTGACGCAGCAATTAATGAGGGGAACTCTGGCGGGCCATTGGTTAATCTCAACGGGCAGGTGATCGGCATTAACACGGCGATTGCCGGCGATGCCCAGAGTATTGGCTTTGCCATTCCAGTGAATGACGTCCAAGGCCTGATCAAGCAAGTGCTGAAGACGGGTAAGTTTTCCAGGCCTTACTTAGGCGTACGTTACATTCCGCTCACTGCCGATGTAGCCGATGAATACAACTTGAGTACAAATAGTGGTGCGTTCATTGCTCAGAGTAATGATTCGAGCACACCGTCAGTCATCGCTAACGGTCCGGCTGCAAAAGCTGGCCTCAAAGTAAAAGATATCATTACCGCTGTTAATGGGGCCAAAATAGATCAGAACCACAGCCTAACGAGCCTGATTGATCAACATCAAGCAGGGGATAGGATTGGCCTAACGGTTTTACGTAATGGTAAGACGATTCACTTGAATGTGACGCTCGGTACGATGCCCAATTAGTTATACTTTTTGTATACGATCAAGAAAAAGGTGAGTTGAGGCATGTGTCGATGGACTGTAATTTGTTGTGTATTTGCTCACCCTGCCACACGGAACTCGGCTAAGTGCTTACCAGAACAATAAGAAACAAGCACTTTTCGCATTGGCTTTAAGCTCAGCCACCGGTTATTTGGCTATACAAAACAGTACTATTAGTACTCAGATTCTGAGTGTTCAATGTATATCTAGGCTTTACGAAACAGCTGAATAAAGTCATCCGTTTGTTGTAAATGGTAGCCGTGAGCAGTAGCAATCTTCGCTAGAGCGTTATGCTGCGGCGGTAAAGCCTCTGTCAAAATATACAACGGTTGGAAGGGACGTTTTTGAGCTTGTTTAAAGAGCTTACGATACAAATCCAGACCATCTGGGCCACCAAAAATTGCCAATGTAGGCTCATGCATAGCACTTGTGTTTATATGATAATCATCTGGTACATAAGGCAGATTGCATAGTAAAACGTCAAAATCGGTACGTGAACCGGCTAAAAGATCGCTAGGTGTGATAACAATACTTGTTGTGTGTAAATCTACATTGATTTTAGCAATTTTGAGAGCTTTGGAATCGATTTCAAGCAGCTCTACAGACACCTCAGGGAGCTCTAATTTGGCTGTAATGCCCAGCGCACCACTGCCAGTACCAACGTCGGCAATGTGCAGCTCTTTTTGCCCAAACTCCCGTTTGAGGGCGGGTATGACATATGACTTTAGCAGATCGATCATCGTTTCGGACTCGGGCCGGGGTTCCAGAACGGCTGGCGTGACTACAAAATTGCGACCATAAAATTCAGTCCGACCGCGCACATAAGCTAGTGGTTCGTGCTGAACGCGTCGTTTGAGCAATTTTTCGAGCGTAGCTAGTTGGTCAGAGGTAATTTCCTGATTGGGCTCAGCCAGTAGGCGAGCGCGGCCAATGCCCGTCACATCTTCGAGTAGTACGAGCGCATCTAAATGAGCTGTGCCAATGCCAGCTTGAACCAATTCTAGTTCGGTACTTTTCAACCAAGTACTAATTGTCATTGAGCTATCTTTTTCCACGTCATACGTTAATATTCCATGTCGCAAAATTATTTTTAGCTAGCTTAGTCAGTAGAGTGAATACCCCAGCATATCTTGAGCTGGTGATCAAGACTGTCATAATCAGGCTGCATCTAGCGTGACTGCTAGATGAACAATTTCTTCCTCTTCGAGGAGGTGTAAGGGTTGATTGAGATCTTGATGCTCACGCCACGGGGAGACGACTTTTTGCCAGACTTTGCCATCAGTTGTAAGGTGGTTGTACTCGGACACGGTGTGTAGCGGGTAGGGTAGCTTGCCGTATTGCAGTACCAGTAAGCCGAATTGCTGAATATGGACGGGGTCGTCGTCAGCTTCGCCGTAACAGGTGTACGGTCTACCGCCTTCATGCTCCATTCCGGAATGGATGGTCAGCTGGCCCCGTTCGTCAACGACATCTGTCAGGCGTTCGGAACGAGGCGACTCAGGGGTCGAAAACTCGTTCCGTGGCTGGGTGGCGACTTCGCGCACTAACAGGTTCGCTAACTTCCGAAAGCCTTCGGACCACTCTTCAGGGTAGAAACGTTGCTCGATAGTCATGATATTAGTATAAGTGCTAGGCTGCTATCCGCTGGGCTAAATGGTCAATCTCGCTATCTGAAAGTACTTGCGCGTAGCGCCTGTAATTGATGGTGGCAATTACTTCACCTTGAGTGGTAAGGGTATGATATTCAGCTTCAGGTTTACGATCTGAATAAGGGGCGTATTGCCAAATATTAGCGTGGGCAATCATCATTGATTGTCGCTTGTTGCCGTGTTCGTCTGTCCATTTAAAAGGTTCACCGCCTTCGGGGTTGAGTCCGGTAAAGAGGCGTTCATCACCGTCACCGCTCAAACATCTTTCGCCCCAATAAGGACTGTCATCGGTCACTCCCCGTACATGCACGTCGTGAACAATGAGTTGAATCAGTCTCATAAAACTTGGCGAAAAGATTGGCTGCTCCAAAAGCTCAGACATAAATAAATTATACAATCTATCATAATAAATACAATCTTACTCCGCACTGAGGAGTTCGTGTTCGGCGGCTTGGAGGTTTTCAATTAAATCATCGATATTGCCATCAAGGGCGCCGGGGATGTTGGAGCGTGAGTAGCCAATCCGGTGATCGGTAATGCGGTCCTGGGGGAAGTTATAGGTGCGGATCTTTTCGGAACGATCGCCAGAGCCAATTAATTTACGTCGGGCGTCGGACAGGGCGGCCGATTCTTCATCGATTTTGGCTTGGAGCAGGCGAGCTCGCAAAATGCTCATGGCCTTGGCCTTATTTTTAATTTGAGATTTTTCATCTTGGTTGGTGACCACAATGCCGGTTGGCACGTGGGTAATGCGCACAGCGGAGTCAGTGGTGTTCACCGATTGGCCGCCGTGGCCCCCGGAGCGATAGACATCAATCCGGAGGTCGTTTGGATCAATCTCGATGTCGGTTTCTTCGGCTTCGGGCAGTACGGCTACCGTGACGGTCGATGTATGAATGCGGCCCTGACTTTCGGTAACAGGTACACGTTGCACGCGGTGCACGCCAGCTTCAAACTTCAAGTTCTTATAGGCATCTGGGCCATGCACACCGTACACGATTTCTTTGAAGCCACCGGCTTCAGAGGGTGATTCATTTAATAATTCAATCTTAAAACCGTGGGCTTCAGCCCAGCGGGCGTACATCCGATATAATTCGCCAGCGAACAGGGAAGATTCATCGCCGCCGGCCGCGGCCCGAATTTCCATAATCACATCGCGGTCGTTGTTCGGGTCTTGGGGAGTGAGCGCATCAACTAACTTGGCGTGAACTTCCTTAAGTTTTTCTGCTGTCTCTACGCGTTCTATCTCAGCTAACTCAGCAAGCTCTCCTTCTTCGGTAGCTAGTTCAGATGCCTGGTCATTCGCAGACTGCAGCCGAGCTTTCTCATCAAAAAGGGCAATAATCTCGTCGAGCTGGCTTTTACGCTTGGCCAGGCGGGGATAACTAGAGTCACTATAAATAGCCGGATCAGCCAGTTTTCCATCCAGCTCTGCTAGCTCGTCGCGTAAGCTTTGTTCCTTATTGTTCATAGTCTTTCCTTAGTATAAAGAAAAACCACCTGAATACATATGGTTCAGGTGGTTAGAAACGCGTAGTTATTTGTTGGGCTGAATGTTGTCGGCTTTGGCTTCAGCCTTGGCGACCTTGGCGGCGTGACGCTTGGCAGTCTTTTGGGCAGCAGCAGCGCGCTTCTCTTTGGCAGCCTGGCCAGCAGCAGCACGAGCTTTAAACTTGTCGACGCGACCTTCGATGTCGAGAATACGCTCTTCACCGGTGAAGAAGGGGTGTGAAGCAGAAGTAATGTGGACTTTGACCAAGGGATATTCCTGGCCGTCTTCCCATTTAATGGTCTCTTCGGCAGCAACAGTGGATCGCGTCAAAAAGCGCGTTCCATTATTGAGGTCTTCGAAAACCACGAGACGGTAGCTATCTGGGTGCAAATCAGTTTTCATACAGATGACTAGTATACACATCTGTTAGCGATTGGTCAACTGTTGAATAAAATCGTGCCATCTGTTACACTGCTTGAGCAATTAATTAAGCAGGTTGGGGAATGATCCTCTCGCGCTTCACCCGTGCAGGGCAGTACGAGCTCCCAATCGAAGAGAAAGGACTATACCTATGGCGACAGATGTCGACATTAAGAAACTATTAGAAGCGGGCGCGCACTTTGGTCACAAAACTGAACGTTGGCACCCCAAAATGGCACCTTACATTCACTCTAAGCGTGAAGGTACCCACATTATCGATCTGACCAAAACGGTCGACAAGCTGGAAGAGGCCCTGGCATTCCTGAGCAAGACCGCCAGTGAAGACAAGCAAATTCTGCTGGTTGGTACCAAGCGTCAGGCTCAGGATATCGTCAAGAAATTGGCCGAATCAACTGGCCAGCCTTTCGTGACTGAACGTTGGCTCGGTGGTATGCTCACGAACTGGAATACCATTGGTGGCCGCGTGAAGCACCTCCAAGATCTCGAAAACCGTATGGCTAGTGGTGAGTTGGCCAACAAATACAACAAGCTCGAAGTGCAGCGCTTCCAAGAGGAAATCGACCAATTGAACAGTCTCTATGGTGGCATCAAAGAACTGAACAAGCGGCCTGGTGCGGTGTTTATTGTGGATATTGTGCACGACGCCAACGCTCTCAAAGAGGCCGTGAAGATCAACGTGCCAGTTGTAGCTTTGGTAGACACCAACGCTGATCCAACCAAAGTGACCTATCCTATTCCTAGCAATGACGATGCCATTAAAACCATCCAGTTGATGGCTGATTACGTCCAAGCTGCTATTGAAGCTGGCAAAGGTAAGGCTGCTAAAACCGACAAGGCAGATAAGGAGTAAATATGGCGATTGATATTGATACGATTAAGCGACTCAAAGACCTGACTGGTGTTGGCTTGACCGATGCCAAGGTAGCTCTCGAAGAAGCCAACGGCGATTTTGATAAGGCTTTAGAAGCTATGCGCAAAAAAGGCCTGACCAAGGCCGAGAAGCGTGGTGAGCGCGAAGCCCGCGAAGGCATGATCGGCACATACAATCATGACGGCCGTATTGGTGTTTTGGTAGAAGTAAACTGCGAAACTGACTTTGTGGCCCGCGGTGATATCTTCGCTGAATTGGTCAAAGACATCGCTATGCACATTGCGGCCAGCAATCCGGAGTACGTCAGTAGCGACGAAGTTCCAGCTGCTGATCACGAGAAAGTCAAAGCCGAGTTCGCCGACAAAGCCAAAGCTGACGGCAAGCCTGCCGACATGGTCGAGAAGATCATCGGTGGCCAGGTTCAGAAGTATTTTGCGGAGCGTTGTCTGCTTGACCAGCCGTTCGTTAAGAACCCTGACATGACGGTGGCTGATCACGTTAAGCAGCAAGCTGCTTTGATGAATGAAAACGTCGTTGTCCGCCGCTTTGCTCGGTTGGCTCTCGGTGAAGTCGCCTAGGTAGATCTTCTGATCTTAGAAAATCCCCGCTCGGACGGGGATTTTTTGTTTGGCAAAGAAAAAGCGGCCAGTAAAACAATCTATAAAGAAAGTAATACGGGCCGCAGGCGCCGACAGGGGAGCGAATACATATCTGGCTGATATGTGTCGCTCGACCCTGTCGGTCGTGCGGGAGGAGCTGAGAGGCAGGTTATGACTTGCCGTTAGAGCAGCTCACCTGACTGGCAGTGATGAGATGCTTGGCATTGTTGAGAACTCGCCACGTACCGAGGTAGTGCTTGATGTCGTAGGTAACGACGCAACCACCGGGGCCGCTCACGCGAATGTGATTGTCGCCCTTGACATTGACATTGGTTGAGAGCACGTGGAAGCCCTGGATGTTCAAAGCCTTAGTGGCTTGCTGTTCGAGATGGTGGCTGTGTGCACTCCCCAAACAAATAGGCAAGAAAATAGCGAAGAGAAAGGCACCGAACACCACGCCGACCTCACTGTCCGACCTGTCAATCATGAAACACGCGACAGCCAGAGCCAAAGAGACAGCGGCCAGCACTAACAGAGCGATTTCGCCTCCTGCGAAACTCATCTTTCCTCCCGAAAGGTACGTATTGGCAATCTGCCAATGACTAGTGTTAATTATACTATATTTATAATAAAAATTCAATACGTACCAGATAACGATGTCATCTCGAGCCTTGGCGAGAGATCCTGTTTGAAAAGCACAAGATTTCTCGCTCGTGCTCGAAATGACAGTGCAGTGATAAGAAAAAGCGGTAACCAAGGAATGTTTATAAAAACAAAAATTGGTTACCGCCGCCGGCCCGACAGGGGAGCTTGCTCTATCTGGCTGATAGAGAAGCTCAACCCTCGTCGTGGGTTGTTAGGAGGTGCTGTCGGCGCAATTGACGGTGGCAGGGGCCACGAGCTTTTTGCCGTCAACAATATGCCAGCCACGGATATCGCGCTCGATGTAGTACTTGGCGATGCAGTTGCTTTTACCAACCACCTTGACGGTAGGGTCAGTCCAGAAGTTGTACTCCACGCTCAAAACCTGGAAGCCTTGGGCGCTCAGATTCTTTTCGGCTTTTAGCTCGAGATCACGGTCGTGACCGCTGATCAAAGTAGCGCTCAAGAAAAGTATCAGGATGATCACCGCAGCGACGATGACAGCTGCAATGTCTGAAGCATCATCTCTCCACAGCCATGCGACCACGGCGCAGACCAGGAGCAGTATGCCCATGACGATCAGGGCAGTGACTTCACCACCTGCGAAACTCATCTTTCCTCCCTGAAGGTGCAAAAGCCGGCGGAATGCCAACTTATCGAGAGTACAATAGCATAAAACTGTATAAATTACAAGTTTCGATAGGGGGTGGACTATAGTAAAATGAAGCTATCTAACGAGGATAACCTGTGGACCCAAATCAGACCGTCGATCAAGCCAAAACTAAGTTCACCCAAGCCGCTGAGCACTTTGCTGATGGGCTCAAATCGCTACGTACCGGACGGGCTAATCCGGCCATGCTCGACGGCATCACAGTCGATGCTTACGGCACAGCTATGCCACTGATACAGGTGGCTACCATTGCCGTACCCGAGCCCCAACTGCTCCAAATCACTCCCTTTGACCCTAATAATTTGGCGGCCATCAGCACTGCTATTCGCAACAATCCGAGTCTTGGCTTAAACCCTGCCGATGATGGTCGAGTGGTGCGCGTGCCCATTCCACCCCTTAACGAAGAACGTCGCCGCGACCTGGCTAGGCAAATCGGGGCCAAGCAGGAAGAGGCCATGATTTCTCTCCGCAATATTCGTCACGAAGCCATGGATGCTATTGATGCTGCGAAAAAGGATAAATCAATTGGCGAAGACGATGCCAAGCGCTTGAGTGCCCAAGTTGACGAAGCCATGAATAGCGCACGCAGTACTATTGAAGCTGCCGCCAAAGCTAAAGAACAAGAAATCCTAACGCTCTAGCACTATTTAGCTGGCAATACTGGGGAGGGCATAGAGGGTCCGGGGTTCACAACATTCCATAAGAGAATGCTGAAGGCGATGACCACCAGCAGTACAACAGCCACGATAATGAGCATGGCTGAGCGTCCTGACAGATTGGACGAAGCAGGCACATCGAGTGATGCTGAAGCTTTGTTGCTATGTGGAGCTTGGTGATCGGGGTTATCCATAGACGGTTAGTGTAACAAGTGCCAATATTACTGGCTGTGAGATATCCGTCTTTGTTACAATAGGAGGGATGTCAATTTTGCTGTTGATTGTGGGGGTCGTACTCTTCATTGGTCTGGTGCTAACGCATGAGTACGGGCACTTTATTATGGCTAAACGGGGTGGGGTGAAGGTTGAGGAATTCGGCCTCTTTTTTCCGCCACGTTTGTATAAGCACAAAACGCGTGACGGTTGGCTCTTTAGCATCAACCTGCTGCCGCTCGGCGGCTTTGTGAAACTAAAAGGCGAGCATGACACGGATACATCGCCCGGCAGTTATGGCGCGGCCTCCCTCAAAGTGAAGACCAAGATTATGGCCGCTGGCGTGGTCATCAATATTGTGACTGGGCTCGTTTTGTTCACGATCTTGGCGCTGATTGGTATGCCGCGGGTGGTCGACCATCAGTTTACTGTTCAAAGTGATACACAGCTGGTCAATCGTTCGGTGATTATTACTTATGTTGAGCCTGGCTCGCCGGCAGCCAAAGCTGGCTTGCATGCTGAAGATGAGCTAACCGACATCGCACGTCCTGGTTATAGCCCAGTAGCCACGGTTAGTTCTGATGGTTTGCGCGACGTGACCCAGAACTTCGCTGGTGAAACGGTGGTAGTGTATTACCTGCGGGCTGGTCAGCCGCGCGAGGCCAAACTAACTATGCTCACCAAGCAAACCGTGCAGGCTAGTTTGAAGACCAATCACCCCAAAGGTTACTTGGGTGTCGAGCCTACTCAGCTGGTGATTCAGCGTTCAACCTGGTCAGCACCGGTGGTAGCTGTCGGCTTGAGTGCCCAGATTACGGCGCTGACTTTCCAGGGCCTGGGGCATGCTTTTGCCGGCCTGGGTAGTGCCATTGCTGGGGCGGTAACAGGCAATCATGCAGCGCGCGAAAACGGTCAAACGGCCGCCAGTTCGCAAGTCTCGGGCCCGGTTGGTATTGCTGTGCTCATGAAAGATTTCAGCAGCCTTGGCTACCAGTTTGTGCTGTTCTTCATTGCGTACATCGCGCTCATTTTGGGGATTATGAATATCTTGCCGATTCCAGCTTTGGACGGTGGCCGGCTGTGGCTAACGTTGATTAGTCGGGCAGTGAAGCGACCGCTCTCGGCAGCGGCTGAGGAAACCGTCAACGCAGTTGGCTTTATTATCTTATTTAGTCTTATTATTTTGATCACTATTGTCGATGTTCAACGCTTCTTCTAAGAAAACTACGGTGAAGAAAGCTGCAGCACCTACCGGCCAAGTGGCCGATGACGCCACTGCCAGCGTCCCGACAGCCACCTGGAACCCCTGGTGGGCACTATTGTTTGTGGTGGTGGTGTATTTGGTGTCGCAGTTGGTGAGCAGCCTGATCATTCTGATTTATCCCTGGCTCCATCACTGGTCGGTGAATCATATCAACAACTGGTCTCATAACTCTATTTGGGCACAGTTTTTCTATGTGCTGATAGCTGAGGCTTTGGTGGTCGGGGCAATTTATGGGTTCTTACGCAGCCGTCATTTATCGCTGCGAGCGATTGGTCTGAAAAAGCCACGGTGGGCGGATGTGGGCTACGGAGCCTTGGCACTGCCTGTTTACTTCGCTCTGTATGTGGCGGCGGTGATCATCATTCAGCACGTAGTCAGTAATTTTAATGTTGATCAGCAGCAGGATATTGGCTTTACGAATGTCGTTGGAGCTGGCTCACTGGTACTGACTTTTATTAGTTTGGTGGTATTGCCACCACTTGCAGAAGAGATTATGGTTCGTGGCTTTTTATTCAGTAGCTTAAAGCGGTTGGTGCCGGTGCGTTGGGCAATTTTGCTAACAAGTTTGATTTTTGCCTCAGCTCATTTGCCAGAGGGCGGAGCGGCTGGGCCCTTATGGATTGCTTTTATTGATACCTGTATTTTGAGCTTAGCGCTCTGCTATTTGCGCGAAAAGACCGGCAGCCTCTGGGCTGGCATCACCCTGCATGCACTCAAAAACGGCATTGCCTACTATTCGTTATTTATTGTGCCATTGATCCATTTTCATTAACTTTGGCTGCCTGCCCAGTGGCGGTTTAGCGAGGCCTACGCTACAATAGCTCTGATATGCGACGCAGTGAACTCTTCACCAAAACCAGCAAGACCGCACCCGCCGACGAAGCGGCCAAGAATGCACAGCTGTTGATCCAGGCTGGGTTTGTGCATAAAGAAATGGCCGGGGTGTACGCTTATTTGCCCTTGGGCTTGCGCGTCGTAGAGAATATCAAACAGATTGTCCGTGAAGAGATGAACGCTGTGCATGGTCAGGAGTTGATCATGACCAATCTTCAACGTCCTGAAACTTGGCAGGTAACTGGTCGCTGGGACGATGCAGTTGTGGATGTGTGGTTTAAGACTCGTTTACAGGATGATACCGAACTGGGTTTAGCCTGGAGTCACGAAGAGCCGATAATGCAGATGATGCAGCAATTTGTGCAGAGCTATAAAGATTTACCAACTAGTGTTTACCAGTTCCAGACCAAGTTGCGCAATGAGCTACGAGCCAAGAGTGGCATTATGCGCGGTCGTGAATTTGTGATGAAAGACATGTATTCGCTGCACGCCACTGCTGAGGACCTCGACGCTTATTACAATCAAGTTATCGAGGCCTACAAGCGGGTATTTGAACGTTTGGGCCTGGGTGGTGAAACTTATGTAACCTTTGCTAGTGGTGGTGCTTTTACGAAGTTTAGCCACGAATTCCAAACAATTTGTGATGCAGGTGAAGATGTCTTGTATGTCCACCGAGACAAGAATATTGCCGTGAACGAAGAAGTGCTTGATGAAGCGGTGCAAGAGTTAGGCATTAATAAGGATGAACTTGAGCAGGTTAAAAGTGCCGAGGTTGGTAATATCTTCAATTTTGGCACCGATAAATCAGAAAAAATGGGTATTTACTTTACTGATCAAGACGGCCAGCAAAAGCCGATTTACTTGGCCTCTTATGGGATTGGCGTGACGCGTTTGATGGGCGTGGTGGCCGAGAAGTTTAGTGACGAGCACGGTTTGGTGTGGCCCCAGGCCATTGCTCCAGCCCAAGTGTATCTGGCGCGGCTCGGTGAAAACCCCGAAACTACCCAGGCCGCCGACGAGCTATATGCAGACTTGACTCAAGCCGGGGTTCAGGTATTATATGACGACCGAGATGTGCGGCCCGGTGAAAAGTTTGCCGATGCCGATCTGATGGGAATTCCGTGGCGCGTGGTTGTCAGCGACAAGACGAGGGAAGCAAATACCTTCGAGCTGAAAGCCCGAACAGAGCAGGAAGCCCGGCAGGTCAGCCTGGACGAACTACAAGGAACACTAGGCGTTTCATAATTGGCTCGGTATAATTAATATGATCAATCGATACGAAAAACGTTCGATCAATTAAGGAGGGGTGCGATGAAGAAGTTGTTTCGTTTGACCCAAGCTGGGGTTGATGAATTGAAGTCCGAGCTCCAACAGCTCGTTGATAAGCGTGTCGATATTGCTGAAGCTATTAAGTCGGCCCGTGAACTTGGTGACTTGGCAGAGAACGCTGAATATCAATCAGCTCGTGCCGATCAAGACCGCAATGAAGTGCGTATTTCAGAGATTGAAAACATCCTCTTGAACGTTGAAATTATTAAAAAACCCCGTGGCGATAGCAAAGTTCAGCTGGGCTCGCACGTGAAGTTGAAGAGTGACGGCAAAACGAAGGAATTCCAAGTGGTTGGAACCGTGGAAGCCGATCCCTTAAACGGCAAGATCAGCGATGAATCACCAATTGGCCAGGCTTTGCTGGGCAAAAAAGAAGGTGAGAGCGTCGAAATTTCGACACCTGCAGAAACCGCCACCTACAAAATTGTCTCTATTTCCTAAAATATATTGCGATTCATCAGGGTGTGATTTAGTTAGGTAACAGATAAAAACTTCGATATACTAGGCTAGTTATGCAGTGGTTGAACCAAATTGTTGATGAGTTGATTGCGCGCCATCCTGATGGCGAGATTTTAATTGAAACTGGTTCGTCACCATCTGGTACCTATCACTTCGGCCACATGCGCGAGCTGCTAACAGCCGATGCGATTTTGCTAGAACTTCGTCGACGTGGTCGTGTGGCTCGACATGTTCAATTTGTTGATGACCTAGATGCATTGCGTAAAATCCCGGTGAATGTACCAGCTGATTTTGAACAGTACTTGGGAAAGCCAATCTGTGATATTCCGGCACCGGATGATAGCGAGCGTTCCTATGCGGATCAATTCTTGCAAGGCTTGATGGATGCCTGCCAATTACTGGGAGTGGAAGTGCAGTATGAACGCGCTCATTTAAAGTATCGTGATGGTTGGTATGCACCTGCTATCGAGCGGGCTTTGGAGCGAGTAAGTCAGGCCCGCCAAGCGCTAGAAACGATTTCTGGGCGTCAGCTCGATGAGCATTGGACGCCAATTCAAGTCATGGAGAATGGTCGGCTTAAAAACCGCAAGTTTCTGAGTATTGATACGACAGCAAAAACATTGATGTATGAAGACGCTGAAGGGCAGCCGCAGACAGCGCAATATGACAAAGGCGAGGTGAAACTCGATTGGCGTTTGGATTGGCCAGCCCGCTGGTGGCTGCAAAAAGTAGCTTGCGAGCCTTCTGGTCGGGATCACATGACCAAAGGTAGTTCGTACGACACTGGGGCTCAAATCGTACGGGATGTCTTTGAAGCCGAGCCCCCCTATGCCGTGGCTTATGATTTCGTCAACATGGTAGGCGATACCAAAAAAATGAGTGCCAGCAAGGGCACTGGCCTTGATGCTGTCGAGGGCGCCAGTATCATTCCGCCAGAGGTGATGCGTTACTTTATTCTACGGGCTCCCGCTAGCAAGCGACTGTATTTTGATCCGGTTAACAGTGTGATGCAAACTATGGACGAATATGCAGCCCTGAGCGCCAAAACCGACAAAACTGAGAGCGAAGAGCAGCTACTCTACATCTGTAACCGCGGCATAGAGAAACAAACGGTTAGTCGCGTACCATTTTCGTTGCTGGTGGCGAGTTATCAGGCGGCACTGAAAGATCCGCAGCATACACTCGATATCATTAGTCGAACTGCTTACGCCGAGGTAGCAGAGGCTGATGCCGAGATTATTAAAGCCGAACTACAATTTATTAATACATGGTTAGAGAAACGGGCACCGGAAGATGTGAAGTTTAGCATTGAGCAAGCTCCGAATTATCTGGACGAGCTCAGCGGTGCGCAGAAACAATTCCTGGGCCAACTGGCCGACAAAATTGCAGCAGCGCCAGCCGACGCCGATGGTGAATGGTTCCATCTGGCGATCTACGAATTGAAAGACAGCAGCGGCTTGTCGCCCAAAGAACTGTTTGCCACGCTGTACCGAGTACTGATCAATAAGGAACATGGCCCACGCGCCGGTTGGTTCTTGAGTATATTGCCACGCGATAAACTGCTGCAACGCTTGCGACTCGATACCAGCGAGCCTTGGTAGTAAGTCGACCATACTGCTTCGACAATAACAAAGCTTCTCAATCAATCTGTCCCGAACTTTACTCGTAGCGGCGCGTTTGCTATATTAGACGAATTATGTCAGAGAGAATAACTGGGGAAGAGTCATTTGTGCACATCCAACTGCTCGAGTTGGCTCGTCCTTTATTTTTTAACGAGGATGGTGGGCGGAATGGTGAGTGTGGCTGGTTTTCGCATGACAATTGGCACCCAGCGCTATCTGTTGTGAGTGTCGATACGCACACCGACAACCCACTCAATTTAGCCATCGCCAAAGCCGCTTTCATTATGGACGAGTGTGAATTTCTGGCTGATAGCACCATTCTCGATGACTATTTGAGCGACGATTGGGGCCGCGAGCTATTGGATGAGTTTAATCGTTACTTTATCGACCCAAAGAATCTCAGTTTACGTGGTATGAGCGTTATTGCTCAGCGCCAAGAGCTGGCGAAAGGTGATTTGTATACCTCAAAACCAATCGATGCTGACGCTATCGAACTTACGCGCAGCTAATTTGTTACAATCGTAAGCATGATTGACGTCTCTGACGAGCAGTTTCAAACTCTGATTGATGCGGCGCTGAATTCGTTACCGGGCGAGCATGTTGCTAACATTAAAAACATCGCTATTTTGTATGCCGCTGAGCCGTCACCGGTGCAGTTGGAGCTGGGGCACGTCCAACCGGGCTATACCTTGCTTGGTTTGTATGAGGGTGTCTCCTTGCCGCGGCGCCAGGGGCGGACTGATTATCCACCCGATAAAATTACCTTATTTAAAGGTCCTTTAAGCCGTAAGGTCGATACGCTACCGGCCCTGCAAGAGGCGATTCGACATACCCTCTGGCACGAGATTGCCCATTACTATGGGTTGGATCATGACGAAATTCGCGCCCGCGAGTAAGCTGTACTTACGCTGTTAAATTGCCCAAAATTTTTCGACAAAGTGCTCATGGATCGGGTACAATAGGGGCAATGCAGAGGAGTAATAATTTACGGCCCCGACAACCACACGGCCAAGCACCGCGGCGGCCATTGAATCGTGAGGCTTTGGCTCAGCCGGCTACCAAGTCAACTCCTCAGGCGATCGGGTCAACACCGACGCCAGTCTCGGCTCATCCTCAATTTCAGCCCACACAACCCAAGCACCAGATACCTAAAGGTGACCTCTGGGATCGCATTTGGAAAGACAGTGACGGCCGAGTTGTCATTTTTGAAATGCCTAACGTTTGGATTATCGGTTGGGTGATCTTAGTGTCATTGTCTTTAGTGTCCACTGGCAATTCACAATCAGTCTTTTGGTGGCTTAGCTTAGTGCCATTGGTTATTTGGGCCTACCTGGAGATCTTCCACGGTGTAAACTACTTCCGCCGGGCTGTGGGCTTAGCAGGTTTGCTATTAGTGATTGCCGCTACCTTCTCGCTCGGTATCGCCTAACCTAAGGAGGAAAGAATGAAAGCAGTCTGGAATAACCAAGTAATCGCTGAAGCCGATAAAGACGATTTAATTTATATCGAACAAAACTGGTATTTTCCGCCAGCCAGCGTTAAGCAAGACTTCTTGCGCAAAAGTGACACGCCCTATACTTGCCCCTGGAAAGGTGAGTGTCAGTATTTTGATGTGGGTGCGGATGAGCAGTGGAGTAAAGATTGTGCCTGGAGCTACCCTGAGCCTAAGCCAAGTGCTATCGACATTGTCAAAAAAGACTTCAGCAATTACGTAGCGTTTTGGCGCGATGTAACAGTTAGTGAGTAATCATGGCTAACATCTATGACCAAGCCTATTTCGGCGAACAGCTGATACCGTTTAAAGATGCTAACTTGAGCGTAGCCAGCTCGGCTATCCTGTACGGTCTAAGCGTTTACACTGTTTTTCATGTGGCGCACACGCCTGATGGCATGCTGGCTTTTCGGTTGCCTGAGCATTTCGAGCGTTTACAAAACTCAGCCAAGATTATTGGTCTGGAGCCACCGACGGGGCAGTGGGATTATGAAGCCTTCCTGAATGCTGCCAAAGAGCTCATGAAGGCCAATCAGCCTACTCGCGATGTTTTTGTACGGGCTTCATTGCACGCTGAGGCGTTGCTGTCGGGCACACGCTCCCGTGGCGTCAAAACAGTTTTTAGCATGTTTGTGTACGATGCTGATCCGATTGTGCCTCGTGATGGCGCGCGCCTCAAAACAAGCTTGTGGCGACGCATCCCCGACATTGCTATTCCCTCGCGTGCCAAAGTTAACGGTGCCTATGTGAACTCTGTGCTGGCTCGTCAGGATGCTATCGACAGCGGTTATGATGACTGTATCTTCTTGGATAGTTCGGGTCACGTTTGCGAGCTCAGCGCTGCCAATATTTTTATGGTGCGCAAAGGGGTGCTGTACACACCTGATACTTTTACCGATTTGCTGGAAGGCATTAATCGTCTGAGTATCATCCAGTTAGCTCAAGACAACGGCATTAAAGTCGTAGAGCGCTCCATTGACTTAACCGAACTATACATTGCCGATGAAGTGTTTATGTCCGGCACCTCAGCCTTTTTGAGTCCAGTTGTTGAAGTTGATGCGCGACCACTGACGGCCGAGAAATCAATCACTGAACGCTTGGGTAGGTTGCATCATGATGTGTTGCATGGCCAAGCTCCGGCTTATGCTGATTGGCTCACAAAACTCGCCTAAAATGCTTTCCGGCAGTGCTTGCAAAATGCTACACTAGCAAGCAATGAGTGCAGACGTGGAGGTAGTAGCACCGGCAATTGGCGTGGATGCCTTGCCCTATGGTTTCATTGGGGCTATGCAGCAGCGGTTTGAAGAAAATATTTATAATCCGCTCGTACAGCCGGGTGTTACTGATGTGCTGCTGGCCGAACGCGATCGCTGGGCAGTGCAGGGTAAAACTACCGTGTTCACTTCTGGAGTCTATGATCTTTTGCATTTAGATCACGCCGGCTACTTATTGCACACCAAAGCCACCGGCGCGGCGGTACACTATACCAAAGAAGGGCACATTAAACCCTGGGAGGCTTTATCATCTGAAGACCAGCAGCGCTATACCGCTCAGGCCCTGGGCAATGGTGCCTTACGTTTAATTGTCAGTGTTGATGGCGATAAAAGTGTGGCAGTGCGTAAGAGTGGTAAAGCAGGTGGCCCGCGGCCGATTTACGCCTGGCACACGCGAGCACTGATGGTGGCTAGCCAGACTTTTATCAATCCAGTTGGTAATCCTCAGCAGCGTATTTTACCGATTGCTGACGCTGTGACAATTCACGGACCCGAGGATTTTCCGGCTGGTGATACACATGCCTCTCACCTTGATTTAGTGGCTCGTTTGCAGCCAGACGCTTGGGCAATTTTTGGAGAATCCACAGATATTCTGGAAGCAGCACCGCACCATCCCAGCCTGGGCGCCGTGGCATTACGCTGCATTAACGACGGCGCCGATACGCATTATTTCGAGGATGCCAACATGGGAAAAATGAGCACTACCAAAATTGTCGAACGAATTGTTGGTAATTAATGGCAGCCACTCGCTCACGCAAAGAATACCTCAAGTATGAGCGGCACTTGGCTACGGTCCAACCGGGTCTGTGTGCCTTTTGTGCAATTGAAGCGGGCAGCGATCAGCTCATCAAAGAAACGAAACACTTTAAAATTATCTATAACATTTTCCCGTACTCGCTCTGGGATGGTCAGCGGGTAGTGGAGCACTTGATGGTCGCTCCTCAAACCCACACTGATACGCTGTCGGCACTGAACGATAAGCAAAAAGCTGAGTATGTCGACATCTTGCAAGAATACGAGTCCAACGGCTACAACATTTACGCGCGGGCTCCGGTCTCTAAAATTAAGTCAATTGCTCACCAGCATACACATCTCATTAAAACTGAAGGTGCCGCTCGGCGCTTCTTGCTGCTGCTGCGCAAGCCATACTTTCGTATTGTGAGCTAAGCTTTGAGGTTGGCTGCAAATTGTTCTTTGTCATTCGGAACTTTAGTGAAGAATCTATACGGTACTTCGGGTATGGATCCTTCCTTTTCCTCAGGATGACACGAGATATCTAGTCTTTGAGTTTTAATGCAAACTTTTGCCGGAGTTTTTGGATTTTCGGATCAATAACTACCATGCAGTAGCCGGCATTTGGATTGCGATGGTAGTAGTCTTGCATGCTTTCGTCGGCCGGCCAAAACTTTTCAAAGGCTTTGAGTTCAGTCACGACGGGATCCTTATACAGTGTTGGTGCAAAGGTCGCTATCATGTCTGCTGCCGTCGTATGTTGTTCCTCTGAATGGTACAAAATGATCGAGCGATACTCGTCACCAACGTCGTAACCTTGGCGATTTGGCGTTGTGGGGTCGTGCATCACGAAAAAGATCTCCAACAGTTCACGGTAGGTAATGACGCGGGGATCAAAAGTCAGCTGAACGACTTCGGCGTGACCGGTGTTACCTTGGTAAACTCGCTCAGTTGTAGGGTGGTCAAGGTGGCCGCCACTATAGCCAGAAATAACCTTGTCGATGCCACGAATACGCTGATAAAAGGCCTCTAAGCACCAGTAACAGCCGCCGCCAAGGGTTGCAATCTCGCTCATGGCTTTATTATAGCTCGTGACTTGGTACACTTAGAGGAATGGCTACGATTATTTTCGACTTTGACGGTACGATTGCCAATAGCTTTGTATATGTAACTGATTTTTTGGCCAGTGGTAAGGGTCTGTCGCTCAGCGATGGGCAGCGGGCCGAATTACATGGCATGTCGATGGCGGCCATTGCTCGTTCACTGGGTTATCGTTGGTGGCGTTTACCGCGGCTATTCCTGCAAGGCCGCAATGTGATGACCAAGGCACTTCACCATGTGCAACCGTTTGCCGGCATGCCGGAACTAATCATGAAGCTTCATGCTGAAGGCCACGAACTTTTTGTGCTGAGCAGTAATACAGTGCGTAACGTCCACGCTTTCCTCCATCATTATGATTTGCACAAATATTTCCTAGAGATTTACGGTGGAGTAGGACTCTTTGGTAAAGCGCCTGCATTGCGTCGTTTGTTGAAAGAGCAGAGCATTGATAAAGCTGATGCCCTCTACATTGGTGATGAGTTGCGAGATGTAGAGGCTGCCCAGTCAATCCATTTACGGGTGATTGCGGTGACTTGGGGCTTTGCTCGTCCAAGTGATCTAGTTGATCACCGCCCAACACATGTGGTTGATACACCCGACGATCTGCTGCATGTTCTAGAAGAAGTGTAATAATTCTTAAATCAGTGTCGATGGCGGCGCACTTTCCGCTACAATAGACATATATGAGCGACTATAGTTCAAGGCGATCACAGCCATATCAACCAGGGCAGGTGGCACCTTTCAAAGTTTCCCGTAGCAAGATTGAACTGTTTATGCAGTGCCCACGCTGTTTTTGGCTTGATACTCGGCTCAAAATTACGCGGCCATCCAGCCCGCCGTTCAACATCAACAAAACTATCGATGAATTATTTAAGAAAGAGTTTGATGTACACCGCCTGGCCGGTACCCCGCACCCCATTATGACTAGCAATAAACTGGTGGGCGTCGTGCCGTACCAGCATGCCGATCTCGATAAATGGCGATATAACTTTACTGGTGTCGCCACTCAGCACGAAGCGACCAATTTGCATGTCTATGGAGCGGTTGACGACATTTGGGTGAATGATCAGGGCGAGTTAATCGTGGTGGACTACAAAGCGACCAGTAAGGCCAAAGAGGTGAGTATCGATAGCGACTGGCAAATTAGCTACAAGCGCCAGATGGAAGTCTACCAGTGGCTATTGCGCCAAAATGGTTTTGTCGTCAATGACACGGGCTACTTTGTGTATACCAATGCGCGTCTGGATGTGGACGGCTTTGGTGATGAGCTTCAGTTTACGACCAAGCTGATTCCATATACCGGGAATGACGCTTGGGTTGAACCAACCCTGCTCAAAATGAAAGCTTGTATGGAAAGTGACACCATGCCGCCCATCGGCGATAACATTATGGGTGGTCCGTGTGAATTCTGTGGTTATGCTCGTGCTCGCACTGAACTTACCCTTAAAGCGCTGCAAAATAAATGAATCCTCCAACCCTCGACCAGATTAATTATGAACCACTACAAGGTATGCAGCATGCCTGGTCCGCTGTGCTCAAGCATGGCTTTCATGGCTTTGCGCTGCCATTGGCGGTTTTGGTCGAAATTGTCGGTATTGCTGGTGCCATTGTAAGCCAGCAGCTTGGGCTGAGTTTTGGGCCAATTCTACTGTACTTTATGTATTTAACGGCCAAAGTGAAGAGTTATAAGAATCAAGTTTGGGAACACTTTGCAGCGGTCAATGGTTGGGGCCTTGATCTTGAAACACCGGCAGAAAACACGATTCCTCCAAGTATTCAATTTGGGCACAGTCGACACTTTAGCTCAGTTATTCAAGCGCAATTTACTGGAGTAACCTGTGATTTACTGAGCTACGATTGCACAACGGGCTCAGGTAAATCGAGTCAGACCCATTACTTTACAGTCGCGGTTATTCTGGCGCCCAAGCCCATGCCACATGCTTTACTGACGTCCAAAAAGTCTTCGCCTGACGTGCAGGGTGATTTTGCCAACGGTGAGCCACTGAAGCTCGAAGGAAACTTTGATGATTACTTTAGCCTGCAAGTCGAAAAAGGGCAGGAAGTCGATTTGCTCACCGTCATTACGCCCGATGTCATGCAAACCTTGGTGCAATATGATCAGGCGGAAGATATCGAACTTCTCGGTGATGTTATTTATTTCATTTTGCGCGGCGATAAGCGTACGCCTACGACAGTTCAACAACTGATTCGTTCGGTGGCCGAACTCAGCCAGCAATTACAAGAAAATAATCGCTTGAGCACGCCAGTTGCACCCGTAGTTCAAACAGCGGCGGCGTAGGTTATAATAAGCCCATGCTCGATATTCAATTTATTCGCGACAATCCTGAATTAGTAGCCGAGAAATCCAAGCAAAAGGGCTACGAAGTTGACGTAACTCAGCTGCTGGGCTTCGATACCGAGCGCCGTGAATTACTCCAGCAAGCCGATGATCTGCGCCGTCAGCGCAACGAACTGAACGATGCCTCCCAGGGGCAGAAGCCAAGTGAAGAACAGGTAGAGCAGGGTCGTCAGCTGCGCGACCAGCTGGGCGATTTAGAGCATCGTCTAGAAGCCATCGAAAAAGAATTTGATGTGCTCCTGAAAGCCGTGCCAAATATGCCACTTGAAGATGTACCTGTGGGTGCTAGTGAAGACGAAAACGTCGTTGCTAAAACGGTGGGGGAGCAACCGCATTTTGATTTTCAGCCCAAGAACCACGCTGAAATTGCCGAAGCCAAAGGCTGGCTCGATAAAGAGCGCGCTGCCAAAATTGCCGGCAGTCGTTTTGCCTACCTGAAAGGTGATTTGGTCCGGTTGCAGCTAGCGATTATGAACTGGGTCGTTCAGACCTTGGGCGACGAACAAGTGATTCAAAAATTAATTGATGAAAGTGGCTTGCAACTTAGTGCCAAAGCTTTCAATCCAGTCTTGCCACCAGCTATGCTGCGTACTGAGCCCTATGTGGCGAGTGCTCGCTTAAATGCTGAAGAAGTTACCTACAAGCTTGAACAAGACGATTTGTGGCTGAATGCCAGCGCTGAACACACGCTTTGCACCATGTACTGGAATGAAATCTTGCCAGAAAGTGAATTGCCGATTCGTTACCTCGGCTATAGCACTAGCTTTCGCCGTGAGGCTGGCACCTACGGCAAAGACACCGAAGGCTTCTTGCGCATGCACCAGTTCGACAAGCTGGAAATGGAAGTCTTTAGTACCGGTGAAACTGGTCTCGACGAGCACAAGTTGCTGATTGCCATCCAAGAATATTTGGTGCAACAGCTCGATTTGCCGTATCAATTACTGCAAAAATGCACGGCCGACATCGGTAAACCCAATGCTCGTGGTGTCGACATCAACTGCTGGTTGCCGGGGCAGAATACTTACCGCGAAACGCACACTGCAGACTACATGACTGATTACCAAGCGCGTGATCTTAAGATTCGCGTCAAGCGGGAAAATGGCACCGAACTCGTGCATACGAACGACGCCACTGCTTTTGCACTGGGTCGAGCCATGATTGCCATCATTGAGAATTATCAAACGGCCGATGGCCATGTGCGTATCCCAACAGTTCTGCAGCCGTTCATGAACGGCCAAACTGAAATTTAACAGCTTGTTAGCCGTCGGTTGAGCTGACAACCCGCGTATAATAGTAGTTGATTAGGAGGGAAGTTTTATGCTGCAAAAGTTTGAAATTCACGGTGTGCACATGACGGTCGATGAACGCTTGCACAAATACGTTACCAAGAAGATTGGCGGACTCGATCACTACTTATCACGCCACTCCCGTGATAGCGCTCACGCTGAAGTGTATTTAAAAGAATCCGCTAAAAAACAGATTGAACATGCCACCTGCGAAGTCACACTGCGACTGCCGCACGAGACAATCGTAATCAAAGAAAAGGCGCTCAATATGTACGCCGCTGTTGATATCGTTGAAGCCAAGCTCAAGCAACAGCTCAAAAAATATAAAGATCTGCACGGTAGTGGCAAGCTTCACCGTAAGCTTATGGCCAAATTCCGCCGCCAGGGCAGCTGATCATTAAACCGCTCTTGCTTGCATAAATATCACTCGAGTAATAGAGTAAGGCCACTATGGCAGAAGTACATCGAGTTCGTGTCAATGGTCAAGAAACGACACTGGAAGATCCGGAGCCGCTAGCTTCGGCGGTTTTATATAAACAACTTACTGATCAGCTTTGGGAGCACAATCGGCCTAGTAATCCAGACTGGGCATCAACCATGGCTCGGATTGTAACGCCACTTCCGGAAGCCTGGGCTGCCACGGCCGAGATGTTAGCTGACATTGATGATCGACTCGATCTGACGAAGCGTGCCGGTGGGCTGGCATTGAGAGGACCTTGGAACGACGAGGTAGTATTTCCGGCAGAGCAGTTGCAGGAGCCCAAAGCAGCTGGTATCGAGGTTTTTCGTTGGGATCCGCGTTTTGACGGGCGGGTTATTGATGAAAAGTTTACATATGCTGACTTCATCGATGGACATCGGGACTATTCTCGAGAATTATCGCTGCGATTTCACTTTGACGTCCAGCACAATGACCGATCAGGCAGTTTGAACTTAGGCTTCCCGATCCAACGTTCGCAGGCAAGGCAAGACCAGACTGTCAGCATGTCCTCTCATGTCTGGTATAGTGGCTTCGCCGAAACCGGCTATGAAGGTAATTCTCAAGTTTTTGTCGATTTAAGCGAAGCTCAAGAGATCGCCATGTTGCAGCTGATTGCCAAGCTCGGTGACATTACGTTGGATTAGGCTCGATTTTCTCTCCTACTACCGCTATAATAATTCCGATACATGCGACCAAGCCTAAAGAGGGAGAGACGTAAGCTCTAATGAACATTGTCTTTAAAAAAGTTCTGGGAGACCCACAAGCCAAGACCGTGAAGCGCCTGACCAAGCGCGTGGCCGAAGTTAATAAGCTCGCAGACAAGTATAAAAAGCTGAGCGACAAGCAGCTCAAAGAGCAGACTGACGTGCTTAAGAAGCGATTAAAGAAAGAGTCGCTCGATACTATTTTGCCTGACGCCTTTGCCGTGGTGCGTGAAGCGGCTACTCGTACGCTCAAGCAGCGTCACTTTGATGTGCAGTTGATTGGTGGCATGGTGCTCCATGAGGGCAATGTCGCCGAAATGAAAACTGGTGAAGGTAAAACTTTGATGGCTACGGCACCGGTTTATTTGAATGCGTTGACCGAAAAGGGTGTCCACGTAGTGACCGTCAACGACTATCTGGCGCAGCGTGATGCCGGCTGGAATGGCCAAGTTTTTGAATTTCTGGGCCTCAGCACCGGTGTTATCATGGCTGACCTCTCATACCTCTACGACCCCAAATACATCAACGAAGAGCATGAAGATGAGCGCTTTCGTCACCTAAAACCGTGTACTCGCCAGGAGGCCTATGCGGCTGACATCACCTACGGCACTAACAATGAATTTGGTTTCGACTACTTGCGTGACAATATGGTTCGTGAAGAAGATCAGTTGCGCCAGCGTGATTTGCACTTTGCCATCGTCGACGAGGCCGACTCCATTTTGATCGATGAAGCTCGAACGCCACTGATCATTTCCGCGCCAAGTGTTACCAGTGGTGCGGCCTATGCTCAGTTCTCCCGTGTTGTTCGTCAGCTGGTCAAAGACAAGCACTTCGAAACTGATGAAAAGCGCAAAACGGTCATTCTAACGGATGCCGGTGTTGAAAAAATCGAAAAGATTTTAGACCTCGATAACTTGTACGGTTCAGAGAACATCCGCACCATCTATCACTTACAGCAAGCCTTGCGAGCTCAAGCATTATTTACCCGTGACAAAGACTACGTGGTTACTAAAGATGGTGAAGTGGTGATTGTCGATGAGTTCACCGGTCGTTTGCTGGCTGGTCGTCGCTACAACGAGGGTCTGCACCAGGCTATTGAAGCCAAGGAAGGCGTGGAGGTACAGGAGGAAAGTATGACCTTGGCCACCATTTCTTTCCAGAACTACTTCCGCTTGTACGAAAAGCTGTCGGGCATGACCGGTACTGCTATGACTGAAGCTGAAGAATTCCATCAGATTTACAAGATGGATGTGGTCGACGTGCCCTCTAACAAGCCCTTAGTTCGCCAAGATCGCCAAGATCGCATTTATCGAACTGAAAAGTCCAAATTTAAGGCTATCGTTCGTGAAGTGCAGACCTTACACGCCAAGGGTCAACCAGTTCTGATTGGTACCGTTTCGATTGAAAAGAACGAAGCGCTGGGCACTATGCTCAAGAAAGCTGGTGTGCCACACCAGGTCTTGAACGCCAAGAACAACGAACGCGAAGCTAAGATTGTGGCTCAAGCAGGTGAACGGGGCGCCGTCACACTGGCTACCAACATTGCCGGCCGTGGTACTGACATTGTGTTGGGCGAGGGTGTCAAAGACCTCGGCGGTTTGTTTGTCTTGGGTAGTGAGCGCCACGAATCTCGCCGTATCGACAATCAGTTACGTGGTCGTTCCGGCCGTCAAGGTGATCCGGGTGTCACCCAGTTCTTCGTGAGTACCGAAGACGACCTGATGCGCATTTTTGGCGGGGACCGTATCAGTAATCTGATGGCTCGCTTAAGTGTTGATGACGATACACCCATTGAAAACCGCCTGATCAGCAAGAGCTTGGAAGGTGCCCAGAAGAAAGTTGAAGGTTACCACTTCGATCAGCGTAAAAGCGTTGTGCAGTATGACGACGTTATGAACCGGCATCGTAAAGCTACGTATGCTATGCGCCGTGAGATCTTGCGCTCGCAAAACATTAGCAAACGCATCAAGATTTTTATTGAGGAAGAAATCCAGGCGCTCATGAACTCACCTCTGGTTACGAGTGATCAGTTTGAAGATGTACTGCGCGAAGTCTTCCCATTTGATGAAAAGACGCTTGATCGCTTGTTTGATACAGAAGCCGACAAGTTTTTGAAGGTCTTACAGACTGAAGCTGGGGAATTATATGCGGCTCGTGAAGCAGCTTTTAGCGCCGAAATTATGCGCAAAATTGAGCGTGATATTTACTTACAAATCCTCGATAACCTGTGGATGCAGCACTTGGAAAATATGGACCACTTGCGCGAGGGTATTCACTGGATGAGTGTTGGGCAACAAGATCCGCTCGTTGAATATCGTCGTCGCGGTCAACTGTTGTTTGAAGACATGCAAAATAGCCTGCGCCACGATGTTGTGCGTACGCTGTTCCATGCTGAGCCAATTAGCCAAGAAGAGCTCGAACGGGCTACTGAAACCGAATTAACCCGGGCTGCTCGCGGCTCGGTGAGTAATGCCAACCAAATCACCACTGCTGAAACTGAATTTGAAGCTGCCGACTTCGCCGACAAAGAAGTTGCCCAAGCAGCTAAGAAGAGCCAGACAACGGCGCGCAAGAAAGCTCGCAAGAACGAGCGGAAACGCAAAACTGCTGCCAAGCGGAGGCGCAAATAGTTCTTAGTTCTTAGTTCTTGGTTCTTAGCAGCTCCAAGATCTAAGGCCTAAGATCTAAGATCTGCCTATGAAGCACACTGTCTCCGAAGTTAAATTAGCCAATGGCGCTGAAGGCTTATTGATCCATATTCCGCACGCTTCAGTTATGACATTCGAGCTAAACTTCCGAGCAGGTGAATATTTGGTTGATCAGCAGAAATGGGAAGTGCCGCACCTCATGGAGCACGTGTTGCTGGGTGCTAACGAGCTCATCCCACGCGCTCGTGATTTT
>DASZUC010000053.1:0-4248 GCA_035547775.1 Saccharimonadales bacterium (SeqCode) | reverse complement strand
TCCAGCTTGACCGGCACGTTGCCCGCTCTATAGTTGGGCGTGCCAATCGAGGCTTTGGGCTTGAACGCCACCCGAGTGGTGGGTGTCGAACAGCTCGCAACCGCTTGACTGACCGGTGTGGCCGTGCTGCCGTCACTGCCGGTGGCCAAAACGGTGTAAGTGCCTGCTGGCAGATTCGGATAGTTGGCCGAAACGCTCGAACCACCGATCATGCCGGACTCGACATCCTGACCAACCGGCTGCGACCCCAACTGGATCGTTACCGTATAGTCGACCGGCGGAGCCGAGATGTCGTTGTTGTCGGTCAAGGTGACGCTCAGGGTCTCACACGCCGGCGAGCTCACGCTCAGCGTCGGCGAGACCGGTGTCGAGCTGTCGGCGTAGGCGGCGGTTGAACCGGTAACGGCGCACAGGACGGCGGTGACGGCGACGAAGAACAAGCTCCGTCTTCCACCACGGCCGATTTGGGTGGCGTTCAATCGTTCTCACTTCCTTTCCAGATGATCCCCGTGTTGGGATGCGATCAACTCATATATATGTATATAAACTGGTCGCAACCCAAAACAAAGAACAGTGGAAATGTAACCTGACATGTCAAAGAACCAACTCTCCAGGTGAGCACGTGCTCTAAACCCAATAGAATTGTAGATAAACTTTACAAATTATTATCTGTTTTGTCAATAGTGTTCAAGGGGTGGAACTAGACGCCCGGAATGATTTCGGCATGGCTGGCATCACTAGCAGCAGTTTGACGGCGAATCACCACGGCAGCCAGCAAGGCTGCGGCCAAGCCAAATGTCGAGCCAATCAAATAACCGTCATGAAAACCATGCACCGTTGCTGCAGTTACTTGCGCATGTGTGGGTACGGTGTGCAGATGCAGATTGGTCAAGTAACGCGCAATGCTACTACTCGCCAAGCCTGTTAAAACGGCCAGACCAAGTGCCCCACCAACTTGCTGTGAAGTATTCAGAAGACCTGAAGCCAGACCCGACTCATGATGCGGCACACCAGATGTAGCAGCAATGGTCGAGGCCACAAACGTACCGCCCATACCGAGACCCATCAGGATTAATCCAGGCGCTACATTGCCCCAAAACGTGCCGGCCACCGGAACATGTGACAGATAGAAAAGACCGGAACTCACAAAGAGCGGCGCCACTACCAAAATCGGTTTATAGCCAACTTTTTGAATGATGCGGGGCACATTAGTGGCCGTGAAAGCCACCGCCAGCGGCACCACCAAAAAGCTCAGACCCGTCCGAATTGGTGTGTAGCCCAAGACTTCTTGCATGTACAAAGTGGTGAAAAAGAAAATCGAAAACATACCAGCAGCCATCAAGAGCATCATGCTATCAGCGCCCGACAGATTACGAATACGGAAAATCTTCAAAGGCATCAGCGGGTGTTTGGCACGCAGTTCATTCACCACAAAACCAACCAGCGCTACGGCCGCCACCACAAAACAGATCAGTGGCAAACCGCCGGTCCAGCCATCGGTAGGCGCTTTTACCAAACCATACACGAGTGAAATCAGGCCGCCGGTTACGAGCACCGCACCGGGCAGATCGAGATTGTTGTGGTCAACTGTCGAATCGTGACGGTCTAGCAAGCGCAACGCCGAAATGATCACTAAAATGCCGATTGGTACGTTCACAAAGAAATTCCAACGCCAGTTCAAATACTGCGTAATAATACCGCCAAATAAGACGCCAGCTGCCGCGCCGCCACTGGCCACCGCACCCCAAACACTCAGAGCGACATTGCGTTCATGACCTTCACGGTATGTCACCAACACAATCGACAGGGCTGCTGGTGACATGAACGCACCGGCCAAGCCTTGCGCCAAACGAGCACCCACTAACATGCCACCTGACTGAGCCAAACCATCCACCAAGGACGCGAGCGTAAACACGGCCACGCCGCTGAGGAAAATTTTGCGCCGACCAAATAAGTCGGCAGCCCGCCCACCCAGCAGCAAGAAACCGCCAAAGGTTAAGGTGTAAGCTGTCACGATCCACTGCAAGCTCGTATTACTCATATTAAAGGCATGCTGAATTGACGGTAGTGCCACGTTCACAATCGACACATCGAGCACAACCATAAATTGGGCCAGCGCCAGTAAGACTAAAATCAGCCAGTGGCTGACTTCACCACCATTTTTTTTCTTTGATTTACTCTGCACCATACTACCCTCCTGTCGCTGTTAACCGGCCCTGAAATATCTTATGTATATTGTAGCAAGCTTAGCGCACTCCGAATAGCTCAGATTATTTTTCGTATACTTAGTACATGCATTCGGATCTCGACCTCGCTGCACTCTTGCCAAGTGTCGTGGCTATTGCCCGTCAAGCCGGCGAGCTTATTAGCGACATATATAAGCATGGCAACCTGGACGTCCAGCATAAAGCCGATACCTCACCAGTCACACAGGCCGACACTCAAGCCAACGAGCTCATCGTGGCCGCACTACGCAAACTGACGCCAGAGATTTTTATCGTATCCGAAGAGGTCCCAGACCAGCCAGCCGAACGCTTACAAGCTCGTCAATTATGGCTGGTCGATCCGCTGGATGGCACCAAAGCCTTTGTGGACCACCGACCTAACTTCACCGTTAATATTGGTTTGATTGAAAACGGTGAGCCGATCTTGGGCGTAGTCTACGCACCAGCTCGACAGGTCATGTACTACGGTGCTCGTGGTCAAGGCGCCTGGCGCAAAACCAACGACGAATCACGGATCGCCTTGCCATTGCCCAGTACCGACCGCACGGTTCCAGTGGTGGTGGTCAGTCACTCGCACCAAAACGCGGAGACGGTCGCTTTCTTGGAGCAGCTTGGCGAGCATGAGCAGTTGCCGATGAGTTCATCGCTTAAAATGTGCTATGTGGCAGACGGCACCGTAGACATCTACCCGCGCCTCAGCCCTTGTATGGAGTGGGATACAGCTGCAGCTGATGCAATTTTACGCGCACTCGATAGCCCGATTTTGCAATTTGATACGCATGAGCCACTGGCCTACAACAAACCCGACCTCCACAATCCCAGCTTTATCGCTCGATTGAAGCCAATAAGCTTGTAGGTCTTACGCCAACTTTACGGCCTGTGCCGGTACAGGTACTTTAGACACCTTGGGCAGCGTTGTGTCGACAATCTCCTCAATGGTTTCCTCATCGATACCGCCAAGCGTATGACCGACTTCAATAACCGAGCCACGGAAAATACGCCGTAACCAGCGGGTAGATGCTCGACCGGTTGAGCCATGGGCCTGGTAAAACTCCATAAGGGATTCTTTCGACAAACCAAGTAACGAAGTTACAAATGCTTCAGGGCGCTCCAGCCCCACATGGTTATCTCCGGCTTCAGTATGCAACTCTTTTTTAAGCAGTTTGGCATGTTCGTCATGCATCGTCATAAAATGTACCCGCTCACTATCTTGCTTAGCCTGACGTTTTTCGGCTTTTGTAGTACTACTGACCGGAGCGCGGCGCAACACTGACTTGGCAATAGTGGCCGTCAGGAAAGCGCCACCTTTACGAATAGCATAAAAAGCAGAAGACAGCCCGCCCATAGCAACTGCGCCAGCATAGTAGCCAAAACTATGCTCAATGTCTTCTTTGCCAGCATCATAGCCTTTGACCGCCAGTCCAGCACTCAGTAATGAGGTGGCAGCAACAGCAATGGGACCCAACGTACGTCGAGCTTTACTGCGAGCCAACCACTCCAATGCTCGCTCCGGGCGAGAACTTTCCAGTCGTTTATCAATTTCTTTGATGAATACGGATCGCTTTGAATCGAGAATGGCGTCAATCGTAACTTTTTTAATTTTGGCTTCGCTATCGCCCGCGTGTTGCATGGCTTGCACATTGCGCAGCAACATCAGGCCAAGAATCTTGTCATAGTGCTCCATGACTTCAGCAAAACGCTCCTTTTCTTGAGGAGTACGGCGCATAAGTTCCAACTCACAGCCTGCATTAGCCACCGCGTCTTCGGCTTGCCCAAGTAGCTCAGTTGCCTGCTCGTCACTGGTTACATATTGCTCATACGCCGCTTTGGGATCATCGGCCTGAAGAATATCTAAATATGTGATGGGCTGCTCGGCATCTTCCGGTGTTTCGGGTGGGAGAACTGCTTGCGAATTATTAGGGTTCATTTTTGTTTTTCTTTACTGTTTATTAGGATAGCATACTTTTGTGTTTTTTGCAAGGGGCTTAATCTGTTAGAATAGAGTTATGAGTTTATCAATCGG
>DASZUC010000052.1:0-14497 GCA_035547775.1 Saccharimonadales bacterium (SeqCode) | reverse complement strand
AGCTCTCTTGGGTGCCGGAAATGGTAAAAGGCCGAACTATCGAGGAGGTGGGTGATAAATACGAAGGCGACTTATTGGAAGAAGGTGCTATGGACTTGCATGTGCGCTGGGAGCAGGCGGTCCACAAAGCCGACCTGGCTGTTAATGATGCTGACCCTGAAGCTATGGCTCATGTCAGTTATGGCGACATCAGCGTCGATGATTATTTACGTCAAGTTGGCGGAGATTTACTGATTCACGCCTGGGATTTGGGCCAGGCGATTGCCATACCCGTACGCTTCGCACCAGATGTTGCCCAGGTTGTCTACGAACGCACTTTGCCGCGCAAAAAAGAGCTAGCTGCCAGTGGCCTGTTCGCGCCTGCCATCAAAGTGCCCGAGTCAGCCGACTTACAAACCAAGTTACTGGCACTCTTCGGTCGTCACGTCGACTGGCGGGCGATGTAACTAGCGGCCCCGTTTGCTGCGATCAGTTTCGTCTTCAATTTCGTGACCAATAATCTCTTCAATCAAATCCTCAATCGTAATCACCCCCACGACTTCGTCATCACGCTCCACAGGCATGAGGTGTGTGCCGGCGGCAATGAATTTACGGAACATAGTGTCAAGCGCAGTCATGCTACCAACCATTTGTGTAGGGTGCAGGGGTAAATCACGAACGTGATACACTTGCTCGTCAAAATCAATGTCGACTAGATCTTTCATCAACAGCAGACCATGACAAACAGTCAACTCTTCATTAAAGACCGGAATACGACTAAAACCCTGCGCCTTAATTTCGTCAACCTTAGCGTCGTTCAGCTCAACATCTAGCCCCAGCCAAAAGGTATGGCGAATATTGGTCATAATGTCGCGCACTCGCTTTTCGCTCAGCGATAGAGCCCCACGCATAATTTCAACTTCGTCGTCATCCAGTTCGCTGCGGTCGTCATGCTGATGCTCGCCCAGGAGCAGACCCAACTCGTGTCGACTTTGCAAAGGAGCTTGCTGACGAGGAAAGAGTTGATCGAGCAATAGCTGCAACGGTTTACTGACCACGTAGGTAACAACCAACATAGCCCGCAATACTGAGGCAAAGCGGGCTGACCAGCGCAGCGCATCGTTGCTAAAAACAGCCTGCGGCATAACTTCACCAAAAATAACGATTAACAGCGTGCTAATAATGCCCGCCGCCCAGCCATTCAGGCGTTGATCGAGCACCAATGAGGTAGCCGACACTGCGGCGATGTTGGTTAGCAGAATGGCTGCCAGCGTTAAATGCGTATTGTGGCGCAAAGGCAGTACTTTGCGGGCTTGCTTATCGCCAAGCTTGGCCTTACGTTTCAGGTCTGGTAAATCCAGGGCCATAATGGCGATGTTCAGGCCCGAACAAACGGCTGAAAACAGCACCAAAATCACCACCTCAAGCACCATGATTAAGATATTGTCATCGTGCATGCTGGACCTAACTTACTTCCCAGAAGAGCAGAATACTCATTGTCGCTCTATTGTACCGATAGCGCTCATGCTTGGCAACTGAGGTGCGTTATACAATAGGCCCATGGATTTTACAGAGTTACTCAGTGCCCCGGCTGAAGTAGTGGCGCCGCGCTTGCTGGGTTGCCAGCTCGTGCGTGAATTAGATGGTCAACGTTTGAGTGGGCGAATTGTGGAAGTTGAAGCCTACGATCAGCTCGATGCCGCCAGTCATAGCTATCGAGGCCGAACCCCGCGTACTGATGTCATGTTTGGTCCGCCAGGCTTTCTGTACGTCTATTTTACCTATGGCATGCACTACTGTATGAATGTCGTGACCGGACCGGAAGGTCATGGCTCGGCGGTTTTAATCCGGGCGCTGGAACCACTTGAAGGGCAAGCGGTAATGAGTACCAAACGGCGTGGTCAAACCGGTGAACAGCTCACGAATGGACCGGCGAAGTTATGCCAAGCGTTGGGCATCGACAGGAGCTGGAACGGCCATGATTTACGCCAGGCGCCGTTTCAGCTGATTATTGAGCCAGCTTTGCCACAATCCAGCGTGATCCAGAGCACCCGCATTGGCATTAGCAAGGCCCAAGACAAGCCTTGGCGCTTCTATATTGCGAACAATCTCTATGTCTCTAAAACGTGAGCGATATCACATTGCAATTGCCCGGCGCCGGGACTAAGCTGAAATTAGGAAGTGTGAGGCTTCCTAACCGACCCGGCCGAAGTTTCGCGCCGGGTCTTTAGGTTTCAAACGACCGATCTTGATTTACCTTGTCATCCTGAAATACGGGCTTTGCCCTATTCAGGATGACATGGGAAGATTAAGTTTAAATTAATCTCTGGTGGCTTTTTGGCAGGTGAGGCAGAGGCCGCGGATTTCAATCTGGTGACTATCGGCTTTGAATTGATAGAGTTGCGCCAATTCGCTCAAACGGCTTTCCAGCGTCTCATCTTCAGCAAGTGGAATGACAGTGCCACAACGACCGCAGGTCAAATGGTGATGGTGGTGATTAAACGTATCTGTTAGTTCAATCTTGTACTTCCAGCCAATGGGCAGGCGTTGTATGATGCCAATTTCTACAAAGAGTTCCACCGTGCGGTAAACTGTAGCCCGATCTAGCTGACCAGCGGTTAGCTCCACTAGTTCATTCATACTCATAGCTTCGCGATCGAGAAGGGCGTGAAAGACAGTCTTTCGTGCGCCAGTTAGGCTGGCGTGGTACTGTTTGAGGTGCTGCTGCAGCTGCAAAGTAGCAATGTCCATGACGCAATTTTACATTAAATTGCGACAGATTTGCAATAATTTACTGGCTCACTGTAGGCTAGACCTATGCACGAGCATGATGGACACTGCTGTGAACAGCACGACGAACGCCCGCCAGAACAAATCAGTCAATTGGCTGAGGGCTTGGGTTCGTTATGCTGCAATGGACACTGCCACCACATTGAACACCTGGCATTCCAGCAGCCTACTGAGGAGGAGTATCGGCCGGCCGGCGCCGCCGCTGCACCCATGGCCAGTGAAAAACCAAAACGGTTTACGAGAGCTGAAAAAGTAACTAAAGACAAGAAAAAGAAGAAGTATAGCTCGCTGCTCGGCCAATTAATGACAGCCGCAGCATAGCAGTCTATACTGGGCCCGACACTATGACACCCATCCTCATATCATTTGCCACCTTCCTCTCAACCTTAACGGGCGGCTTGGCAGCCCTCCGACACAAGGACCAATTGCACCGTTTCTTAGGATACACGGCTGGCGTACTACTGGGCGTGGTAGCTTTCGATCTGCTGCCAGAAATATTTAACATATTGAGCGAAGATAAGCGCAGCTTTACGGGCGCAATGGTCGCCCTAGTCTGCGGTTTTCTGCTATTTCACATTGTTGAAAAGAGCATCCTGATTCACCATACCCAGGAAACGGAATATGAAGTTCACAAACATCCGCACGTGGGAATTGCCAGTGCCCTGGCTCTGTCTGGGCACAGTTTTCTGGACGGCGTAGGCATTGGTTTGGGCTTTCAGGCTGGCACAACAATTGGTATTGCTGTGGCTATTGCGGTCATCGCCCACGACTTCACTGATGGCTTAAATACCGTCAACCTCATGCTAATCAATAAGAATCATTCGCGCCGGGCGTTAATGATGCTCTTCTTGGACGCGACGACGCCAGTTTTGGGTGTGCTGGCTACGAAGTTATTCCATGTCTCGGAAAACGAACTTACCTTGTATTTGGGCTTTTTTGCCGGATTTTTATTGTACATTGGAGCCAGCGAGATTTTGCCTGAAGCGCATAGTAAACACTCTTCATATGCCACAATTATTCTGACGATTGTTGGTGTGATTTTCATGTTTGTTGTGACGCGCTTTGCCTAGGGTAAAAGTGGTATACTGTAAGGGGTTATAAAAATCCATACAGGCAAAAATAAAACACTTTGTTACGCTTCAAATCAGTAGTATGAATAAGTCACTCCAAAGAAATATCACGCGCTCGAGCCGGCCAAATTACTCGTTTTACACCTCGGATCGTCATCCAACGAGTCGGGCGGCCAATTCCACTCGGCGTCCTTTGTCTCGCCGGTTGGCGTTGGTAGTGCTGGCAGTTTTGTTGATTGTGGCTGGCTGGGCGGCTTGGCCACGGTCTACTAAGCCGATCGACAGTCAGAAAGCGCCGGCTGCCCACGGCGCCGTTGCCACGCCGATTAGCAAGCCGGCAGTCAATCACTGTGCGAAAAACACTCGCTCCAAACTGGCGTTGATAGACATCAGCCAGCGCCATCTGTGGGCCTGTGAGCATGGCCAGACTGTGTATGATTCACCGGTGATTACCGGCATGGCTTTCCTGGCTGCAGATCTAACGCCTACTGGCACCTACAAGGTCTATGCCAAAGAAACTGACCAGACGTTGACGGGTAGCGATAGTACGGGTAGTTGGAATGATTATGTCTACTATTGGATGCCATTTTTGGAAAATCAGTACGGGATTTATGGTTTTCATGATGCCACCTGGCGCGATGATAGTGCCTTTGGTCATGTGAGTCCAAACTCCAAAAACGCTTCACACGGCTGCGTGGAACTTCCACTGGCTACGGCTAAATGGTTGTATGCTTGGGCCAAAGTTGGCACCACGGTCAAGATCCAAAGCTGATAGAATAAGATTATGATAGTGGCGGTAATTATTTTGGGGGTGCTGGTGCTGGGTCTGGCGGCAGTCATCGTCTGGACGCTAACGCACAGCCAAGGCGAGACTGGCAATGCTTTGCTCCTCAAAGCCGACATGGCTGAACTCACCAAATCAATGGGCGCCTTGAAGGACGGCTTGCAAAAACAGTTGCAAGATCAGGCCAATGTCAGCGCCAAACAACTACAAACACAATCGACGGCCAGCATTCGAATTCTTGAACAGGTGACTGAAAAGTTAACCAAGCTGGAAGGCACCAACAAAAATGTTGGTGACATTGCCGCCGAACTAAAGACCCTGCAAAACGTGCTGCAAAACCCGAAACAGCGTGGTGTGATTGGCGAATATTATCTAGAGCAAATCCTAAAAAACACCTTGCCACCTGGCTCCTTTGCGCTACAACATCGTTTGGGCGAAGGTCTGGTGGTCGATGCTGTCATTAAATACGACGATAAATTGCTGCCGGTGGATAGCAAGTTTAGTTTGGAAAATTACAATCGGATGATTGAAGCCAAAGACGGCGAGCGTGAGGTTTTGGAAAAAGCTTTCAAAACCGATATCAAGAATCGCATTGATGAGACATCTAAATATATCAAGCCAGGCAAAGGTACGCTTGACCAAGCGCTGATGTTTATCCCGTCGGAAACGATTTATTACGATATTTTGACTGAAAAAGTGGGGATTAGCGGTCGTAACTTACTAGCCTATGCGGCTGAAAAGAAAGTCACGATTGTTGGCCCAACGACACTGAGTGCGATCTTGCAAACTATTGCACAGGGTCTCCGTTCGATTGAAATCCACAAAGACACCGAGAAAATCCGCAAGAACATCGAGCAGCTGCAAAAGCATTTGATCAATCATAATGGCTACATGCAAAAGCTCGGCGCGTCACTTGGCACTACGGTCGGACATTTCAATACGACTTACAAAGAGCTTGGCAAAATTGACCGTGACATCGTGAAAATTGCTGATACCGACCCCAGTGTGGAGCCACTACTGCTCGACAAGCCGGCTCTCAGCGACGACTAAGTGCCCAAGATCTACGTCACTGCGTGGCCGTGGTAGACTGGCCATTACTCCGGCAATATCTGCGGAGTATTCAAGGCCAGTTAATGCAGCAATTTCGGCGTCTACGACGCGGCCAAAGTCGGGTGTGAATAACGTGCCCAAAGGCGTGGCCGGCTCTGAGAGTTCGTTTTCTAGTAGGGCGGTGCGGCCCAAGTCGGTTATACGTAGGTATTTATAGGGTGTGGGATGGCCCTCTGGTCGAATACGCCGGCCCGTCGGTTGCAGTTCTTTGGGCAAACGATCGTCGTGATCGAGCAAGCCAAGTTGTGCGTATTGGCTGACGATTCGAAAATAGCGTTGGCGAGGGCCGTGGCCGTGCTTGGCTTCGGCTGGAAGTGTGGACTCAAAGTCGCTGTGCTGAAACCAGGCGTTGTCTGCATCTAGACTACGATGATAGCCGTAGCCTAAGACGAGTCGGCCTGTCGGTCGCAACGGCACCTGTAAACCGCCGCTAGTGAAGATCTTGTACATATTCAAATTATATCGTAAAAGTCAAAAATTAACAGAGGTGAAGATTATGTATATTTGAGGAGGTCAATTGCCAAGGCGGCGGTCCAGGAAAAGTTGGCGGCGCCGGCTGGTTCACCATTCAGCGGATCAAAATACTCGTAGCAGCCGGCTTGAGCGACCATTTCCAGGGTGCTTTCACGGAGGGCCGCGGCGTGATCGTGAAAGCCATAGCGCTTCAAGCCGTCAATAATCAGCCAGTTCATGTTGACCCAGGTTGGACCCTGCCAATAGAGCTTCGGATGGAACCAAAATGACTCGGTTGGTACGCTTGGTACTGGGTAGGCGGGACCAAATTGATGCTCACTCTCCAGTAGGCGCACCAATTGATCGGCACGTTCTTGGGTAATCGTCCCGGCGTACAGTGGCAACAGCGTGGCGACTGACGGAATTTTCAGCAAACGGTGGGTAATAAAGTCACGTGAGTAATACTCACCCGAGTAAGGGTCCCAGAGTTCTTCAAAAGTCTTTTCGGTCTTGGCCATACGCTCTACAAGCTCATCTGGTAAATCCTCGCGGATAGCTTTGGCAATATCTCGTAAATGAGCATTAGCGCGTACAAACATGCTATTGAAGGCCAAGTCTTCGATGGCGAATAGGGAGTGATCGAGGATTTTATTGACATCGTAGTTCTTTCGCCTGAGTCGCCGTTGAATATCAAATAACGCCAGCGCCTCAACCGTTGAAAAGCGCTGGTCAATGGGGATGGAGCGGGTGTCGCGCCGAAAGAGGTTGATAACTCGATCAAAGCGCGTCTTTTCAATCAAACGAATCCAAAATGGCAGCAAATGCGCGTGCATTTCATTCATCCACGGCGGCGTGTTGTCGAGACCAGTTTCCCATGGGTGAATTTGCAATACCAGGCCTTCGCCGTGCGGGTCGCGTTCTTTGTACAGCCATTGATGGTAGGCTAACAGGCCAGGGTACATCATACGGTACCATTGCCGGCGCTCGGGCCATTTCAGTTTTTCACCAACTTGAACGACGGCTTCAGCTAGCACGGGCGGCTGGGTGATGCCGGTGGTCATGACGTCGCTGGGCGCGAAGGGGCTCAGCCAGCTGCGCCAAATGTTGCGGTCGGTGCGGTACTGCGGATCATCGCGAAAGACAATGTTTGGTAGCATGCCATTGCTCCACTGGCCGCGCAGTAAATTGGTGAGTTCGAGTTTAGCCCGATCGACATCTAGGTGGCGCAGCCCGATGGCAATAAAACAGCTATCCCACAACCATTGATGCGGATAGAGGCCGCTGGCCGGCTGAGTATAGCCGCCGCGATCATTCATCTTGAGCACATCGGTGGCTTGTTCAAGAAGCCGCTCGTAATTGGGCTGAGTTTTGTCCGCTGTATCCGCCGCGCGCTGCATATGCTTATCAGTATAGCTCATTGATCGTTGAGCTCACGAGGAGTATAGTAGGGCTACTTTATGGGCAAGGAATTAGGCGAAGAACGATCATATCGCAAGCCACTGGCAGTGGTGAGTGGTTTAGTGGTTGTTGCCGCTGGTGCCGGTTGGTTGGCGTCGAGCATTAACAGTGGTCGACCGCGAGCCAAAAGCGCCAAAGAAGCTCTCGATTCGTTCCGTAACCCTGGTGATTATTATCGTTCGGCAAAAGTATCGGTGATGCGCCAATTAGTAGAGCGGGTTTGTGTTGACCCCGAAGATTTACTGGCTGGCATGACCACTCCCAACGAACCCGAGGAGCTAACTCGTCGTAAATTGCTACGTACCATGTCTGGTCTTGGTAAGGCTGCACTAGGTGATTGGGCGTTTGCTCACCTGGCGACAGAGTTGGATTGCACGGCCGAACAGCCGCTCAGAACTGAGCATTACGAGCTGACACCATTGGCCCGAGAGTTGTACGTGGCCGGTGAGTTGCCCGAACTTGAAACAGCTCGTTAGCGATAATTTGTAAAATTCAGCGGAAAATCAAAGTCTGCAGTTCGCAACGCTTGCATGACGGCTTGTAATTCGTCTTTGCTAGCAGAGTTGGCGCGCACCATCTCGCCTTGAATCTGAGTTTTCACTTTAGGAAACTTCTCACGCAGTAAGCTGGTAATTTGTTTGGCTTTGGCTTGATCTAAGCCCTGCTGGAAAGGCACTTCTTGGGTAACGCGCAAGTTACTTTCGGCGAGGGGCGCTGACGTATCGAGTAATTTTTGGCTTTGGCCACGGGCAGCCAGTTTTTTGCGCACAATATCGATGATGGTGTCAATTTGCCAGTCGCTGTTGCCAATGATTTTCAGACCGGTTTTATCGCCATTCAGCCATTCTACGGCAGCCGGCGTGTTTTTAAAGTCATACCGATTCTGCAATTCACGTTGCACCTGGTCGAACACGTTGTTGAGTTCGGCTTTGTCGTAATCACTCACAATATCAAATGAAAATTGGGCCATATATTGATTATACCGTGCCTGCGGGCTCGAAACATTCAAGCCAGTAGGTAGGGTATCGACAGAGTGGAGGAAAGAGGGGCAAAAGCAGTGGTATCGGATATGTCCGAGCACTGCTTCAGGTCATCGTTGCCTGGCCCCCTTCGGTTGTTGCTTAGTGCTGAGTTTGCTGCCGCAAGCGACGTCGCCGTACGATCAGCAGATGTGGCAGCCAGGCTACCATCAAGTAAAAAAAGATGCCCAGCTCATAGATGCGCCAGCGGATTTCGTGATTTGGTCGCGGCCAGCGCGGTAGCGTCTTAGTAAAGCCCCTGTTGAAGAGGTACATGAAGTCGCAGATGCAGCCAGCGATGAGGTAGAGCTCAAATACAAAGATCAGCCAGTACACCAAGAAGTGCAGCATGATTCACCTACTTTTTGGTCTGAGTGAGGTTCATCGGAAGCACGGTCTGCTGCCCGAGGCGACGATAGCCACAGGCGATCGCGTAGATCACCGCTGCAATGATGGCCACAGCAATGAGCACGTAAGCGACGCACACCAACCCCATCTCGAACAACAGTGTTAGCATGATTTCTCCCGCTCTGTCGATGGAAAGTTGCGACTCTCAACCCATTTTGAGGAAAGTCTAGGCCAAACAATACCATATATTTAGCAATTATTCCAATGGGCGGGCGTGCATAGTGAAATCTTTGACTTTGGCGCTAGCCTGTGCGTAAATGAGGGCAAGCTATGGGAACACAAACAGACAACGGTGAAGCTTTTTATGCATTTAATCATGGCGAGCGGGTGAAAGTTCAGCTGCAGCAATTTTACAGTGATTCGGTATGGGTAATTGACCCGAAATTGGTTTTCTACGGTACGGTCGTGACAGGACCGGCCACCGCTGTCGATAAAGTTGTGCTCCTGCCAGACGTGCCGTTACCCTTTAATCATCCGTATGCCAGTTTGGCGCCGATTGGCCTCGACGAAGAACCATATTGGGTGGAAAACGATGATGGCAGCGACAAACAATGCTTACGTTTTCGAATTTTCCCCGAACTGCTGGCCGCCACGGCCGAGTAACCGCGTTTTCGTCTCTGTATAAATAGGTTATACTGACTTTTAATATGGCGTACCAAAATCCTCAGATTGCTGCGGCTGCCGCAACGCTCAAAAAACGGCTGGCCGAACTCGATAATAAAGCCGAGATTTTGCGCGCCGTTGAGCTGAAAGCTTTATTTGACGAGCTCAAAACCCTACCACCCGAACAGCGAGCCGGCTTTGGCCAAGAAATGAATGCGTTGCGCCAAGAGCTGACTGCTCTCGTGCAGGCTGCGCAAGACGTTAGTGAGCAGCTGCCACCGCTGGACATTACGGCACCGTTTGACGTGAATGCCGCAGCGCCTGAACTCTTGCCAGGCGAGCAAGGCAGCCAGCATCCGCTGATGACCGAGTTGGCCACCGTGCTCGACACCTTTTACCGCATGGGCTTTACGGCTATTGAGTCCCGCGAAATCGATGACGATTATCACATGTTTGAGGCTCTGAACTTTCCCGAAGGGCACCCAGCCCGTGACGATTATGATACTTTTATGACTCACCAAACCAATAAGGGCGGCAAGCAGTTTATTGCTCCGGCGCACACTTCGACCATGCAAAACCGGGTGCTGCAAAAATACGGCGACAATCTGAAAAAAGGTGAACCAATTGCCGTTTTAATACCGGGCCGTGTTTTCCGCAACGAAGACTTAGATGCTCGTCACGAGCACACGTTCTACCAGTTGGAAGGCGTCTACGTCGATAAGGGTGTGCATGCTGGTATGTTGATCGCCACGCTTAAGACTTTCCTCCAGGCCTACTATGGCAAGGAGTTAGATGTCAAAACCCAGCCGTTCTACTTTCCGTTTACTGAGCCAAGTTTCGAGTTTGCCATTTCTTGCCCGTTTTGCGACAAGCAGGGCTGCTCGGTCTGTAGTCAAACTGGCTGGATTGAACTGTTGGGCTGTGGCATGATCCACCCCAATGTGCTGCGGGCCGCCGGCATCGATGCCGAAATTTACACCGGCTTTGCTTGGGGCTGTGGTCTGGATCGTTTAGTTATGATGAAATACGGCATTGATGATGTACGTCATTTTGAAAGCGCTCGTTTAGACTTTTTGAGGCAATTTTCATGAGTACTGTCATAAGCAAGAAGGTCTATTCTCGTTATTTCGACAAGATTGTATCTGGCGAAAAGACGTATGAAGTACGCTTGGCAGATTGGGACTGTGCACCGGGTGATATTTTAGAACTCGTTGATATTGCCGATGATACTCGTGAGCCAACTGGTCGGGTTCTGCGTAAGAAAGTTGGTACAGTAGTGCGCACCAAGGATATTGATTTTTGGCCAACAGAAGCTATAGAAAAATATGGTTATCAGGTTATCTCTCTACTCCCAGAAGAGGGGGCGGCATGAAAGTCTCCGTAAATTGGCTGAAGCAGTTTTTGAATTTTGATTTGCCGTCAGTCGACGAGTTGGTGGAAAAAATTGGTGCCCAGTTGGGGGCAGTGGAAGAAGTAACTGATCTTAGCAAACGCTACCACGGCGTCGTTGTGGTCAAAGTGGTCGAGTGTAACGATCTGGAGGGCTCTGATCATTTGCATGTCTGCCGCGTGGACGATGGCGGTGTGGTCAAAGACGTCGAGCGTGGTGATGATGGTCTGGTGCAAGTCGTCTGTGGCGCGCCCAATGTGCAGGCTGGCATGCTGGCCGCTTGGTTGGCGCCCGGCGTGACTGTGCCCGATAGCGTTGATACTGATGAGCCGTTTGTGCTTGAAGCTCGGGAGCTCCGCGGCACGAAGAGCAACGGCATGTTGGCTAGTTCGCGCGAACTAGCTTTGGGCGATAGTCACGAAGGTATTTTGGCGGTCGATAAAGATGTGGCACCCGGCACGCCATTGGCTGATGTTTACAAACTAGACGATTCCATTATCGACATTGAAAACAAGATGTTTACCCATCGACCGGACTGCTTCGGTGCCTTAGGTGTGGCCCGCGAGATTGCCGGTATTACTGGCCATACATTCACCAGCCCTGACTGGTATACTGCCAAACCGTCGCTACCGGCAGTGGCTAGTGAGCAATTGTCATTACGGGTCGAGAACGAAGTGCCAGCCTTGGTGCCGCGCTTTACGGCTGTGGCAATGAATAATGTTGCCATCCAGCCTAGCCCTACTTGGCTGCAAGTTGCCCTGGCCAAAGTTGGTGTTAAATCAATCAACAATATCGTCGACCTCACCAACTTCTACATGCTGGTGACTGGTCAGCCCCTGCATGCTTACGATTACGACAAGGTTAAAGCCCTGAGTGGTGACGAGGCCACATTAGTAGCACGTCATCCAAAACCGGGCGAGAAGATTAAACTACTGAACGGTAAAGAAATTGAGCCTCGAGCTGAAGCTATTATGATTGCCACCGACAAGCAACTGATTGGCGTTGGTGGGGTGATGGGTGGTAGCGAAACTGAAGTTGATAGTGGCACTACCAACATCATCCTTGAAGCCGCCACTTTTGATATGTATTCGATCCGCCGCACTAGTATGGCGCATGGCCTATTTACCGAAGCTGTAACGCGCTTCACCAAGGGGCAAAGTCCGTTGCAAACCTTGCCCGTACTGCTGAAAACCGCCGACGCCATGGGCGAGTTGGCCGGTGCAGGGTTGGCTGGCCAAATTATTGATGACAATCACCTCAACCCCGCTGCTCGCGAGCGTGGATCGGTGCATCCGCCTGTCACCGTCTCCGCTGAGTTTATTAACACTCGCTTGGGCCTCACGCTCAGTGCTACCGACATGCAAATGTTACTCCAGAACGTTGAGTGCCGAGTTGAGGTGAGCGGGGATGAATTGACTGTTCACTCGCCATTTTGGCGTACCGACATTGAGTTGCGCGAAGATGTGGTTGAAGAAGTAGGCCGTTTGCTGGGTTACGACCAGTTACCGCAAATTCTGCCACGTCGTGACGTGAAACCAGCCACCAAAGATGAGCTCTTTGAGCGCAAGCAAGCCCTCCGAACGCGACTCGCCCGTAACGGCGCCACCGAAGTCTTGACCTACAGCTTTGTACACGGTGAACTACTGGATAAGGTGGGCCAAAATCGCCAACATGCCTTTGGCCTAAGTAACGCCCTCAGCCCCGATCTGGAATATTATCGCCTTGGTTTAACCCCCAGCTTGCTCGCGGCCGTTCACCCTAACCTTAAGGCTGGTTATGATCAATTTGCCCTGTTTGAGCTCGGCAAGGTTCACTATGTTGACGAGTGGGATGAAACCGAGCCAGAAGTGCCCAATGAAGACGATCATTTAGCGCTGATTGTTGCCAGTAGCGACAAGCAACGACCGCAGGGCGCTGCGTATTATCAGGCGCGCAAATATCTCGAACAGCTCAGCAACGAGCTGATTGACGAGTTGGTACCAATGGCAGACTTTGACTTTAAGAGCGATGAATGGGGTCGACAATTAACGGCACCATATGAACCGCAGCGTTCAGCACTCATCATTCGTGATGACGTTGTTTGGGGCGTGATTGGTGAGTTTAAAGCCAGCGTGCAGCGTGCCTTGAAACTACCGAAGTATGCTGCCGGATTTGAAGTACACCTAAGCCTGTTGCATCTGCCACAACCTGGCTACCTGCCATTGCTCCGTTTCCCGGGGGTCAAGCAAGATCTTACCTTGAAGGTCAGCGCCGAACAGACTTACTTGCAAGTGGCCACCGCCGTTGATAAGGCCCTTGGTGCTCACACTCTGGAAGATACTCATATCGCTCTTGAGCCACTAGGCGTGTATCAGGCCAAAGACGATGAAGCCCACAAACACTTCAGCTTCCGCGTGACCATTACTGGTTTGAACCGTACGCTGACCGACAAAGAAGTCGGCCATGTACTCGATGCTATGGCTGCTGAGTTGAAACAACAGCTCAACGCCGAACGGATCTAAGCATGGCGAATCACTTGCAGCTCGATGGTGGTCTAACCATCGAATATCAGCTGGCGCCCAATATGGTCATTTTTAGCCATGGTTTCGGCGTTCGCCGTGATGCCCGTAGACTATTTACAGACATCGCCAACGCCTTGCCAGTCAATTATGGCTACATCTTGTTCGATTATTACGATTACGGCCCCGACGGCACTATTTTTACCACCATAGCCGATCAGCAAGCCCGTTTACAGGCCGTCTTTGCCTGGCTCCAAAACATCCAACCAGACGCACAGCTCAACTTGGTCGCTCACTCGATTGGCTGCGTGATTGCCGCCCTGGTGGCGCCACCCAATCTCACTCATGTCTGTTTTCTAGCACCACCTCTAGCCGTGGGCGGTCAAACGCGAGCGTATTTTACCGGTAAAGAGGGGAGCTTCTGTGACGAGCAGGGTGTGTGGCATGTGCCGCGTACTGATGGCAGCATCAGCCTCATCCCTAGCGCATTATTTGACGAGATGGAAGCTATAAATGCCGAACACTTGTTGCACGATTTTGCCGTCCAACAGCCGCTGTTGCTGGTGACGGCTGGCAATGATCAGGTTTTGTCCGATACCGACTACACTCAGTTAAGCAAGCTGCCGACAGTTATCGCAACGGTCATCCCAAATGCCAGCCATGACTTCGCGGAAGCTGCTCGTGCACCTCTGGTGGACTGTATCCTAAAAACACTGCGAAGCTAGTGCCGCCCAACCTCTTGCTATTCTGTTAATCTGGCAGTATAATCTCCTTACTTAACGGCTTTTGGGCTGGTATAAGTGAACATTGACAGGTATAGATTTTTTGAGACCTCGCGAATCAGAGGCAGACGAGTGGCCGCGCCCCCCAGCTGCGAAAGCTCAGCTCCGAATGTGTGCTCCAAGAGCGCTTGACACCACGCTCTTGGCGCGTCC
>DASZUC010000051.1:0-11783 GCA_035547775.1 Saccharimonadales bacterium (SeqCode) | reverse complement strand
TGGCAATGGCGGCTGCCTGATAACCCTGCTCGTATAGATCGCTGAGGCGTTGGACTAGTTGCGCGGGTGATTCACTTGGTAGCGCGGTTGCCAGACTGGCCACGGCCTCGGCGGGTGGCAAACCAAGTAACTGCTGGATGTCTTGCACTTCAAGTTTCTCACCGTAATTACTGGCTTGGTCGAGCAGACTGATACTATCGCGGAAGCTCCCTTCCCCGTGGGCGGCTAACAGCTCCAAAGCTTCGTCAGAAATGGTTACGTTTTCGGCTTTGGCCATATCCTTTAAGAGCTTTGCCACATTGGCCTGACCCACCGGCTTAAAGGTAAAACGCTGGGTGCGGCTGATAATCGTCTCAGGAAGCTTGTGGGCATCAGTGGTGGCCAGAATAAATACTACGTGGGCCGGCGGCTCCTCAAGTGTCTTTAAGAGGGCGTTAAAAGCCTCTCTTGTGAGCATGTGGACCTCGTCAATGATGTAGACCTTGTATTTGGCGCTGGCTGGGGCTACGTAAACCTTGTCGCGCAGTTCGCGGATTTCGTCAATGCGGCGGTTACTGGCGGCGTCGATCTCGATAATATCAATGTGATTATCGCCCTCGCCATAAGGCAAATCGTTGATGGCATGGGCCAGGATACGCGCTACGCTGGTCTTGCCGACGCCTTTCGGTCCGGTGAACAGATAGGCGTGACTAATACGACCGCTCTTGAGCGCTTGCTCGAGTGTTTTGGTGATGTGCTCCTGGCCGACAACGTCTTTGAGACTTTTTGGTCGGTGTTTTCTGTATAAAGCCTGCCCCATTTGCTTATAATTATACGCTCTCGAGCGCAGCCTGACTGTTGTAATCCGTGCTGGGTATGGGCGCAAAGGCTTGCTCTGCCAGGTTACCGATACCTTCTAGCCCGGCTTTAGTATGGGCGAGCAAGGCAATCGAGCCAGCCTGGCGGAAAACTTCTGAAAGCATTGGATGATCTGTTTCGGCAGCCGCTGCACTTGGTAAGTAGCCGCCCACAATGGAGGCCCACTCCACAAAGGTGTAGCGCTTGCTTTCTTCGCTCGCATGACTTTCGACGCCCCGGTATTTGGCCACAGCCGTCAGTCCCCATAGCGTAGCCTCTCGTGCCGCGATGGTCTTGAGAGCCAAATCGGGTACATAGCCAAGCTTTTTAAGCATGAAACCTGCGGCGACCAGTTCGAGCTTATCGACGGTAACATCAAGGGCTTCACCGGTAGGACTTTTGGTGTGCGTCGCATGGGCCACGAACCCGTCAACGAGGTCGCAAGCTCGCCCTAGGAACATTTTTTTGGTTCCCTTCTTCAAATCACTGTTATATATGTCGTACAACCCTGACATAACCAGTCCAAATCCGGTCAACGTGACTGCATTGGCGGGGGTGACTATGCCGTGAGTTCTAACCGCTAAACGCTGGAGTGAAGTACGGTTTTTCGCGGGCACAAGTTCGTACTCGGCTTGTTTGCCTACTAGGTGTAAGTTCCGGTCTTTAAACATAAAAATATGATAGCAACTAGCTATCACCTAACCATGAGGGGATTTATTTACAGAGCGGCTTCTAGCGCAGCCCAGGTGGAGGCGCTGTCGTCTTCGGGGAGGTTGACACTAACTTGATCACCTGGCTTGGCCTTGAAGTAGGTGACGCTGGCGAGGAGTACACGGTACTGCTTGCCGTTCACATCGACAAAATAGTGGCCGCCTTCAAGAATAAGCGTGCCCACAACCTGCTTGCGAGGAATGGGGCCGATTTGCTTGTACAGGAATGAACCATCATCGGCGATGGTGAGCTTAAGAATGTCGCCTTGAACGAGTTTTGACTTGGAAGCATAGTTGGCGGGCACAGGATAGGTTTTGCCGTCGCTACCGACCATGTTTTGACCGTCAAACACGCCTTCAATCACCTTGCCGATGGTCTCTTCACGAGCCACGGGTGCAACATGTTCATCATCACCGACTAGACTAATTAACAGCTCTGTGGCGGCTGCTAGGTTAGTTTCGGCCTCTTGAATCAACGCTCGCAGGCGCTTTACTTGTTTATCTGGTACGTCAGGCATGTCTGTCTCTCTATAAGGAAGTGTTTATTAGGTACACTTTCCCCTTAAAAATACCACGTCCGCCCCTGCAAGTCAAAAAATCAACTATGGCTGTGGATAACCGACGAGTATGTCGTCAATACAAGTAGGCCCCGCCACTTGTTATTCTCTCTAAAACAAAACAGCCCTCCGCTTAACCAAGCTCGGGGCTGTTTCCGCTGTTTGCATTCTTGACGTATACCTTCGAAGTTAACATTCTCCGGAGAAGATGGTTGGTCTCCTGTTTCTGGCCAGGCATCCATTTGCCTCAGCGGAGGCGTCGCACTGCAACGCACGGATGCCGACAGTAACACTAGTAGATCAGAGATGATCGGTCCTACTGACTTCTATCTGTTAAAGCCTTTCTGCACTCGCAGATAGCAAAAAGTTGGACATTAAGCCCTCCTTTTCTTCTACTCCTCACGAAGTAGTATTTTTATAGTAGACCGTTAGCATAAACATTTCAATACCCTATAGTCGTAGAATAAGCAACAAACTAACGTAATAGGCTTATGCTTAGTGTTTGGGACTATTGTAATAAGTCGACGCCTATCTATCACTTACAAAACGGTTATGCTACTATTTGAAATTATGAAGACATTACGCGACGCTCAAGGCTTTTCTATCCTTGAAACACTAGTTGTGCTGGCTATTTTGGCGGTGATTGGCGCTTCTGGTTACTTTCTTTATCTTCGCCAACAGACTTTCACTGACCCAAGGACGGGTATTAATTATTTGCAGCTGAAAGGCACTCAAGCTGGCTCTCAATTTGCCAGTGACTTATTGAAAGACTCTGGCTTTCCTGCCAATTCTGGCCTCATGATCTATAAGAGCATTCCAATCATCATCCCAAGTGGCATCCCTAAAGGTTTGAGGGATGGAGGAAAGAACTGCAACCTCAATCAAAATAATCTTGGTAATTTTAGGGGCGGAATTCTGGTTACTAAAGCATCTCATACGACAGTAGGCGCCTCTTCAGTAAAAAGTTTAATTGCCTTTGGCGTTCAGAATGATACACGCGTTACAAGCGTGACACTCGGTGGCAAAACCCTGGCTAAAGTCTACGGCTCTAACAGTGATCCGATTGTAAAAACCTCCTGCAGCCAAGACAATAATACGCTAGAGCTCACGCTGAACTCGGTTAATGGCTTTGACTACGTGTACTTTACGCCTAAAGCTGCCTTAGTATTTAGCCTGGCTAACACCGATATTCGGTATAACGACAAATCAATCGATCCCTCAGCCAATGCGGCGTTGGCCAATGCATTCACAGCTAGCCAGTTTGATAAAGAAGTAAGTTACATCGTCCAACACAATAATTAAAAAAGCTCCCCTTAGAGAGGAGCTTTTATTGATCGAATAGCAATTAGGCTAGTTCGACAGTAGCGCCAGCGTCTTCCAAGGCTTTCTTGGCAGCATCGGCGTCTTCTTTAGTGGCCTTCTCCAAGACAGTCTTTGGAGCGCCGTCGACAATGGCTTTGGCTTCACCAAGGCCCAGACCAGTGACGTCTTTGACAGCCTTGATCACGGCAACCTTTTGGGCGCCGGCGTCTTTCAGGACAACGTCGTATTCGCTTTTCTCTTCTGCGGCAGCAGCACCAGCGTCACCGCCAGCAGCTGGACCCGCCACGGCAACAGCGGCAGCAGCCGGCTCAATGCCGTATTCGTCCTTAAGGACGTTTTTCAGTTCGTTTACTTCGAGGACGGAAAGCTTGGTCAGCTCTTCGGCCAGTTTCTTTACATCAGCCATGATTTCTCCTTATTAAAATTAAGCGGCTTTGGTTGCAATTGCATCCAGCAAACCGTGCAGGTTGCCGGCCAGACCGTTCGTAATATCGTTAAGCGGTGATTGCAAGGTCGCAATAACAGTAGCGATGAGCTCTGGCTTGCTTGGTAAGGTAGCCAGGGCTTTGACTTCATCGGCGCTCAAGAATTGACCGTCTGCGCTAATGGCGCCGATAAATTCTAATTGCGGATTGGTCTTGGCGAAGGTGTGCAAGCTTTGAGCTGGCGCCACTTCATCTTCAGCGTTGAAAGCGTATAGCAGCATGCCGTTCAGCAAGCTCGTGTCTACATCTTTCAAGCCCTCGTTGGCCTGGATTGCCTTAATTACCAAGCGGTTTTTCACCACTTTGATCTTGGTACCGTTCCCACGAGCATCACGACGGAGACCCTGAAGAGCCTTCACGGTAGTGCCTTGGTACTTGGCCACGACTGTCAATTTAGAGTCGGCCAAGAGTTGGCTAACTTCATCGACGAGTTCGTGCTTTGCTTGTTTGGTAAGTGCCATGGAATATCTCCATTACAGTTCTTTAGCTGGCTATCGACCATAAGCCGAGCTAGTTGCCGATAAAAAACATCTCTACCGTATGCCAGTAGAGATGTTAAAACAGATCAAAAAGATTGTTTTACCTCGGCGACATAATTAAGCCTTGTTGAAGGGCCGTCGCTGTCTTTGGCAACGTATCTGTTATTGTAGCGTAATTCCATGTTAAGGTCAACGTTTCTTATGTGCCAATCAAGCCTGAGTCCCAGGTAATAAACTCATGTTGGGTAGCTAGCCGACCGGCTTCAGCAGCCACCGCAAAGCCAATGGGCCGCTGAGCAGCGTCATATTCAATTGGTGTCTCTTCGTGGATGGGGCGAGACAGCAGCTCAGGATCGACTTGAGCATCGCACCATTTACTCAGTTCAGCGGCACTGCCACCCTTGGCGACTACATTGCTAACAGATTGCTCCGGATAATTCATAACACTCCTTTTGAAATTAAAAACAGGCTCTTGGTGAAGCCTGCTTAGGTTCTGGGCTGTGCTGGCGATTTTACAATCGCGAGGCTTCAACCATGCTGAAGCACAGCCCGCGTAGGCTGAGAAGGAGGAGCTGCTGGTGCTGGTTGAAATACATAGCATCCATGTATACGCCTCTGTTAGTACATTGTCAAATGACGTGCGCGTTTGTTAGTTAATTGCTTGAAAAGCCAGCCCAGATTCTGTAGTATAGTCCAGCTTGGATTAATCTATGAGTAAAGGCGAAACAGTAGTGGAACGGGATTTGGAAGCCAGTAGTAGCAGCCTGTGGGGTCGTGTGCCTAAATGGCGTGAAATTCGGGCCTATCTGTCGGTTGATCCGACTAGTGTGCCTCGGGCGATTGCTGAATTGGGCGGTACCGTACTGTCGGCTCTAGCTGGTAATAGTCGTCGCCCGGGTGATGATCCGGAGCCTATTGTTTTGGCCAACTTGAATGCTCGAACCGAGGCCGAAACCGACCGCCAGTTGCGTGGCTTTTTGGAAGCGATTCCTGGTGTTGTGATTACGCCAGTCCAGCAGTGCAAGGACATCGATGTCCGTAGTCACGAAATTAGTATGACTTCGCCCCTTGGCGACCAAGTGCTACGAATTGCTCGGGCGCACGTGCCCAGTATGGACCCCAAGGAAAACGATTATCGAATTATTTACAGCCTGACTACCTCGGCCGAAGAGCCACTGACTTAAGATTTTTTCGTCTTTTTGGCTTTATCTTTATCGAGTTGCTGTAGCTTGAACTGTGTGTAGCGTTCAGCAGCTAAGCGAGTCAGCTCAGGATCTTCAGCGGTATTCACAAATTTCATGCCTTCGGCCAAAATCGGGTGTACTTCGGCTAGCTTTTCGTGCATTTGACGGACAAATTTGCGATAAGCCGGGTGGCCTTGCGGACTAGTGCGGAGTTCATGCAAATGGAAGGCTTCACGAGCATTATAGGTAACTTTCCAACGCATCTTGTGACCTTGTAAGGTGGCATACTGAGCCTCGAGAGCGTAGCCTTCTTTCTGTAATAAGCTGTAGAGTTTCAAGCTAATGTCAAAGCAAGCTTCAAATTGCTCCGTCAAGCCAGCTTCTTCCACCAGTTCGGGTACGTCATAACCATAGCGTGGCGTGAAAGCCTGCCAATTGAGGTCGTCAACCATACGATGGCGTTGCAGATCTTTAAAAACCGCCCATTCACTTACTAAGTCCCAACTGTAATGAGCCTTTTCTAGGGCGCGACCGGGCTTGTGGCGACGGTTGAGACGCTCGCCAAAGTAGGTGCGTAAAACATTGGCTTTTTGTTCGTAGGACCAGTTATTGACAGTGGCTTGCAGCTGCTCCAAGGGCAAATTACTGTGTTCGTAGAGCATGTCGGCGGCTAGCACAAGTTCATTCTTGGGCCAGTAATCGACAAGGGTAATATCGGTTTGATTATCCGGAGAGTAGGATTCGGCTAGTTGATCTTTTACCAGGCTGCGCATGGCTTTGGCGGTGCTGGCACGATAGGCAATGGTGGCCCCGCCCCGCTCTGGGTTGTCAGCGCGCTCTAAGAAAGTCGGCATGACTTTACGGGCTTCTTCCAGCATGTGCTGACCGGTTGTCTCAGCTTCAGGTAGCTCGTCGCTTAGAAGATGCATAATCAAACTCTCTAGGGCTTGGCCAGAGGCAAAAATGCCAACAGTTGCCTTAATAGCCAGTGGCAAAGTGGCGCGAGCAGCATCACAAGCCTGAGCCCGCACGGCCATTTTCCAGGCGCCATCACGTTCTTTCTCTGGGGTTTTGGAGGTGGCGGTAATGTGATCAGTCAACCGGTGTACGATGTTGGAGTACAAGTCAAAAATTGTATCCATCGCTTCGCAATACTGCTTGCGAATACTGGGCTTGAGGTTTTTGGGTACAACGTAACGGTAGTGGCCCTTTTTATCTTTCTGATCGAAGTAAATATAGCGCGTTGATTGCTCTAAGTAGGCGGCCAAGCGCCCCCACTCCAGCTTCTTCATAAGTAGCATTGAAGCGTTCTCGACAACCAAGTGCAGGCCCCCCAATTGCTGGACTGAATCATCACCGTAGGCGGTGATCACGCGCTGCAGCAGTTCAGCGTCTTTATCGGCTTTATTGGCGAATTCATCCAAAATTGTGATGCGCATGTCATCGCCACGCCGACTCAGGCGAGCCATGGCTGCCGCTATGGTTACGGGGCTTAACTTGTCAGTAAAGGCGTAGACATTACCATCAACACTGGTGACTGCATCGGCCAGATAGGCGCGGCCGGCGTTGGTGACCGTGAAGCTGCCATTGTCATCCTTTTCGACGAGTACAGCGTCTACGTCGTCTGCAACCGCCCCTGTAGGAGTGGAGGCTCCCCCAAGTGGGGGCTCATGCTGCGGCGGAAAGCTTTGTTCGGCCAAGATTTCTTTTACGGAGCTAGCTGGGGTCACCGAGGCAGCGCTGGTCGATGTGCGCAACGCTAGGCAATCAGAAACGAGTTCCCAAATCTGCTCAGTGACGACATCGGCATCTTCGGTGGCAAATACCACCGGCAAATCGCGTTGCTTGGCCTCCCAAAGGTAGCCAGCGCGCACGCGTTCCAAGAACTCCTCATCTAAGTTATCAAAACGCTCACCCTGATAGCGGCCTTTCGTGCGTTCTTTTAAAACACTGGCTGGGGCATCAAGTACGACACAGAGGTCTGGTTCTACGCCGCCGACAGCAAAACTAATGATGCTATTGATGGTTTGATAATCCGGCACGTCGCCACGGCCATAGTATTGAATGGCGAGCGTAGTCAGATAGTTACGATCAACCAAACAGATTACACCGTGCTCCACGCTTTGCTTAATAATTTGTAGGCTTTGGGAACGTGCAGCGTTATAGAGTAGCACCTCTGTACGGGTGTTCATTGGGTAACGAGGATCTTGGGTAAGCTGGCGGATGGCTCGGGCAGTTAAATCGCTCTGGCTATCCGGTTCGCGCAAGGTGCGGACTGGCAGGCCGGCGGCCTGTAAACGATTAGCGATGGCCTGTAGCTGAGTGGTCTTACCAACGCCTTCAGGACCCTCAAAAACAATATACTTTCCTCTAGTCATAGGAGAGTCCTTCGATGTTCGGCGGTAATTGGCGGATGTCCTTGTAGGCTTTTGGTAGCATCATATCGGGTGACCAAGTCTTGATAATCGTCTCCAGGTCGGTACCCTGCTGGTACTTACCGCTGAAACCTTGATCACGGCCAGCGCCATAGTTGCCGTCAACTTCGCCGGTTTCGTGAAAGATAATCTGGGCCGTGCGCTCGCCCACTGGCAATAGGACGGTTTCGCGCTCATTCAGATTGTAGATTTCTAGTGTCAGACGATTGATATAGCCAGGATCAATCCAGCCAGCATCAAAACACACCGCAATGCCATTACGACCCCAACTAGAACGACTGCGAACCTCACAAGCACCTGGGGGTAAGATACCAAAGAATTCATGAGTATGTGCCAGGATGCGCTCACGGGGCTTCAAGCTAATAACTGGGTGGTCCAGGGGGATGTTGGCCACTGGCTTAAAGCCGTTGAGCTTGCACCATTCACCATGAGGCATGGCTTTGTAGGGTCCGTCAAAATAGCGTTCCACATCTTCTTTGTCGAACGGATTATAAATGGTCCGCTCGTTCATCTTTTCGATGCGGTAATAGTAATAACCCAGCGTTACATCAAGGCTAGCGTGAGCGACGTGCTTAGGCTCGAAGGGGTGACAAACGATATGCCCTTCGTCAATCGCACTCCTAATTTGTGTGTTGCTATAGACCGCCACAGTTGTTCCCTCGTTTGATTCCCATTGTAGTCGACGCGCTGTAAAGAACGCAAGTAGAATAATAATGTGATTTTTACGCAATATTCTGTTGTATACGCTTGTGCTTATCGCGAAGGCTGATTTCTTGTACAATCGAGACAGTTTATGACGCATTCTTGGTGGCGCCGCCAACTACAACTTCATCAACAAGCCATTCCAAATTTAGTAGCATGGCTGGTTGGTTTGCACGGTGCTTTTATTGTGGCCACCACGCTGGTGACTGATTTAGGAGTGCATTTGCGGCCTCATTTGAGTAATTTGGTGATTGATATACCGTTGCTGCTCGGTCTGAGCCTGCTGTATTTAAGTGCGGTTTTAAAACGGCGAAAGTCCACAGCCTGGGTGACGACACTAGTAGTCTATGGTTTTTTGCTGGGCCTGAACGCTGCACAACTGCTGGATCGAGATCATCGACAAATCCATGTACTTACTGTTGCCCGCCTCATTATTCTGCCGGCTGTTATGCTCACGCTTCTGATTGCCGCCAGGCGGCTGTATGTGGTGCGCAGCGATGCGCAGGGCTTTCGAATTGCTGTGCGGCTTTCCTGTACACTGTTGGTAGTAGCTTTTGTGTACGGTACAGCCGGCTTTAGTTTGCTTGATACTTCTGACTTCCATCAAGCTATTCGTGTACCCACGGCTATGCACTACACCATTGATCAGTTCGATTTGACCACTAACCATCCTGTACGTCCCTACACTAAACGCGCCCGTCTGTTTGTTGATTCTCTTTCGGTCATTAGTATTGGCGCGGCAGGCTATACGGTTTTGGCCTTGTTCCAACCTCTGCGTCAGCGTTTACATGACCAGCAACGCGAACGCGAACGTCTCACAGAGCTTATGACTACGCATCGTGCTCCAAGCGAGGATTTCTTCAAACTCTGGCCAACAGACAAACAATACTTTTTTGATCAGCAGGGCCGGGCTGGTCTGGCTTTTCAGGTGCATCGTCGAATGGCCCTGTGCTTGGGAGACCCCATAGGCTCAACCACTGATTTAAATCGTCTACTAACCGAGTTTGATAGCCTGTGTTACGGCAACGACTGGCAACCAGCATTTATCCACGTTGATGATCGTTATCGAGCATTGTATGAGCGGCACGGTTATGAATTGCAACACCTTGGGCAAGAGGCAATCGTGAGCATTGATCACTTTCAAGAACACGTTGTAACAGCCAAGTACTTTCGGCACATCATGAACAAGTTCAGCAAGGCTGGTTTTCAGACAGAGTTGCTCTCACCACCGCATCATCCAGCGGTTATGGAGCGATTACGAGTCATATCTCAAGATTGGCTAGCTGAAGGTCATCGCGTCGAAAGAGGCTTTGTGATGGGTTACTTTTCAACTGATTACTTACAACAATGCCAGATTATGGTGGCTCGTGATGCTGCGGGCACAATTCAAGCCTTCCTCAACCAAGTACCGGCTGAGTTTGATCACGCCGAAGCCACCTATGATCTGTTACGACATACAACTGCTAGCCCTGGTAATATTAACGACTACCTCCTAGCGTCATTCATCGCACGTTTGGCAGATCAGCAGTATACACGTTTGAATATGGGGTTGTGCCCATTGGTGGGTCTGGATAGCTCAGATGATGCCGAAAGATCACTCCTCGACAATGTACTGGGCTTTGCCTACGCCAATGGTGACCGCTTCTATTCCTTCAGCGGCTTGGAACGCTTTAAGGCTAAGTACGAGCCAGAGTGGAGTGATCGTTATTTGGCTTATCGTGGTGGTTTACCTGGCTTTTCAAGAACCATGAACGCCTTACTGCGAGTAATGCGTAAAAATCTAAAAATGGACTAGGGTTAGCTCAGAATGCTCGGGTCTAAGGCGATTGCTGGACCCATGGTGGTGGTGAGGTAAGCCGAGCGTAAGTAATTACCTTTGACGCTGTTTGGCTTATTGCTACGGACGTTTGCCAAGACGGCGTCAACGTTTTCTTGCAATTGAGCGGGTGTAAAGCTCACCTTGCCAACGCCCAGGTGAATAATGCCGGTGCTGTCAACACGGTATTCTACGCGTCCCGCTTTGGCTTCAGCAACGGCCCTATCAACGTCGTTGGTAACCGTACCGCTCTTTGGGTTTGGCATCAGACCACGAGGGCCAAGCAAACGAGCGTATTTACCGAGCTTCGGCATAAATTGTGGGGTGGCGATCAGAACGTCGAAGTCCACCGTGCCCTTTTCTAACTTAGCGAGCAAGGCGTCATCAGCAACAGCCACAGTCACCTTTTTACCAGTACCTGCTGGCAGCAGAATGGTGTCACGAATGTTCTGATCAGCTTGACGGGGGTCAACACTCAGGCGTAAGTGAAGCTCTACAGTAGCGTCAAACTTTACGTGGCTGGTCTTTTGGGCCAGTTCCACGGCGGTTTTCACATCGTACTGCTTGTTGGCTTCAATTTGCTCGGCACTTTTACGGAATTGCTTGCCACGGCGTTCTAAGCGAGAACGAGCTGGTTTGACCGCTTGCTTGGGCTTGGCTTCAGCTGATGCTTCAACTTCGTCTTCACGGTGGTGTTGGGCTTCTACCTTGGCTTGCTTCTCAGCAGCAACTTCTTGCCCTTTGGCGCTGCGCTTGCCGGCCTTGGCTGTTGCTTCTTGTTTGCTTTCTTCAGTAATTTCGTCGTTAACCGCAGCAGCGACAGCCACCTCTTCGACTACTTCATCAGTCTGCTGATTAGCAGCCAGCAGCTCTGTAAGCTCCTTAACGGTACTTTTAGCGTTAAACTCCACACCTAATGCGGTGAGTTGCTCTGATAATTCTTTCTTACTAACTGCCATAATGGCTCCTTTCGTGGTGCAAACGACCGGCTCAATGGCCAAGTCTCCCACAAATTATTATTTACGCTTGCTCGGGACTGTCTTCGAGCGCTAACTGTTCCGGCAGGACGAGGCCATTCATTACCTGCTCGGCCAAAGCGCGCTGGCGCTGTTGTTCACGAACGGCGGTTGGATTGACGCCAACCAATTCGTCGTACCATATGCCAACCTGAGCCATTGTGTAGGTGTCTCCGGCCTCGTGGGCGCGGGCATACTCTTCTCGGTAGAATGATTCTTTACTACAAAAATCATCATAG
>DASZUC010000050.1:0-7601 GCA_035547775.1 Saccharimonadales bacterium (SeqCode) | reverse complement strand
CAGGTTGTCATTTTTCGCAAGAATAACCGCGAGCAAATTAAACGTATCGAGCAAGTGCAAGATGATCGTGTTTTTGTGATTGGCGACAATCTAGATGCTAGTACTGATAGCCGTCAGTTCGGCTGGTTGTCTCGCGAAGATGTTATCGCTCGTGTTTTCCGCCCCAACCTTGCCAAGTAACTAGGCTTCAATGCGGCGGAAGCGTAGGGCGCCAAAGGTAATGCAAACGACAATGGTGATCATCAAAGCCAAGACATCGTGCCAAATACCAAAGCGCGTAGTGCCAATCATGGCCCAGCGTAGCGCATCAATGCTATAGCTCAGCGGGTTGACTTCAGCCACCAAGCGCAGCCAAGTTGGCACGTGATCCAATGGATACAGTGCGCCACTCAGGAAGTACAGAGGAAAGACCAGCAACTGATTGATGGCCTGAAAGCCCTGCATGTCTTGCACAAAAGAGCCAATCCCCGAGCTGAAGCAGGCAATCGCCACCGATAAAATGGCGAGCAACCCCACGGCCACAGGTAGCATGGCGAGATGAGCTGGCCGAAAACCCAGCGCCGTGGCAATTATTAACAGCATCAGGCCTTGGATCGTGGCAGTTGTGGCCCCGCCCAAGGCGCCGCCGAGCATAATGCGCCAGCGAGCTACCGGTGCCACCAGTGTTTCCTTTAAAAACCCAAATTGACGATCAAAAATAATCATTGCCCCAAAGAACATCGCCGAGAATAATACTGTTTGCGCCATAATGCCTGGCACCAAAAACTGAATGTAATCACCTTGACCGGCCTGCCGATACACGGAACCCAGACCATAACCCAGTGCCAACAATAGCAGCAAAGGCTGACCAATCGCCGCAATCACTCGCGAACGTGAGCGAAAGTAGCGTCGTAATTGCCGCAACCAGAGAATATAAATAACTCTCATCGCATAGCCCTCGCGCGGTGGCGTTCACGCCAAACATCATGGGCATTGGCATTTTGGTCACGGGTGCCTGTACCAGTCAGTTTCAAATAAGCTTGCTCCAAGGTCTTAGTCTTAGTGTCTTTCATCAACTCTTTAGCGGTGCCAATGGCAATAATTTTGCCATGATCAATAAAAGCAATCCGGGTGGCGTTGGCTTCGGCCTCTTCCAAATAGTGGGTCGTGAATAACACCGTCATGTGTTTTTCGCGGCTCAGGTGCTGCACATAATCCCAAAGCAAATTACGCGTTTGGGCGTCTAAGCCCAGCGTCGGCTCATCCAAGAATAAAATCTTTGGGTGATGTAAGAGCCCACGAGCAATTTCCAGGCGTCGCTTCATCCCACCCGAAAAGGTGCGAACTAAATCGTCACGCCGTTCCCAAAGTTCGACTAATTTCAGCAGCTCCTCGATACGAGCAGGTAATTCTGTCGCTGCCACACCATACAGGACGGCGTGAATTTCCATGTTCTCGTAGGCCGTTAGGTCGCTATCAACACTGGGATCTTGAAAGACGATACCGAAACTTTTGCGCGCCGCATCTTGCTTATGAACGACGTTGTGATTGTTCAGACTCAAAGTACCATTTGTTGGCCGCAGCAGGGTAGTCAGCATTTTGATGGTTGTGGATTTGCCGGCACCATTTGGGCCAAGGAGGGCAAATAATTCCCCTGGGCCGACTTCAAACGAGACATCATCGACGGCGGTAAAGTCGCCAAATTTTTTGGTAACGTGATCGGCTTTGATCACAGGCCGTGGGTCTCCAGACCCTCACCAGCCGCTTCATCCCGAGCTGGCCCGCGCAATGGTGCTTCTTTCATGAGCAAAGCAATCAACAGGGCTACAACTGCGAACGGAATCCCAATTAGGAAGACATCGTGGAAGGACTGGGCAAACGCGCTCAAAACCGTATGCTGCACACCCAAAGGCAAGTGCGAAAGGTTGGCCGCACTCGACTTAATGCCTGTGGCTGCCTGCGCGCCGACTTGACCAGGTAGAGCATGGGTAATGTGGGCCACCAACCGGTTGGTCAGAATGGCACCAAACACCGCTGCACCCAGAGCGCTACCAATAGTCCGAAAGAAAACTACCGACGATGTAGCCGTGCCCAAATCGCGACGCTCCACAGCATTCTGAACCGCTAACGTCAGCACCGGCATGACCTGGCCAATACCCAAGCCCAAGACTACCATCCAAATACCCAGCTCCACGCGGCTGGTAGTGGCCGTAATGTGACTGAACAACCAGAAACTGATCGTTACAAGAGTAGTACCAATAATCGGGAAAAGACGGTACCGGCCAATTTTAGAAATCAGACGACCAGAAGTAAGCGAGGCTACCATCAACCCACCAATCAGTGGCAGTAGCATTAAACCGGACTTCGTAGCCGAGTCACCACGGACAATTTGCTGATATTGTGGCAGGAAGATCAGAGCGCCAAACATCACAATCCCAATCACCAAACTCAGCAAAGTGGTGATACTGAAAACTTCGTTTTTAAAGAGGCGCAGAGGCAGAATTGGCTCAGCAGCTTGTTGCTCACGCCACACAAAGAGTAGGGCTGAGACAGCCGCTGCCGCGAATAAACCAATAATTTCACTGGAACCCCAAGGGTAGGTGACGCCACCCCAGACCGTTGCCAGCAGCAAGGTCACGACACTAACGGCCAGCAAAGCTGCGCCAGCATAGTCCACTTTATGTTCAGTACGATGCACCGGTAAGTGTAAACGAGTAGCAATAGCGGCCAGGGCCAGAGCGCCAATTGGCAGGTTAATGTAGAAAATCCAGCGCCAGCCAGTAATGCCGAAAATGGAATGAGCGTCCGCAAAGAAACCACCGAGCAATGGCCCGATCACGCTAGAGGTAGCGAACACGGCACCAAAATATCCCTGATATCGACCACGTTGCCGGGGCGGAATGATGTCACCAATAATGGCAAAGACTAAGGTCATCAAACCACCAGCGCCAATGCCTTGCAGGCCACGGAAGAAAATTAGCTGGTTCATGCTGTGGCTCAAACCACAGAGTGCTGAACCGAGCAGGAAAATTATAATCGCCGATTGGAAAATTTTCTTGCGACCAAACATATCAGAGATTTTGCCGTATAGCGGCGTAGCTACGGCACTAGTCAATAGGTAGGAGGTTGCCACCCAGGAATACTTGCTAAGGCCCTTTAGATCGCTGGCAATTTTCGGCAGGGCAGTCGAAACAATCGTCTGGTCCAGCGCCGCCAACAACATTGCTAGCATCAAGGCGCTGATCACAATCATAATTTCAGCGTGGCTACGCTCCTGGTGATGCTCGACATTAGCGTTGGCTGACATGGTTCCTCCGTTCTGTTTGATAATACATATTTATATCCTGACTAAAGCGATCAAATAACTTCACAAAGCGCTGACGGTCGCTGGCCGGCCAACTGGCGAGAATTTCATGCACGCCCGCGCGACGAGCATCCCACAATTTGCGACTAACCTGACGTCCTCGAGCTGTCAGCTGTAAATCGACGGCTCGACCATCTTGCGGATCGCGACGCCGACGAATCAAGCCAGCTTGCTCCAGTTCTTGAGTCTTGCGGGTCACTGAAGGTGCTTCAATGCTGAGTTGCGCCGCTAGATCGTTTAAGTGGCAGCCCTGATTGCCATGATAGAGCATTAGAGCATGCAAGATGCCGGCAGCAGGGCGGTCAATCTGCACCCCAGCTCGTTCCGTAATACGCGTCCAAGCCTGCGGTCGTTTCATAGCTTGAAAGAAGCGGCTCATGGCCTCTTCAATCAATTCTAGGTCGGCTTCTAATGCACCCATTGTGCATAGTATAAATAATTACTTTAGGTAAGTAAATACTATTTTTTGTGCTTTTGAGAATTATTGGAATGCGATGAACTGTGCGAATTTGAACTCTTAGTATTGAGGATGTAAGAGTTTTTGCTGTAGCCAACTGATAGCTGATGTGACCAATTGTTGAAGTCGTAGCCGCTTTGGAGGTAAGAAAAATTATTATTTGACGCTTCTGGTGCGGCGGCTTGCTGATCATGTGACGCATCGGCGTCGGAAGACCCGTCAGGGGTCGATGTTTTAGCCTGAATCGTTGGTAGCTTGCTCTGGGTGGTTAATTTGAGCGCGGGTAGGTTGGTAACGTCTTGGCTCATTTGGTGTTGTTGATGGGTGGCTTTTGATAAGGCAGTTTGATGGTGAATGCTAATTTGAATGTATACGCTGCAAAAGCCAACAACAATAAGTAGCGGCGCAAAAATCAGCATAATTTGCGTCTGCCAGATTGTTCGGCCGGCTGTAGCCAGTGGTCGATTAACCTGATAGCGCGATCCCCTCAATTTTGGCATAACCATATTATTATAGCATTGCTGTCCAAATTTTTCAGGTGTAACGCGCTGATTGTGGCACAATGTGAGCATGCGTATTACGCAACATCTACGTCGCCGCTGGGCCTGGTGGCTCGCAGTTTTGGTAGTGTTGGTTGCCGTCATTTGGGTGGATCGCATATTGACGGCGCCAGCCGTTGGCCACACCGAAACGCCCCAGCTCAAAGTTGCGCAAACAGCTCCTAAAACTCAGGCAGTACCACCGGCTAGTAGGGCTGCCAACCAGTATTACCAGCTGGCTCTGCCGCCGGGTTACACGCCGCAAGCCTCCACGCAGCCCAGCGGGTTGCTATTGGCTCAGACAATTTTAAAACCCGGCGCCCAGGGTACGCTCATCATCAATATTGGGGTGAGCCGGCTGTCGGCTGGCGGCCTGGCCGCTAACTCTTCCTATAAACTGCGCGCTAACGACACTCAGACATATGCCGCCTCAGAGCTTGATGGGGTGACAGTCTTCACGCGACTGGATGGCATGAACGGTGAAGTTGTGGCCTTTTGGCCGCACGGTAGTGAACTAGCTACTATTAGCGTGACTGATGGCGTGGGGAATGCTGGTAGCGGTGACGTGGCTACCGACCGTGCTAGTCTCGACACATTGCTGAAGCTTTGGCAGTGGCGTTAGATCAAGCGTAAATGGTATGCTGGTCTGATGAAGAGGGGTTTGCTGTTCGGTGTGACATTATTGTTTGGCGCGCTGCCGTCAACCAGCAATTATCGATTGAATAGTTACGGGTTTGGGTCAGGGGGCACCGCTGGTTCTAGTACAGCAACCTATTCGCTGGAAGGTAATGTTGGTGAGCCAGCTGGTTCTAGTACGGCCACAACCACTGCTGGGCTAGGCTTCATTCATACCGAACAGGCCAATGTGCCAACTGTTAGTCTGAGTACCGACGGGGGTCTGGACTATAACAAGTTACACCTGACGGTCTCGCCAGATAGCCACGATCCGACCGATACCAAATATTTAGTAGCCGTGACCACAACCACTACCAGCAATATGAACACGGCTGGGAGCGTGCAGTATGTCCAGCCTGATGGCACACTCAGTTCCAGCTTGAGCTTGAGTGATTATCAGACGGCTACTACCTGGACGGCTAGTAATTACATCATTGGTCTGTTGCCCAGTACTACCTATTATGTGGCGGCTCGCTCCACGCAAGGCAAGTTTACGGAATCGGCCTACGGGCCCGTGGTGAGTCAGGCTACGGCGGCACCTAGTTTGACGTTTGGCTTAGTCACCAGTAATCAATCAGCGCCACCTTTTAGTATTAATTTAGGTACACTGCAAGCTGGCAATATTGCCAGTAGTGCTCAGACTATTAATACCAGTCTCACAACCAATGCGGCCAGCGGCGGCAATATTTATATAGGTGGTAAAAACGGTGGTCTATTGAGTAGCGCCACGGGCTACAAGATCAATGCGGTGAGTAGTGATCTGGCGAGTGTCAGTGAAGGTTTTGGTGCCCAAAGTACCAGCGCCACGCAATCCAGCGGCGGTCCATTTACGGTCATAAGCCCATTCAATGGTGCGGGTAACATAGTAGGTTTGGTTAGCCCCACGCTCGCTAGTTTGTATAGTAGTAACGCCCCTGTGAGCGGCGGTGCCGGTGTGCTCGTGGTGAAGGCTAAAGCGGCCAGTAAAGACGTGGCAGCTAGTGATTATCAAGAAGTGTTGACCTTCGTGGCTTCGGGCAATTTCTAATAATTGTCTAAGAAAATCATTGACTTTTTCATAACGTTGTTTAACATAAGGGGTATACGTGTAAAACGTGTGAGCAAGTTAGATTAAAAAAACAGGAAGAAAGAGATGAAAAACAAACGCTTTTTGGCGGTTGCCGCCCTTTTGGTAGCTAGTTTTCTGATGCCAGCCTTAGCTGGCGCGACAGCCCTTAATCAAGCCGGTCTTCGATTGGGCCGTTTAGTAGTTAGTGCTGGCTCTGGTGGCGCTAACGACGGTAACGACTTGCTTGTGACCGTTAAATTCAACACTACGCCGACAAGTGTCGGTAAAGTAGTGGTAACTTTCCCGTCTAGCTTTACGCTCACAACCGGTACCGTTACGCCAACTACCAGTGGTTTTCCAGCTACCCCGGGGAGCATCACAGCGTTGCCCGGTACATTGTCGGCTGCAGTCAGCAATACCACTCACACCATCACCGTGACCGGTATGACTTCGGCGAGCCTAACCAATAGCACCTTGTACGGCTTTGACATCCCGGCCGGCTCAATTACGAACCCCAGCAGCGCCGGTCAGTACAACACCACCCTGGCGAGTCAAACCGCAGGTGGCGGTGCTCTCGATAGCTCAACGGCACCAGTCAGCATCGTTGACGGCTCAACTCAGTACGACCAAGTGGTGGTCCACGCTTCGGTGGCACCAAACTTTAGCTTTAGCTTAACTGGCAACAGCGACACTGTGCCGACGGTAGACCCCAGTGCTGCCCAAACCTCAAGCGGTGTGACTATGAATGTCAGCACCAACTCACCCCTAGGCTACACAGCATACGTTAAGTCTGCCAATGGCGGGTTGGTCTCAGCGACCGCCAGCCACACAATTAGCAGTGGTACCTTTGATGCCACCCCCGACGACCAGTCAGGTAGCACGAGCGACTACACCTTTGTACCAACCAGTGGCACTCTCTGCTTGACTAGCTGTAATGGTTCGGTCGCCTATGATGGTGAATACGCTGGCTTAACCGCTGGCCCTGGTGGCACCAGTGGTGGCGCCTTCAACGGCACGAACTTCGCCTCCTTTGTCTCACGCAGTGGCTACACGGGTGGAGATGGCTTTGTACTACAGGAACGGGTCAGTGTGGACGCAACCGTACCATATGCTAACGACTACACCGACACCTTGACAGTGGTTGCCGCCGGCAACTTCTAGGTTCAAATATATCCACTGTCACATCTTGAGCGAACTGCTGGTGCGGTTCGCTCTTTCGTATCGGTCATACGCCGCCACTCACTGCTCGCAGTTCATCTCAATCTGCATTCACCAGCTATGCTTGACGAGTTGATCTGTGGAAAAGTCTTTTGCTCTTTTGCCGAGAATGGGGTACCATAAGCTTGTTCGCACAAAAATAAAAACACTTTTAACAAGTTATGCTGAAAAACAAACGTTTCCTGATGGCTGCCTTTGCTTTGGTGGCCACTCTGTTGATGCCAGCATTCGCTGATGCTTCGCAATTAACTCAAGCCGGGGTTCGCCTTGGCCGCTTGGGCATTAGCGCCACCACTAATAACGACGTTTTGGTGACCTTTA
>DASZUC010000049.1:0-3754 GCA_035547775.1 Saccharimonadales bacterium (SeqCode) | reverse complement strand
AAATCGGTCACAACGGCCATCGGCGAAGGTTATGCCCGAATCCGCATCGGTATTGGCCCGAAAACTCCAGCCAAGATCGATAGCGCCGACTTTGTCCTGCAGAAGTTTAGCGAGACTGAGCAGTCGCAGCTGCCAAATCTAATCAAAGAAACCACCGCTATTTTGACTGAATATATCTACGGCAACGCCACTTTGCCCACAGAAACTCGTAGTTTTCTCGTATAACTAAAATCGGCCTACAGAGGGGGTGGGCACCGCTGTAGGCCGATTTCAGGTCAGCACCGAAGTCCTGACCATACCCTTCAACCCACCCCAGTGAAACATCATAGTCCGTAAATGTGTAAAGACTTGTGTCGGCCGTAAGGCAACCGTTCAGGCTCACTTTGAATTGGGGACCCCGGTCAGCTGCAAGCAGCCGAGAGGAATCTAGTTAAAGGGGTTAGTATGCTTTAGAACGTTTGGGTAAAACCCAGAGCCAAGAGTAAGTGGAGGGTAACAACTTCTAGAGGCGCGATCTAAAGCACTCTAACTACGCTCCAGCCGAAGCTGAAGGCGTTAGTATAGGGGTATAAGGTACCAGAATCATCACGAGGATGACTCACGATTTGCTATTCTATCAAATACATGTCTTTATGTCAATACCAAAAAATAATTATCACTAAAACACAAGACGTTTACGCTTACTCTCGTGTCATCCTGAGGTTTGCCGAAGGATCAATGCCCGACATCCCGCATGGATTCTTCGCATCAGCTCAGAATGACGAGGCAACGGGGAAGCAAAGCGTGTTTTGATTAACTAATTATTAAATACACCCTCGAAATAGCCCGGATTTAATCTTTGGTTTATATACTGCAGCCATGGACATACACCGAGCGACGAAGCGCTCTCGGGATTATCCAGAAGTGCTCAAAACTATCAGTGGGCCACCGAAAGAGCTATTTTTTGCGGGCCCACTGTCGGATCTGTTACAGCGCCCGAGGGTAGCCATCGTTGGCAGTCGACGAGTTACGCCTTATGGTCGCCAAGTCACCCTCGATCTCGCCGAGCGCCTGGCCGAGCAGGGCATTGTGATTATTAGCGGTTTAGCTTTGGGCGTGGACGGCTTAGCCCACCAAGCAGCTCTAGAAGTAAACGGCCTGACAATCGCAGTGCTACCCGGCCCAGTGGAGGAAATAGTACCAGCGTCACATCAACGCTTAGCTGAAGCAATACTAGCCAAGGATGGAGTTCTCGTAAGTGAATACGCTCAGGGTATTCCACCGCTGAAGTCAAACTTCGTCGCTCGAAATCGTCTGGTAGCTGGCTTGGCTCAAGCCGTAATCATCACCGAAGCATCAGAGAAAAGTGGCAGCTTGCACACGGCACGGTTTGCGCTCGAACAGGGAAAAGAAGTACTCGCGGTACCGGGCAACATCACCAGCTCCTTCTCTATTGGCGCCAATAATCTCCTAAAGGCAGGCGCTATGCCATGCGTCGATTACCGTGACGTCTTGCATATCCTTGGCTTGTACGGACACGACGCACCGCTACGCTTGATTCGCGGCCACAGCCCCGAGGAGCAAACAGTACTCGATCTGTTGCTGCGCGGCCTCAGCGATGGGCAAGTGCTACTGGAGGAAAGCGGCTTGAGCGTGACTGACTTCAACCACACACTTACCATGCTCGAGATCAACGGCCAAGTCCGCCCCCTCGGTGCCAATCACTGGGCTCTCAGATAGTCACCAGATTGACTTTTTATAGAGTTTATGCTAAAATTAACCCGTTTCGTTGAGGTGAACCACCTCCGATGCACTTTGACAAGCAGATAACACAAGATGAGAAGCAAGTGCATACGGTGTATTTGCCCCTCATCTTGTGTGTTAGGAATACACACGCTAGCAACGCTAGTGGCGCCACACGCCAGAGATGCGGAGAAGGTCAAGAATGTCGCAAGACATGGTCGACATCAGCGGCCTCGACAAGGCAGCGGTACTCGCCGTGCTGTTCAATGGATCAGCGCCAGGGAGCATGGGTTTTCTCCAGGCTGGCAATGGCCCTTCGGTCATGACGGTCGAGTACGCCCAACAGCTCATCGCCAGAGGTGGCACAACTGAGCCCTGCGCTCCGGTCATTCACGATGGCCTGCACTACGACTACCTCTACGGTCGACCACTGAAGATCGACATCGATGAAGACACAATGAATGCGACGTGGTACGACCAAGTCAACGGTGGACCGGGTACAGCCAAGCGCCTCATCGAGGAGCTACGTCGTACCGGTGAAGTGAACTCCGAGGAGCTCAGCGACCACCGCAAGGGCCTGCTACTCGATCGCGTTGCGATGACCAAGGAGTTCGTCAACACCCCCATCACCCAGGAAGGCAGCACTGTCCACCTCGGTGGCCAAGACGTTGCCGGCCTGGTGACACATCACCGCGATCAGCAGGTTGAACGCTTCCTTCAAGAGTGGTGACAAGCAGTCACTAAGAGCAGTAAGCGAATGTGGCAAGTGGCTATGAGCTACGGATGTCACGGTTTCCCGTGTGTTTTCTTCCTAACCTCATATCTGCTTGTCATGTTCGCTCCGTGAATGTGTGTTCACGCTGATGAGCTGGAAACAGCGAAAGCGACCCGCGTGCTAAACTGAAGCAGTATGAAAGCTATCTATAGCATTGCGGTTTTGATTGGCGGCACAGTTGGTGGCTGGCTGGGCGCCGTACTCTTTGATCACGGCAACTGGTTCGGCGGCTGGAGCATTTTACTAACAGCTACCGGTTCGTTCGCTGGCATCTGGCTCGCCTACAAAATGCGCTCCTACTTCTAGGAGGAAGCAAGGGAAAAGAGCAGCCCGAGCGGAAATCACACTTTTCGCCCGGCGCGATGAGAAAAACCGTAGGTTTGTCTCATTTGTCTTATATATAATTTGCAAATTATTGGCAGATGCGCTTAGATGGACTACGTCTATGGCAAAAAACTTAGTTATCGTAGAAAGCCCGGCAAAAGCCAAAACTATCGAGAAATTCCTTGGCAAAGACTACGTTGTAAAGAGTAGTTTTGGCCATATTCGTGATCTGCCCAAAAAAGGTTTGAACATCGATATCGAGCACAATTTTGCGCCTAAATACGAAATTAGTGCCGATAAGCGCAAGGTCGTCGCGGAGCTCAAAGCCGCGGCCAAAGATCATGAAGTCTGGCTGGCCAGCGATGAAGATCGCGAAGGGGAAGCGATTGCTTGGCACCTTGCCCATGCTCTCAAGCTCGATCCCACCAAAACCAAGCGCATCGTCTTTCACGAAATCACCCAAACGGCCATTGAAGCCGCCATTAAAAACCCGCGGACGGTGGATTTACAACTTGTTGATGCTCAGCAGGCTCGGCGCATTCTCGACCGCTTGGTTGGTTATGAATTATCGCCAGTATTATGGAAAAAAGTTCGCACTGGCTTAAGTGCCGGCCGGGTGCAATCGGTTGCTGTCCGTTTAGTCGTCGAGCGTGAACGCGAAATCAAAGCCTTCGAGGCCGAAAGTTCATTTAAAGTCACCGCTGTCTTCCTGGCCGACAAGCAAGCAGTGCCAGCCGAATTATCAACCAAATTAGACGACGCTAATGGCGCCAAAAAGTGGCTGGAAAGCCTTGTGGGCGCCACCTATAACGTGCAAAACATCGAACAAAAGCCTGGCAGCCGCAACCCCGGTGCACCATTTACCACCAGTACCTTACAGCAAGAAGCCGCCCGGCGCCTCGGCTACAGCGTGCGCCAAACTATGACACTAGC
>DASZUC010000048.1:0-6777 GCA_035547775.1 Saccharimonadales bacterium (SeqCode) | reverse complement strand
CGAACTTTGTCTACCGGCCAACCTATACCAATCAAATCCGACTTCTCCTCAAAAACTACCGTTTAAGCGATGATATCGCTTTTCGTTTTGGTAATCGGGATTGGGAGGGTTGGCCCCTTACCGCCGACAAGTTTACTCATTGGATGGCTCAAGACATGAATGCCACTAACTTCAACCTATTCATGGACTACGAAACCTTCGGTGAGCACCAATGGGAAGCTTCCGGCGTCTTCGATTTCCTCGAACACTTACCTGGTGAGTGGCTAAAGGGCGAAGGTCACCACTTTATGACCGTTAGCGAAGTTGCTGACACGTTCAATCCGGTTGATCAGATCGACATGCCCGAAACAGTCACCTGGGCCGATACTGAGCGCGATCTAACCGCTTGGCTAGGCAATGCACTCCAAACCACGGCCATTCAGTCCTTGTACGATCTCCAGGACCGCATTATTCACACCGGTGATCTGCAGCTGATTGAAGATTGGCGCAAATTACAGACTTCCGATCATTTTTACTATATGTGCACCAAGTGGTTCAGCGACGGCGATGTGCACGCCTACTTTAGCCCCTATGACACGCCGTACGAGGCCTATATTAACTTCATGAACGCCTACCACGATCTTCGCTATCGTTTGGGGGAAGAAGGCGCCGCGCTATGAGAAAAGAGGGTGGGAAATAATGGGACGACCGGTTGTTCTAAGTAATGGTCAGCTATTTGTCGGCCTCGACGAGAGTGGCCTGGTACACGACTTTTACTACCCATACGTGGGTCTTGAAAATCTTACTAACGCTCGTTCCTCTCAGCATAAGATTGGTCTCTGGGTCGATGGTCAATTCAGTTGGACCGACGATGGCTCGTGGGAAATTCAGGTAGATTTTGAGCCCGATGCACTGATCAGCAACATTCATTTGCGTTCTGCGGCTTTAGGTCTCAGTTTGCACCTACAAGATTGCGTCGACAGTGAGTACAATGCCCTCTTACGCCAGATTACACTTACCAATGAAGCCGACCACGAGCGTGACGTACGCCTGTTTATGCACCAAGTCTTTCAGATTTCACGCGCGGGCCGAGCCGACACCGCCATTTACGTGCCAGACGACAACTACATTCTTGATTACAAGGGTCGTTACTGTTTGCTGATTGCTGGTCGTTTCACCAACGGCGAAGATTTTGACCAGTACGCTGTTGGCAACTACGGCATTGAAGGTAAAGCTGGCACTTACTTAGATGCTGAAGACGGTGAACTGTCTGAAAACGCGGTGGAGCACGGTGGAGTTGACAGTGTATTACGCTTTCGCAGTCCTTTAGCGGCTCATGAAAGTACGACGGTTGATTATTGGATTGTGGCGGCTGCCAGCCAGAATGACGCCGAAGCTATTCATGCCACCTATAAACAAGCTCCTCTGGCTGAACGTTTGAGCTATACCCGCGAGCATTGGCAGCGCTGGTTACTAGGCAACGACGTTAGTTTACCAGAATTCCATCGCTTAAGCCTGCAGCACAGCTTACTGATCATTAAAGCCCACTGTGATGAACGCGGGAGTGTACTAGCCAGTGGTGATTCTAGCATCTTTAACTTCGGCCGTGACTATTATTGCTACTGCTGGCCCCGTGACGCAGCCTACGCTTTATGGCCCCTCATTCGGTTGGGTCACTTCGACGAAGCCAAAGCTTTCTTTGAATTTGCTCGCGATACCATGCACCGTGATGGCTACTTAATGCACAAATATCAGCCTGACCGAGCTATTGGCAGCACGTGGCACCCCTTGGTCCACGGTCGCCGTCGCGAATTGGCGATTCAGGAAGATGAAACCGCTGGTGTACTGTTCATGATTGGTGAATTTTACGAAGCCAGCCAGGACAAAACCTACATTGAGAACCTCTACCACACCTTTATTTCACCAGCCGCCAACTTTATGTGCCGCTTTATTGATGAGGCTACGGGCTTGCCACACGCCAGTTATGACCTCTGGGAGGAAAAGTTCCTCACCACTACCTATACTGTTTGTACGGTAATCGCAGGCCTGGAAACAGCCGCCAAGCTGGCTACGCTGGTTGAAGCCCCAGATGATGCAGTACGCTGGGCCAAAACGGCTGATAGCATCCGCGGCAATCTAGATAAGCTCTACCACGCTGAGGGCTACTTTATTAAGGGCCTCCTGCTGCTTGAAAACGGTGATATTCAACTAGATAACACCTTAGATATCTCTAGTCTGTACGGGCCTTTTATGTACGCTGGGCTGCCTTTAGATGATGATCGCCTCACCAGCACAGCCAAGCATGTCGAGCAGCGTATCCTGAACACCTCACCTTCAGGAGGAGTTCTTCGCTACGAAAATGATAATTATTTCCTCACCAAGCGCCAATTCATCGGCAATCCCTGGATTGTGAGCACGCTGTGGTTAGCTCAGTACTACAACACCGTTGGCAACGTAGAGGGCGCCAAAGAGCTGCTGAAGTGGGCACTGGCCCGAGAACTACCTAGCGGTGTACTGAGTGAACAATTTGACCCAGAAAACGCCTCACCATTGGGTGTGACGCCGCTGGTCTGGAGCCATGCCGAAATGGTCAACACGCTGTTAGATCTGTCGAAATCAAGCGACAGCTAACTCTGCTTTGGCCGCTTCCAATTTCGGTTTGAGACCCTGCATATGTTCCAGCGCCAGATCGGCAACCTCATAATAGCGCCTCGTCATCATTTTCGAACCACCCCAAATGGAAGAGTCATAAATTCCTAGTGTGGTGTAGCGTGCTTGTTTAACCTTCACTCGCAACTCACTTGAATCAGGCTGGTCAATGTATTCCCAGGCAATCTTCGCTATTTTCGAATACGTACTGCTAGACAAGTCAAATTCCTTGGCTAGACGGATCTGCTTGGCTTTGCGACGATTAGTTTTGTCTTGTGCTGCTTCAATAATCTGGCCTGTTACAGCAGGTGGCAGCAACAAAACACCAGGTGCGTGGTCATCATTGCGATCGTGACTAAACTCTCCCCAGTTATACTCACCCTTTTTGGTGGATTGTGGGAATTCACCTTGGGCTAGGTGCTTCACATAGTCTCTGACAGGGATATCACCATGTGGACTATGGGCAAACTTGAGAACGTCAACACCTGGCTCCATATCGAGCTTCTCGCTGAGAGCGTTTGCGGCGGTCGGAGATGGAAACCACCACATATAAACCTGCTCCGTGCCTACTTGAATCCCATAGGCTTTACCTTCGGTATAGAGTGCGCCAAGCACAGGGTGCGTTTGAGTATCAACACGCCCTGTCTTGTGTCCATGCTCAACTGGCAAAATAAACGCGTCGTAATCCAAGCCAGATAAAATGCCGGCAGTATTACCAAGACGTTCCAGCACGTCAGGGTTCTGGCTAAGGTACTCTGGGGGATCGATAAGGTGTTCGGCAGTAATAATCATGCCGAAAGTAAACCATACTCAAAGAAGTTAAACAAAACCACTATCTCGGGTGAGTATTATCTAGCGCTTGGGCGCTTCGTTGCGTCCGAGGTTTTTCTTGGTTTCGGTGAACGTTACGTGTTTGCGGAGTTTAGGGCTGTATTTGCGCAGAGATAACTTCTCAGGGGTGTTCATGGTATTTTTAGTCGTGTAGTATAAGCGCTCGCCGCTCTCTTCCGAGACGAGACCAATAATCTTGCGCTTGTCGCCTTTTTTAGCCATAGGGTTACATATTAACAGATGGAGCAGTTATTGTAAACACCTTACGCACGTCTAGCCCGCGATTATAGGCGCATACGTATCCACGGCTATTTGGAGGGCAGGCAAAGCCGTTTCTAAAACTGGCATCATGTCCTGGATCGCCGTTCGGCCAATTAGGTGATTGAATTGACTCACTTTCGACAAAGGTTCAGCCCAAACTACAAACCGATTAAGACCATCTTCATCCGCCTGCCGAAGGCGCCATGACAGCGTATCAGTAGCCGACTCGACCCTTAAGTTGGTGGCGTGTATAGCCACCGCAGCCAGTTCCTCTTCGCTCAGGTGTTCTCGCCAGCCCTTCCCCACGTAGGCCATGTAGTCTGGCTCCCCACGCTCTTGGCCAAAAGCTACCACTTCCTTTAAAGCAGCTAGGCGATCAAAGGCAGTCGGCCAACGTATAAGATAAAAAGGGTCTTCGTCGCCTTTAATCTCCATAGAGAAGTATGGGTAAGCATCCCAGCCGGCATAAATAGAGTCAAGGGTGTCTGGTCTGTGAGAAGCGATTACAGCCGTCACAGAAGCATCTCCGATGCTGGGGAGCTCGCGTTCAACATAACTCATATGTTTACAGTAATACAAAATTGTCAAAATGAAAAATACCAAGTGATCAGCTTGGTATTTTTCGGGTGTTTTCTCTTGCAAGGAAAACCATAGAACTTGGTTGTAAGCGTAATTTTTATTTTACTCTTACCTAACGCTTATGCTAATCCTCACCATCTTAAATGTCAACCCCTGAGTAGCAAAAATCCCGCTCATTACAGCGGGATTTGGTGCCTATATCTCAGTTGACCGCTACTCGCATGGCGGGGCGTATAGCCTAAGCACGGTCTCATTACATCAAGTTACAAATCAATTGGCAGTGATTATTTTTACAGTACTCACTACTGGAGCCGTTGACGAGATTTGAACTCGTGACCCCTTCCTTACCATGGAAGTGCTCTACCCCTGAGCTACAACGGCACATTGAGGCATATATGGTGCAGGGAGAGGGATTTGAACCCCCGTAGGCACAAGGCCGCCTGATTTACAGTCAGGTACGATTGACCGCTCCGTCATCCCTGCAAATTGTTAATAGGCCACGCTTTCACCGAAATACTTGCCAGCGAACTGCCAGCATTTTCCTGTGGAGCCACCTATACCTACGGTATAGGCTGCTTCCTCGGAAAATACCTGCTAGCCAACTGTCAGCATTTTCCTGTGGAGCCACCTATCGGATTCGAACCGATGACCCTCAGTTTACAAAACTGATGCTCTAGCCAGCTGAGCTAAGGTGGCCCGAATAACCAAAATAGTGTACCAAAACAGAGGTTATTTAACAACCGTCATTGAGCGCTAGTCACGAACAAAGTCATAAACCATTTCACCGGCGCCCACGACTGTAGCTAACAGTGTCCAACCCAGTAGGCGATTCAGCTCAATATCGTTTGCTTCAGCTTGCTGAGCACGTATATATGACTCGACATACTCAATTGGCTGCCCAACATGTAGGACGTGGCTATGAATTTCACGTCCGCCAGGTACGCCATCGCTCAAGCATTTAAGCGTGCCTGGGGTAATTGTAGCGTCGACGTCTTTATACTGCTCGTAGCACGCTTGGGCGGTTACAATTTTACCCCTTGCGACTTCGTCGGTGTGCGCTTCGATGGCTGCGCCACCGCCAAGTCCCACAGCAATACTTAAACCAAACTGTAAAAACTCTCTGCGATTATAAGCCATAGTTCCTCTGTACTATTAATCAAGTAACTTTAGCACTATATGTATTTTTCGTAAAGTAGATGTTTTTATACTTATTGCAGTCAGTCCTAGACCACGACGCGTTTGGCACGTAGCATGCGCTTCGGGCGGCCAGCTGGGCTACCCAGCTTCTTTAAGCGATCGGCCACTAAATCGGCTTCAGCTTGCATGCCATGACTGGTGTACGCCTTAAATAAGAGGCCATACGTTTCCTTATTAGGCTCCAGTTCGACAGATTTTTCGAGTTCTTGAAGCATGAGCTTGTCATTACCCAACTTCTCTTGGACTTTGGCATAAGCTACATGGCGAGCTGCCAGATTGTCTTCAAGTTTGAGCGCCTGTTCAAAAGCCACAGCGGCCTTTTCATAGTTCTCTGTTTCGTAATAAATGAGGCCGAGGTTGTGCAGGCTGGATGGTGTAGCTTCGATGGAGCTGGCGATTTCAAAGCAGTCAATAGCATCGCGAAACTCTTTTTGCTTGGCGTATAAGATACCAAGGCGGTTATAGGCAGCTGCATTCTTCTCGTCAATCTTGAGAATAGTTAGTAAGGCTTTCTCGGCTCGCAAAAAGCGATTCTCACGCATACCTTGGTGAGCGATGTCCCAGAGCTTGCCCAAACGATCACCAACGCGCCGCGACACGTTAGCAAATTCATCATCATGAACTCGCGCACTGTAGTACGCTAGTACCCCAAAAGCCACTACGATTAATAAGCCGTACACTATGCACCCAAGTATACACTAGGCTGGTTAAAAATTGAGCATTAAATGCGTCAGTGCCAATTTCGGCTGGGCGCTCGTAGCCAGCGCTGTTTCGGTTTGGTACGCAGCCGTCAACACCGCTTGCCAGCGCTGTGCAGCCTTGCTGTCAGCTTTTTTGAGGCCAATGCTAGCCATTTGCTGCAAGATAAATAAAGTGTCGCGGCAGAGCTGCTTTTGCTTACCTAGCTCATCAATGCGCGCTAGTCGTTCAAACATAGTAGCCTGTAATAACTCACGAGCTACTTCTACGGCGGCTAACAAGGGATGTTCGCTGTCACTGAGTAAAGCATGCATTAATGCTGGCAGGCCACCACTCAAACTGTAGGTTCGTTCAATCGCTGCTTCGTCAAAACCTTCGCTAGCAAAATGCTTGATAAGATCAGCTTTGGATGGTGGCAAAACCGCCACAGCTTGTGCGCGCGACCGCACCGTCGGCAAGACACTGGTAGCCTGATCAACCGTAATAATTAGTCGGCTACCGGCTGGTGGTTCTTCTAGGGTCTTAAGTAAGGCGGCCTGGGCTTCGCTGGTCAAATTCTGACCATTAGGAAAAATCACCACA
>DASZUC010000047.1:0-14129 GCA_035547775.1 Saccharimonadales bacterium (SeqCode) | reverse complement strand
TGTCGAGCTTGGGAACTAGATCAGATGGACGGGCGACATTCTTCAGGCTGCCATCTGGGTTGTGTTCGACATCCAGGAAGTCATTGAGCAGATCGCCCCAAATGTCGTTGTCACCACCGGGTGTGGGGAGGCGGGTCATGGTATTTGTGTTACTCCTAAAAAATCCCCTAAAAGATTCCTCTTAATTATAGATCAGCCATAAGAGTTTTCAATGCGCAAAATGCAATTTTGCCCACCCCAGTTGCCTATTGGCTTTTTTTCGGTTAAGCTTTACTATACAAATGACCCCTCGTAAAACGAGGCGAGCGAAAAAATTAAAAAGTGAGGTCTAAGGTTATGCTAAGCAATTTTGCAATTGGTGATTTCAGTACATTTGATCTGATAATCATCCTGGTAATCATCTTGCTCTTATTCGGTGCCAAGAAATTACCGGAACTATCCAAGTCTTTGGGTGAATCAGCCCGCGAACTGCGTAAAGGGCTGACTGGCGATGTGAATGAAACACAAAAAGAAAACAACCAGCCACAGGAGAACCACGTCCAGTAGCAGCGGCTCCGAACACCGGAAGCTACCGTTCGCTGAGCACCTCCACGAACTGCAGCGGCGATTATACAAAGTCGCCGCGTCAGTGCTGTTGTGGGGCGGTGCTGCCTATGCAGTTGAGCAACATCTCGTTAATATTCTGCTCAAACCGGCTCATGGCCAAAGCTTTATCTATACCAGCCCGGGTGGCGGCATCGATTTCCTCTTCCGTATCTGTATTTACACCGGCATTGCCCTCAGTATTCCCGTAGCACTCTACCAGCTGCTGGCTTTTCTTGAGCCTGTCATTAAGCACGGCTCGCGGCGCTTTATTCTCATTGCGAGCGCTTGGAGCGGCCTACTCGCGGTGGTTGGTATTGTCTTTGGCTACTTTATTGGCTTGCCCTCGGCCCTCCACTTCTTGCTGCACCAGTTCACTACCATTCAAATCAAACCACTAGTTACCATCCAATCCTACCTCGGCTTTGTGATGGCCTACATGTTAGGCTCAGCCCTACTTTTCCAATTACCGATCATCTTGCTCTCTATCAATCGCATCAAGCCACTCAAACCCTCCGCTCTGTTCCGCAAAGAGCGCTGGGTTATCTTGGCTGCCTTTGTTTTGGCGGGACTGATGAATCCCTCACCAAATATCCTCAGCCAATTAATCGTGGCCGGGCCGTTTATCATCATGTACCAGGTTGGTATCCTCTTTGTGATGATTGCCAATAAGCGCAATGCACCAAAGGCCACCATTCTGCCGCCACCGGTATCGCGACCGATCGCCACAGAGTTAGCAGCTGCCGCTATCGAAGCAAGTTTGCCCGAGCCAGTTGTTGCCGCCCCAGCCCGCGGGGTCGTGATGGATTTTCGCCCCCCTGCTCGCATAGGTCTGCAGCCACAAGCACCCCAACCAAAACCGCAACCACCTACCTTGCGCCCTATGACCGCACTCGATATGCGGCGCCAACGTCGCTTTACCGATTTCGACTTCTTGCCGCCCAGCACACCTCGTCCAACTCAAGCATAAGCTTGACAGTAATGGTATAGATAATTACACTGATAGTGTCACTTAAAAACTAAAAACAAAATAAACAAAAATATGAACAAACCAGTTACAACGTTGCTGCAAACTGAAATGACGCGCAAAGAGTTCTTGGCGACGCTCGGCCTCGGCCTGGCCTCTGTTATGGGACTCTCGACCATCATTCACTTGCTCACCGGCAAATCGTTTGACCACCACCTTCGTCATCAAGAGATGGGCTATGGTTCGAGCGCTTATGGTGGCGGCAAAGATTAAACCTAGCGAGAGCTAGAGGTGCGAGATGAATACGAAAGTAAAGGCGATGCGTAGTTACAAAAAGCTCAGCAAACTTTTGATCACACCGCTACTGCTCGTATTACCAGTTTTCTTATCAGTAGGTACGGCCGCAGCCTCAACCTATGGCACCGGCGGTTACAGTGATTGTCAGTATGAAACCGACTGTCCCGACTCCGGTGGCGGTGGTGGTGGCGGTGGCGGCGGAGGTGGTGGCACCAGTACTCCGCCCACTGATGGCGGTGGCGGTGGCCCTTCCGAACCTACCCTACCCTCTGGTCTGAAAGTCGCCATTAACCTAACCGATGGCCAACACATCCCTGACACTGGTTACACCATTACGGTTACCCCCCTAAACGGCCAAGGTACTACTTTTAAACAAGTTGAATTCTCCATTAATGACCAACTTGAAGCCACTGAGGAGCCCGAGACTGACGGTTCCGCTAGTTGGTTGTGGATTCCCAATCAAATCCCTGGCACCAAAGTAACAGTAGTCGTTACCGATCAAAATGATCAAGCAAAAACCTACACATATAATGTGATTATTGACCATGCTGCCAACAATGGTGGTGGCGGCGGAGGTGGTGGCACCACCTCTGGCACTGGTTCAAACTCTGGCTCAGGTGGCTACCCCCACCGAAGTTTTCTTGGTACTCTGGCCCACCCCCTGGAATTGCCAGGTCGGCTAACGGCTTCACTCAAACATTTTGTCCAGAACCTACCCGAACCGGTTATTTACAGCCTGCCCTACACTATCTTCCTCATTTTGGCGGCCAATGCCCTCGTTCTCTTGTTACAAACCAAGCGTGAAATTGCCGAAAAACTCAACTTGGATGAATTAATTAAGCACGAGCAAGCCGTCAACGAAGCTAAAGCTAACCTCATTGAGCTGGTTTCGCACTACCTCCGCACGCCGCTTACTATGATTCGCAGTGGTGCTGAAATGCTAAAGCCACCAACTGTATCGCCAGAATTAGTTACCGAACTCCAGACCACCATCAAAAGCTTTAGTACCGCTGTTGAGTCAACCGTCAGCGCCGATCTAGATCCCCTGGTTAACGCTGCTGGCACTACCATTCAACCACTGAGTTTACGCTCACGCTCAGCTGTGCTACGCCTCTGGCTACCCCTAGTACTAGGCGGTGGCTTTGTTTTTGCCTTTGTGTACCTAGCCAACCACGCTACAGCCTATAGCGCCGGTACTACCAACGAAATTATCCAGGTGGCCACCTACAGCTTGATTGGCTTCTCATCCTACCAGCTTTACCGCCGTGTTAATTTGCGTCGTCGTGACAACGCCTACTCGCGTAACATCCTGGCCGAACAAGAGATGATCGATCAAACCCGCGACAAAGTGATTAATGAAGCTTCTGTCACCCTGCAAACGGAGCTGACCAAACTCAGTACTGTTACCGCTAAATTACCGGTTGGCAATGAAACCAAGTTTATCACCAAGGGCGAAGGCCAACTCAAGGATCTCACCAACCGTTTGATCATCGCCTCTCACCTCAAAGGCAGCCACAGTACCCTGCCCTACACAGCTGTTGATGCCAGCTCACTTTATAACCGAGCTCTGCAAAAAGTTGGTCCAAAAGCTGAAGCTGCCGGTGTCAGCCTGGAACTGCAGCAAGATACGCACTTGGCCACGCAGAATCCTGATCTGTTAGCCCTGGTGCTCCAGAGCGTTCTGGATAACGCTGTTTCTTACAGTCCTAAAGATGGCAAAGTATCAGTAGCAGCCACGACCAGCAAACACCTGAACCATCTCGATGTTACTGACCACGGCAACGGCATTGAAGCTGGCAAACTATCGCAGCTGTTTCAGCCGTTCTTTAAAGCTGAAGGTGCTGAAGAGTTTAACCACGAGGGCATGGGCTTCAGTCTCTACCTCGACAAACTGATCATGCTCTACCTTGGTGGCGACATTAGTATCGAATCAACCCCCAACCAAGCCACTACCGCCCACCTCAGTTGGTCCAATAGCTAGAACTAGCGGTGAGCCCCTAGACTTTAGTAATTAGCTGCGATTACTCCGGCCATGGAAGTCAGTCCTGGCGTTACTGTTGTGTAGTGACAACAATTGTAGCGAGACTTAGTAAAACCAGAGTTATCTGGTTTTACGTTCGTCGAGTTCGTTGTCGCACACAACAACAGTAGCCCAAGAGTGACTGACGGCCGGAAAGTTTTTGGTTCTTTTTGTAGAAAAAGAACAAGGAAAGAAGAGTTCATTGAGACTTTAGGAAAGAGGTCCGCCTCCTGAGAGGGAGGAAAGAGAAAGGGAGATCCCGGTTTGCACCGGGACGACGAGGTGAGAGGGTCTATGTTCGCATGGGTCCTGAAATGAATTCAGGATGACAAAGGCTACATGCCTAAGCCCATACCACCCATACCCGGCATCTCAGGTGCTGCAGACTTCGCTTCAGGCACATCAGCCACCAGTGCGCCCATGGTCATGGCCGTACCAGCAATGCTCACAGCGTTCTGAATCGCCTCTTTAGTGACACGAACTGGGTCAACCACCCCGTTGGCTTTCAAATCAACCAAACCCTTTGGATCCACCAAGTTCACACCATAACCAGCCTTGCCGGCCTTCACTTGGGGCAACCATTCATCGGAGTTCAAGCCAGAGTTTGTTAGTAAAATACGAAACGGCTGTTCCAGCGCATTTTTGAGTAACTGCGCCCCGGCCGCCTCTGAATCAGCACCATCAGCTTTGACGCCACTAGCCAAATTAATCAGCGTCACGCCACCACCAGGCACAATGCCCTCGGCCAGCGCTGCTTTCACCGCGTGCACCGCATCATCAACCCGGAATTTCTTCTCTTCAATTTCCGTTTCAGTCGCACCACCAACCTTAATTACCGCCACCTTGCCGGACAGAGCAGCGCGGCGTTTCTCCAAGTTTTCCTTGTCGTATTCACTACTGGCGGCGTCAGCCTGGGCTGCAATTTGTTTGATGCGAGCCGTTACCTCAGCCGGTTTAGCACCACCTTCAATAATGGTTGTCTCATCTTTGTTTACAATCACGCGACGGGCCGAACCAACCACGTCCAAATCAACGTTCTCAAAGGTCATGCCACGATCTTCGCTCACTACTTCAGCACCGGTCAAAATGGCAATGTCGTTCAAAATGTCTTTGCGACGATCACCAAAAGCCGGTGCTTTGATGGCCACGGTGTTAAAGACGCCCTTCAAACGATTCAAAATCAAAGTGCCGAGCGCTTCACCCTCAACATCTTCGGCAATCAACACCAAGTCTTTCTTACCAGCCTGAGCCAACTTCTCTAATAGAGGTAGGAACTCTTGAATGCTGGAGATTTTCTTATCGGTAATCACCACTGCTGGCTTGTCGTAGACCGCTTCCATACGCGCCGTGTCGGTCACCATGTAAGGGCTCACAAAACCACGATCAAACGTAAAACCTTCCACCACCTCAGCTTCAAGTTGCAGGCCTTGACCTTCTTCTACCGTCACTACGCCGTCTTTACCCACTTTGTCGATCACGTCAGCGATCAAGTTACCAATTTCAGCATCGCCGGCGCTAATCGTCGCCACTTCTGCCACGCGGGATTTTTTACCTTCAATCGGCTCAGCCAGTTTACCCAAAGCTGCAATAACCTCGGTAGCAGCAGCTTCCAGGCCCTTGCGCAGTTGCATTGGATTGTGACCAGCAGCAATCAGCTTATTGGCTTCATTTAAGATGTGATACGTCAGCACCGTCACGGTCGTAGTACCGTCACCAGCCACGTCATTCATCTTGGAAGCTGCTTGTTTGATGAGTTCGGCGCCAACTTTGTAGCCCAGCGTTTCGTCATCCACATCAGCTAACTCCACCCCTTTGGCCACCGTGACACCATCGTGCGTCACTGTTGGGCTACCAAAAGATTTGCTAATTACCACATTGCGGCCTTTCGGACCCATAGTAGTCTTTACGGCGTTGTATAACACCTCAGCACCGCCAAGTAAGCGGCGTCGAGCATCGTCATCATAAAATACTTTCTTGGCCATATACCCTCCTATTTCACCGTCGCAATGACGTTTTTCATGTAAATCACAATGTATTCTTGGCTGGCGATTTTAACAGTGGTAGTTTCGTAGTCGTTCTTGTAAATAATACGATCACCGACCTTAACGTCAGTCACATTCTTGCCAACTGCCATTACTTTGGCGGTTTTAGGCTTTTCTTGGGCCTGATCTGGCAAATATAAACCACTGGCCGTCTTTGTTTCGGCTTCTTCTTGTGTAGCGACCAAGTAATCGCCCAAGGGCTGCAAAGGTGTACTCATACATGACTCCCGTTTAACTGATACGCATTAGCACTGTCAGTATGAGAGTGCTAATTATCAGCTTTCATAATAGCCAGCCTGATCAGCAGCTGTCAAGCACTCATTAAAACGGCATTAAAAAAGACCCCTTTCGGAGTCGTCAGCAGCAAAAGTGAGGAAAGATTGTGGAGAAGGAAGTAAGGCAAGGGGTCGAGGGGTCCGGGTGGTGGCTAAACGCCAGGCACTAAATGTGCACGCCACCCGGACCCTCGGCAAAAGTTCTAGATGATCATCAGGCGAAAAGGGCGCTGGGCTCTTGTGCCAGCAACTGCGTGACCTGCGCTCGCAGATCGAGTGTCTGATGATGGGCGTGTCGGCGATGGCGACGCTCGTGTAGAGCGCGCGGATCAGCGTGCACCGGTCGGTGCGTGCTGGCCGAACGTGGTTGCCAACGTCTATGGGTCTTGGGCGCTGGCAGAGAACTCGTCCGCAAGAAGGTGATACCTCTGGTGCTCAGCAGCATCATCATCAGGTCCTCTTCAACCTGGTGCTGAAACTGCTCGTCACGTTCGGCGTAGGCCAGCTCGACCTGACGCTTTACTTCGTGCCTGCCGAGAGTATGACTCACGGATCCTCCAAATGCGAACAATGTGAAACCACATTGTAGCTTCCCCCGTGGAAGCCAACAAAGTCCGTTAGCAACCGACCCTGATGGCTTCCACGAATACTCCACAATCTTTAAAGTGCTTGGGATCAGTCTTGCGACGATCACCAAAAACATAACTCCAAACTACACTATCTTTTAATGTAATTTGCAAATTATTGGTATTAGTATACTCCGTCACCAGCAGATTGCAAGCCTACCCAACTTCACCTACTACCTCTGATGATTTATACTTGACGAATGCCACTTATCAACCGCACCGTGCTTATGTCTGGTGCCGACTATTTTGATGTCGTTGACCTCAACGCTTACTCTCATCACGTCGAAGACGTCGATCGAAAGGGAGCCATGGCCGAATTCCAAGCCATTCAAGCCGCCCTCAAGCAAGCCGGCGTTAACATTATCAGCACCCCAGCACCGGCTGACTGCCAGGATGGGATCTTCACCGCTAACTGGGGCCTCTGCCGAGGCGACACGGTCATTTTGTCTAGCTTACCTGGGCCTCGCCAGGCCGAAGAACCCCATGCCGAACAGGCCCTGAAAGATCTAGGCAAAAAAATTATCAAAGCCCCGCACCGTTTCAGCGGTCAGGGCGATGCCCTCCCCTGCGGCAACTATCTGTTAGCCGGTTCGAATTATCGCACCGATCCGCGCATGCATGCCTTTGTGGCCGAACAGCTTGGCTACGAAGTTATTTCGCTCGAAGCCATCCCCGAACGCGACGAACATAGCCAGCCAGTTACCAACCCTCTCTCGGGCTGGCCAGACAGCTTCTTTTACGATATCGATCTGGCCATTTCGGTACTGCGCGACGATCTTATAGCTTGGTGCCCTGAGGCTTTCACCCCTGAAAGCCAGGAAAAAATCCGTGCCCTACCCCTAGAAAAGATTGAAGTTAGCTACGCTGAAGCCACCGCTGGCTTTGCCTGTAACTTAGTTTCCACTGGCGAAACGGTGATTATGAGCGCTCACGCCCCAGAACTGCAGGCTGCTATCGAAGCCCACGGCCTAGCCACCATTACTCCTGAAGTGAACGAACTTGGTAAAGGCGGCGGCTACATCCGCTGCACCACTCTTACCCTCGATAACGCCTAGCGACGTCGAGAGGCTTGAGCCCGCTCTTGGCGAGCCTGGTCACGTTCTTGGGTATATTCAGCCACTGGCAGGCCACGAACCGTCTCACGCTCGGTAGCCACCGAAGGGGTCAGCTTACCGGACTGATAATCAACTAACATGCGACCGATTTCTTTGCGTAACCGGTCTGATTTCGGATCATTCTCAGAAAACTTCATATGCTCAAGTTGTGCTGCTAAATGATTACGCTCGGCATCATCTTTAGCAGCGTTAAAGGCCATCTGTAGTAAGTCAGCTTGTTGGACCTCTTCGTCAGTTAGTACTCGTTCGGTACGAGGTGGCGAGCTCAAGAACTGGTTACTTTCTTCCGGAAAACGAGCCCGAAAACGATCACTGCGTCGATAGTACGGAATAGCATCAAAAACACCGCGGCCTCGAATATCTTGGTGCGTCATGTTGGCACTCTTTAACGGATACCATGGTGGGATCTCTTGAATTTTGTAGGTGCGTTCGCCAGTTTTAGGATTGTCGACATAAGGGTGCTGAATAAACGAGCGGCCACGGACAGTAGCATCTGGGAAAGCTTGTGTAAACAACTGCTTAGCAATATCAAGGGTATCGCCAGACTCAGACTGCTCGTCAATCACATAAATTTTGTCATGGTCGAGCCCATGCTGGTCGTCACGACTAAAGATTGCTCGCAGGCCATCAAGGTTGGCCTGAGTAATCTCCTTGGCGCCGCCGTCAATAAATTCCTTTTTAGGATCCTTGCGCCATTCCAGGCGATCGACGGTTGCAAAGCGCATTTTAGGCATGGGAATAACCCGCAATTCGCCGGTTTCTTGGTCGCGCTCTTGGGGTGCAATCTCATCCCAGAAGGTGCGCATCATCCAAGCCAGTGGGCGAGCAGACTTATCTAGAAAAACCAGCGTGTCGGCTCGGGTTTCAGGATCGCCCATGGCGTCATCTACTAGCTGACTCAACATATAAATGTATTTTTCCTGGTATTCAGGGGTATTTTCGACGTAGGTATGGCCCCGTTGCGGTGCCATAATCTTATAATCAAAAGGGTCGTCAGCAGAAAGATCTTTGGGAGCTAGATCTTCTGGCGTTGGTGCGGGGGCGATGTCGAGTGATTCCATGGCTAATCTGTTGTTTGTTTGCTTTTAGCTTGACATAAGTATACTACTTTCGTACAATAAAGTCAATATATGAAACTATTTTACGTTGGTTTTGGCAATAGCATCGAGAACTACGACCAAGCTATTGATCATGTGCAACAGGCCTTCATGGACGAAGAACTGGTGCCGGTTGATGGCAACTTCGTTGATGCTGTACCAATTCACTACGATTTAGAAGTGTACAACGTGCACCAACAGCGTGTCGGCGTAAAGAAAATTCTCGAATTTACTGGTGTAACTCGGCCCGACGGCGAGCCCTATAGCGCTATTTATTCCGAAGTGAACGATGCGCCACCAATTGAACTGCGTGTCTATACACAGCCAGAGTACAAGCCCAACGATTAATGTTTGAGCGCGGCGTGAGCGGTGGCGATTTCATCCCACTCGTGTTCACCATCGGCGCGTTCGATGGTTTTTTCATGTCCTTTACCGAGTAATAACACCGTGTCGTCAGGATCGGCCCGATTGATAGCGAATTGAATGGCATCCTCACGATCATGCACTAAAAACAGATTTTTGTTACGGACTTTGCCGGCCTTTTCCGCGCCGCCAGTAATTTGATCCATGATTGCTTGGCCGTCAACATCGCGATCATCCTCTTCGGTCACAATGACTTCATCGGCAAAGCGGCCAGCCAACTCACCCTGCACTGCCCGCTTAGCCTCATCGCGCCGGCCAGCAGAACCAAACATCACAATCAATTTGCCTTTGACCACTGGTTTGAGGTCACTGAATAACTTCTCGAAACTGTCAGGGGTGTGGGCATAATCAACAATAACACTGAACTTTTGGCCTTCGTCGATGGTGGTCATGCGACCTTCGACACCCTTCAAAGCGGCAATGCCCTTTTCAATTTGGGCTGGCTTGAGACCTAAGGCTCGGCCCACACAGACGGCCGCCAAGGCATTGCTGACGTAGAATCCGCCAGGAATATTACAGTGAATTTGGTAGGTGTCAGCACCGGCCACCACTGTAAAATCACTGCCGGTTGGACTCAATTTGACATTTTCGGCCCGCACATCGCCAGCCTTTAACCCGTAGAGTACGGGGTGTGGCGTAGCATTGGCAAAGTAAGCACCGTTCGGGTCATCACCATTGGCAATACCGATTTGTAAGCCATGTCGATTGCGCGCCACACGTTTAAATAGCAGCCGCTTGGCTTCGATGTAGCGTTCGAAAGTTTTGTGGTAGTCCAGATGCTCATGCGTGATATTCGTCAGCACACCCACTGAATACGGCACGCCAAACAAGCGGTGTTGCACCAAACCCTGACTGGTCGATTCCAGCACCAGCCAATCAATTTTTTGCTGGCGCATCCACTTCAAACGACGAATTAACTCTGGCACCGGTACATTAGTGTAATGCTGGACCTGGTTTTTAATGTCGTCTCCTACCCCGTAAGCTACCGTGGTCATAATGCCCGTTTTGTAGCCCGCATCCGTGAGCATTTGGTGAATTAAGAACGACGTTGAAGTTTTGCCGTTCGTGCCAGTTACACCAATAACTTTGAGGCCACGGCCAGGGAAACCAGCCAGCAGATGACGCACAAACGCCTCTATAAGGTGGCCGGTTGGCTCAATTTTTTCGAACAAACTTTCAGGGATCAGTTTTTTAACAATTTTCCGTGGATTCATGCCATTCAGTATACTGTAACCACCCCCGTCATCCCAGCGCACGCTGGGATCCAATCAACTATGAGAGTATTAGGAATCGAAACCAGTTGTGATGAAACCGCAGCTGCCGTCGTAGAAGATGGCCAGCGCTTGCTGAGTAATATTGTGGCCAGTTCAGCCGATCTGCACGTCCAATACGGTGGCGTTGTACCTGAAATTGCCGCCCGCAGCCACATAGAAGTGATTTTGCCGGTGATCCAACAAGCACTCGATGAAGCACACTGTACTTGGCAGGAGATTGATGCGATTGCCGTCACCTACGGTGCTGGACTGGGTGGTTCCCTGTTGATCGGTGTTTTGACAGCTCGCACTTTGGCCGTCGTTTACAATAAACCACTCTACGCCTGTAATCACGTTATGGGCCATGTCTATGCCAACTTCCTGACATCCGCTGGGCCAAACCTCCAACCTGTCATTTCAAACGAAGCGAGAAATCTTCCTCAAACACAAACAAGATCTCTCGCCAAGGCTCAAGATGACGGAGTACGCTACACCTTCCCTGCTCACCCGCCTCAATTCCCTCTCCTAGCGGTGATCGTCTCTGGCGGTCACAGCCAACTTGCCCTGTTTCGTAATCACTTTGACTACACTTTACTGGGACGTACTCAAGATGACGCCATCGGTGAAGCTTTTGATAAAGTGGCCAAAATCCTGGGACTGCCCTACCCTGGTGGTCCTTCGGTGAGCAAGGCTGCCCTGGAAGGAGATGATCGCGCTTTTGCACTCCCGAAAGCCAAGATGTCAGGCTATGATTTTAGCTTTTCCGGCCTGAAAACAGCCGTTTTGCGCCTCGCCCAAGCCCAAATCGGGGAAAGTTACGATTTCCCCTCCTCTCGGCTGCCAGAACGCCTCTCTGACGCTCAGAAAGCCGATATTGCCGCTAGCTTCCAGCGGGTAGCCGTTGGAACCATCGTCGATAAAGCTAAACAGGCATATGAAGAGTTCCAGCCTAAATCCGTGATCATTGCTGGTGGCGTAGCCGCCAATCAAGAGCTACGACGCCAACTAGCGGAAGCACTCCCCTTACCTATTGAATACCCTGATATGAAACTCTGTACCGACAACGGCGCTATGATTGCCACGCTCGGCTGTTTTCACATGAAGGCCGGCCAGCCCACTGCTGACCCCTATACACTCGCAATCGCACCCAATTTAACAATGTAGTTCGGCTTTTGTTCAAGTTCCGCAAATATTACAGAGGTGGTATGATGGTGGCTATGAAGTTACCGAAGGCCTATGCGCCGGGAGATTACGAAAACGACATCTACGCGCTCTGGGAAAAGAGTGGCGCCTTTGCGCCCACCGGGAAGGGCAAACCGTATACCATCGTTATTCCACCACCAAACGCCAATGGTAATTTACACCTTGGACATGGCTTAACGCTCGGCTTAGAAGATATTCTGATTCGTTATCAGCGCCAGCAGGGTAGGAACGTCCTATTTGTGCCAGGTGCCGACCACGCCGGCTTTGAGACTCAAGTAGTGTATGAAAAGCGTTTGGCAGCTGAAGGGAAGAGTCGTTTCGATTTTTCACGTGAAGAGCTCTACAGCCAAATTTGGGATTTCGTTCAGGAGAATCGGGAGAATTTTGAGGGTCAAATTCGCCGCCTAGGTGCAAGTGTAGATTGGCAGCATTACACCTTTACCCTCGATCCGCGCATCATCAAAACTGCCTATGCTACCTTCAAGAAAATGTGGGATGAAGGGCTGATTTACCGAGGTGAGCGCTTAGTGAATTACTGTACGCATCACCGGACTGGTTTTGCGGATATTGAAGTCGCCTACGAAGAAGCTCAAACGCCGTTGTATTACATCAAATACGGACCATTTGAGCTGGCCACTACTCGCCCGGAAACCAAGTTCGGCGACACCGCCGTAGCCGTCCACCCCGATGACAAGCGCTATCAGAAGTATGTGGGGCAGGTGATTACGGTTGAAGGAGTTAATGGACCATTTGAAGTGCAGGTGATTGCCGATGCAATGGTCGACCCGAAGTTCGGCACTGGGGTCGTGAAGATCACCCCAGCGCACTCCTTTGACGACTGGGAAGTGGCCCAACGCCACAATCTGCCAGCCGTGCGGGTAATTAATCACGACGGCACCATGAACGAAAAAGCTGGCCGTTTCCGTGGACTGAGCATTATGGACGCTCGCAAGGCTGTAGTGGAAGCAATGAAAGAGCAGGGGTTATTACTCAAAGTTGATGAGCACTACCAGAACCGCATTGGCAAGTGTTACAAATGCGGCACAGTGATTGAGCCGATGCTGATGGAACAGTGGTTTATCGACATGCAGCCACTGGCCACGCCAGCTATCAAAGCACTCGAAACGAATCAGTTGAAGTTCTTCCCGAAGAGCCGTCAAAACCAGTTAGTTCGCTATCTGGAAGGTCTGCATGATTGGAATATCAGCCGTCAAATTGCCTGGGGAATCCCGATCCCGGCTTTCCAGAATGTGGATGACAGTGACGATTGGATTTACGACGAACGTGTGGATCAAGAAATCCTCGAGATCGACGGCAAGACCTACCATCGCGATCCCGATGTCTTCGACACCTGGTTCAGCAGCAGCTCCTGGCCGTACGCCACACTTGACTATCCGAACAGTGACGATTTCAAGACTTTTTACCCCTTATCAGTGATGGAAACTGGGGCCGACATCCTCTACCCGTGGGTGTCACGCATGCTGATGTTTGGGCTGTATTTGAACGGGGAAGTGCCCTTCAAAGATGTCTACCTCCATGGCCTGATTCAAGATGAACATGGTCAAAAAATGAGCAAAAGTAAGGGCAATGTGGTTGATCCCATGGAAAAAGTGGAGCAGTTTGGTTCCGATGCTTTCCGCATGGGTATTATTAGCGACGAATCAGCTGGCATGAATCGGCCCTACGATGAAAGCAAACTGGTGGGTGCCCGCAATTTCTGTAACAAACTCTGGAACATTGCGCGCTACATCGAGGGCGTGCTGGGTGATGAAGTGAGCGGGGAAGGGGCCAGTCCAATATCCTCGGCTGATCATTGGATACTCAACGGGCTACAGACAACCCAAAAGGCTATGGGCAAGAGCCTAGACGACTACCGTTTCAGCGAAGCTTACGAAAAGTTGTATCACTTTGTATGGGATGATCTAGCAGACTGGTATATTGAAGCCAGTAAAGCCGAGCCGAATAAACCTCTGTTAGCGTACCTGTTGGAGCAAGTCTTAGTGCTGGCCCATCCATTCGCTCCCTTTGTGACAGAAACCATTTGGCAGACACTGGCCTGGGAGCAAGATTCCATTCTGGCCAAACAAACTCTTAACGACATCTTGCCTAGCAATAAAGCTCAAGCCAAAGTTTTTGCTGACATCCAGCAAATTGTCACCGAGGCTCGTTATATTACCCGAGCCCTGAAAATTAGCGGCGCCACCCTGTACTACACCGATGTACCATTTT
>DASZUC010000046.1:0-20050 GCA_035547775.1 Saccharimonadales bacterium (SeqCode) | reverse complement strand
CACCAACGCCATGATGATTGAGCGCTTAGCTGGTCTAAAAAAGGTGGCAGAAGTGCAAGATGGCACTGGCTTATTCTTGACGAGCACTTCCTATCGCTGCTGGCTGGATATCGACAGCGCCACTGCCAAGACTTATTTGAGCGAATTAACAGGGAAGCGTGACCAACAAGCCGACGTTATCAAGCAGTTAGAAGGGCGTTTAGCCAATAAAAGCTACATCCAAAACGCCCCAGCAGCCATCGTTAATCAGACCAAAGCTCAGCTTGCCGAAGCCCAATCAGTTCTGGAAAGCATCCAGCAAGAAATCAAGCGTTTCGACGTTTAGGCAGACAGCGCTTCGCGGACGCGCTGCACGGATTCTTCAATGCGAGAGTCATCAAACCACAGCACATGCCAACCGAGCTTTTCGGCGGCCATTAGATTAACTCGTGAGTCGTCAACCAAGAGAATTTCAGAGGCCGCGACACCGGTATACTGTTGGGCCACCTCATAAATGTGGGGCTCTGGTTTGATAGCATGTACCACCGAAGAGTCCACCACAGCGTCATATGCTAGATCGGGAAGGGCGCCGGATTGGCGCATAGCAGCCAGTTGTCCGGGCATAATGTTGGTCAGTAGACCAATCTGATAGCGTTCGGCGGCCCAGCGTAATACTTCTTGCATTTCGGCGATGGGCTCGACGGTTTCCAGATAATCTTGCAGCCAGTCGACTGATTCCACCCCTAATCGTTCAGCCAAGTGACGGTTAAACTCCTCAATGCTGATTTCACCCCGACAAACTTCATCGTTGTAGTGCCAAAAGGCTGATTCAACCATATCTGGAGAGGCCCCAGTGGCTTTGGCCAGCTCGGCAAAAGCCCGCTGATAAAAGTGCACCAAGCAGCCGTTAACATCGAAATACACGAAACTCACGCCGCTTTTGGTCTTCTGAAACTGCTTACCAGAACTGGGAGCCGCTCCTACGAGCTCGTCCAGACTCTGGCCAAGGGCTACTGCAATAGATTGGACAGTGAAAATCGAGGGTGCTTTGATAGCCCCGCGCTCGATTTTTGTAAGTGTTGAGAAGCTTAAATTAGCCTGTTGGCAAAGTTGTTGCTGCGTTAAACCGGCCGCTTGTCGCGCCGCCTGTAACCGCTGCCCCAACCCCTTCTCGTCCATAGCCATATAATACCAATTGTCGGTGTTCTGGCCAAATAATTAGTATCAAATGGTTATTTGATACCGAGCACTACAGCCATGATGGTGTAGAAGAAAATCGTCACCAGCACGAATGTAATGGCAACGACGGTCCAGAGATTCTGAGTGTTTGAATAGCCCAGGCGACGCCCCATCTTGGTGTACGCAAAACCAGCTACCCCGGCACCAAAAAATATCGAGTATAACAGATCCATAGCGCTATTGTACCTTAGAATCCATCTTAAAACGCTAATTTGGCGGCAATTTTGGCTAACGCTTCGTGATCTGGCTCTCCGACCATATCGGGATGCTTACGATACTCTTCTGAAGTAGAAAAGGGGAAGACTTTGACATGGGTATGATCGGCCACATCCAAACCCTCAATCATGACGCCAACCCGGCTTTTTTCGGGAAAAGCTTCCCTGATACGGCGACCAACCAGTTGCACCGCTCGCATCAACCCCTGATAATCAACATCTTGTAGATCCCATACAAATCCCACTTGCTTCTTCGGCACCACCAAGACCTGCCCAGGCTGAACAGGGTAAATATCCAGAAAGGCGAAGGCATACTTATCTTCGTAGACTTTGTGGCAGGGAACTTCACCTCTAATAATTTTCGTAAAAATACTGTCTTGCATGACTTCATTTTAACATTCTACCCCCGTTCTGCGCTATTGACTATTTTTATAATTTATGCTAAAATGATATTAGACTTGAGTTACATCGAGTCCGAACCTTTACAGAGAGATGTGAGTAACCAGTAGCGCTTAGTCTGTTCAAGCAGTCTTGAATGTAGTAAGTGCTACTGGGAAGTCCAGCAGCCATAACCAGGAAGGTGGGCAATGCCCGGTCTTTTCATTGCGGCGATTATCTTCGCTGTGATCGGTCTGATCGTGACTCTGTCATGGGTCTCGATGGCACGTTGGATCAAGAAGAACCCTGAAGCCAAGCCTCGCACCAACAGCTACGGCGACGCCCTACAGCACAGCGACATTCGCAACGTGCTGAAGTACGTCAGCATCGCGCTGTGGTGTCTCGTGGGTGTGTTCATGTTCTTCTCCTCGATGACCGTCGTGTCGGCCCGCAACATCGGCATCGTCACAGAGTTCGGTCACCCAAGCGGAGAGCTGAGCAACGGCTTCCACATGATCGCCCCGTGGGCCAAGGTCACGGAGTTCAACGCTCGAATCCAAACCGAGCAGAACACCACTCGTTCGGACTGCACCAACGTCCGAATCGCCAACCAGTCGGTTGCTTGCGTGGAGAACATCCTTCGCTGGCGTATCAAGCCAGGGGCGGGCGACGAGCTGTTCAAGAACTACAGTGACTTCAACGAGGTCAGTGCCAAACTGGTCGATCCGGCCAACAAGGCAGCCCTCAACGAGGTCTTCAGGACGTACGACCCCTTGGCCGCATTGGCAAAGCAGGCCGCAGACATCAAGGCTGGCGTCGACACCCCAACGTCGTCGGTCAGCAGTGATGAGAACCAGGCCGAGCTCGACCAACAGGTTGAGGCGCAGCTGGACAAGACCATCGGCAGCCAAGTCGAGGTGCTCAGCGTGAACATCACGATTGTCTACTACGACAACAGCACCGAGAGCAAGCTCAGCCAGTTCCAGGCTGCTATCGCGCAAACGCGCATTGCCAAGCAGAACATCTTGACCGCTGAAGCGCAGGCCACCGCCAACCAGAAGTTGTCGGCCTCGCTGTCGCACAACCCCAATGTCCTGACATCCAAGTGTCTGGACACGATCAACGAGCTTGCTCAAGAGGGCAAGACGGGCGTTCTGCCGGCAGGCTTCACCTGTTTTCCAGGTGGCCAGTCTTCGGTCGTCGTTCCGGCGCAGTAGCGTCACATCTCTTTTCATCGGCAGTCTGATGCCTAAATAAATCAGATAAATCCGGAAATTCCGGTCGTGGGTTATGTTGATCCTAGTAGGATGAAGTGTCGTGTTATCACGATTCTCTCCGAACAGATCAACATGCCCACGCTAGTACTCCATAACTGTACGGTTATGCTGATGAGTCCAAAAGGACGAAAGTACACTCAGAAAAGAGAAATAACACTTACAAAATCCTTGCTATAATTAAGAAAATCTGATAAAATATACCTAGAAGACTGCTCGTGAGGGTTAGTCTTTGTTTTTTGACAATTTGGAGGAATAGGTCATATCCTGACCCCTTTAGCTTCGGCTTTGGTTTGAGCATCGTGCATGGTCAACCGAAAGTCGAAGCCAAAAGAGTGGAGGGATTATGGCCGCAAGGCGAAGACAGCGACCCTTGAATTTCGAGGGTTTCTTCGAGTATGTCGGCAACGGCGTATTCGTCGCATTTGCTGTGTTAATCATCGGCGGCGCACTTGCCCTCGCTGTACACAGCCTTTGCCAGTGGGACAACAACCACTATGCCAGCAAGCGTGTAGCCATGGAGCAGATTTTCTACTCCTACGGTTCAGACGCGAAGGACCAATCGCATGCCATGTTGCAACAGCGACGAACTGTCGCCAAGCAATTCGAGGCAGTCGACGAACGGTCTAGTCGCATCAGCGGTAGCAGCTATCTCGATTTGACCGACTATCAGTGGAATCAGATCGACCAAACTGCTCGAACTGGTGAGCCAATTCACTTGGACACCCATTTTTGGTCAGTCAGCGGCTATGCCAAGATCGTATATGGCTGGCTGGGACTGCTGATTATGTGGTGCTTCCTGAGTGTGTGTTGCCTAGTGTCGTACGCCGTCGAGGCTGACAACGAGGCAATGAACAGAGGACAACTGTTCTACTTCGCCGATCTGCCCTGGAAGAAGGTTTGGCCTTTCGTGTTTACGATTGGTGCCGGACCGATTTTCATGGTGGTGATGGCGGGTGGCGCTCTGTACATGAAGCTCACTTCAGATCCAGTTAGACCGGTCGAACCAACGCCATTGCCGGCTGTTGTGGAAGACGATCTACCGATCGCCGAGACACCGCCACAGCGGCGCGTTCAGCCCGTCCAGGAAGGTTACCGGTCGGCACCACAAGCAGCTCGAACACTCTATACCGAGCTTCGAGTTCGCAAGTCTGCCGAACAACGCCAAGCGGCGTACAACACGGTCAAGGACACGATCGAGGAGATCAAGGCGAAAGCTCAAAAGTACGGAGAGAAGTTGCGTCGCTCACAACAGCGGCTTAACGAACTTCGCGCTGAAGAGCGTCGACTGGCTGAAGCCATGGAGACCGCCGAGCCAGCTGTCAATGAACAGATCGCGGGCGAAGAATTCGACCGCATTCTGCAGCTGCCGGGCGTCATGGCTACGCAAGTGGTCAACGAACGGATCCGCCTTATCGTTCGAGCTTCTCACCATTACCGTGGTGAGACCTACGACTTGGGCGATTGGCAGATGGATTTCGGCAGCCATCAAATGCTGAAAGCAGTCTGCCTAAGAAGTGGTGTCCGCCGAGACTGGACTGGTGGCTACCCTGCATACCGCATTGAGAGAAATGTCTTTTGCTTCGGCGATCGACACTATCTCATCGAGGAGCACCTGGCGAAGGGTCAATACCTGGAAGCCATGGCGCTAGCGGTGGAATGCCTGAACTCCGTCAACAAGGAGCATCTGACTTACATACCTAGCGCATTCGAACTACTCCCGGAAGGAGTGTGATGTTCACGAACCCGCAGCAGCAATGCTTGGTGGCGCCTCGCGTACAGATACCGGCAACGGTTTGGCAGAAGATGATGGCATACATTCTCAACTGTCCGACTGAAGTCAACGGTTTCGGCTACGTCGAGGCCCGCGGCAGCACGTTGGTTATCACCGATGTGTTCATTCTCGATCAGGTGGCCAGTGCCGCTCACGTCGAGACCGATCAGCTGGCGTTGGCCGCCCACATGGAGGTCATGCGTCAAGCCGGTCGCGAACCGAGTCAGTTGCGCTTCCAGTGGCATAGCCACGTCAACATGGAGGCCTACTTCTCGGGTGTCGACACCGGCAACATCGACGAGTGGCTTGGTGACTGGCTTATCAGCCTGGTCGCCAACAAGCGCGGCGAGTACAGCTGTCGGCTGGACGTCCTTCGTGGTCTGCGAGTCGGTGTGGAAGTCACGCCGGACATCGTCGCCAGCATTCCTGGTGCCGTGATGCAGCAGACAGCCCAAGAGATTGGCCAGAAGGTCAAGCAGCTTGGTGCTTTTCGCAGAAAGCGTTCACTGACGGACGGCTCACCGGCCGAGACCAACAGTTTCCTGACCAGCCCTGACACGCTGGTGGGAAGCCGTGGTCGTGGTGGCCTCTGATGGGTAAGGCAAGCAAAGCGAGCTACGCCGATCAAACGGACATCTTCGATCCCGCACGTTTTACCTGGCCAGTGCATGTCATTGGTTTGGGCGGGATCGGCAGTTCGCTGGTGCTTCCCTTGGTGAAGCTTGGTCTTAGGACTGAACTACACCTGTGGGACGACGACGAGCTGATCGAGCCGCACAACATCCCAGCCCAGCTGGTATACCGCCGCAGCGACATCGGTAAGGCCAAGGCCCCGACCATGGTCGAGATTCTCGAGCCCTACTGTGAGCCGCAGTGCCAACTCGTGCCCCATGCCGAGAAGGTCACCAGCGAGACGCCCTTGTCAGGCATCGTCATCAGCGGTGTCGACAGCATGGCCTCCCGTCAAGCAATCTGGGAAGCCATCAAGCTCAATTTCGAAGTACCGTTGTACATCGACGGTCGCATCGGGGGTGAGCAGATCCAGCTCTTCACGGTTGACCCATCGGATCTCGATGCGTCTGAGCTCTACGAAGAAGGCTGGTTGTTCCCAGACGAAGATGGCGCCGAGCTGCCCTGTGCCGCCCGGACCGTCATTGGCCCGCCTGTTGTACTAGCTGGGATGATCATCACTCAGCTAACGCGCTTCGCGCGCAACTTGCCCACACAGCGTTACGTCGACATGCATGTCCGCGAGTCCCAACTCATCGCGTTCTAACGAACGCTTCACGAAAGAAGGAAACACGCACATGAACCTCGCAACGGAAAAGCCCCCGACCGAGCAGACCCCGGCCCAGTGGATCGACGTCGCCGTCCTCGGTGGTGACGTTCACAAGCTGGACTACGCCGCAGGTACGACTGTCAGCGCTGCTCTCGAGCAGGCCGGCATTCAGCTCGACCGTGGCCAGGTGGTCACCGTCAACGGTGCTCCGGTGCAGGACCAGGACCAGGTCCTCGAGCCCAACAGCGCTGTCAACGTGGTCGGCCGCGTCAAGAACGGCTGAGCCGCTCCTCCAAATAGGCAATCTAAGCCTTAATTAGATAAAATCCTGGAAATTCCGGGTCATGGGCTGGACTGATGAAGTCTGAACTGGTGGTTGCTCCCAAGCAACGTATACACCTTATTCATTCCTCATCAGCTCCACCCATGCCAACCTCCATGAATGCATAGTCATGCTGATGAGTCGTAAACGACGAAAGGTTGAAACAGATGCGCACTGAACGCGCTTCTTAAGTTTGGATTAAATTTCGCCATTTTCTGGACGCTTATGCTTGCAGCTTAGGGGAGTTAAGGCAATAGTCGGAGCCATTAAGGAGTTCCGGCATGAAGTTTCGCCTTGTCCAGCAGATCAGCTACTCTGTAACTTGCTTACTCCTGCTTGCCGGTATTGGCATTGCCAGCCAAATAGTAGCTGACGGCACAACCTCTGTTACACCCAGTTGGGCAGCGCCCAACACTATGGCCTTGAAATTAGTCAGGCCTGCACCTACCGTGCCGAACCAACCTATTGCTCAGAGTAATCTCGACTGCACAACTATTAGTTATCGCGATATTGGTAGTAGCTCGATGCAAACCGGCTGTTTTACAGATACAGCTTTCGGTTTCATGAAAGATGATGACGATAGAGTAATCTTTAATGGGACCGACGAGGCTATTCGCTTGCAGATGTGGTTACCCCATCAGACGCTGGTGCCCTGGCCAAATGCCGCCGCTGTTTTAACCCTAAATGCAGTTGACCCCAGTGGCTCACGACTGGGTCTTTACCGTAATCTGACGGCCAGCCTTGGAGACCAACGCAACGCCCTAGGCACCCTGACCGGCAAACAGTTAACCAGCACTGCTGATCTGTGGCTACAAGATCCGTCGGGTCAACCACTCGATGTGAACCCACAAACCATCGCTTTTTCAGCGAACGGTACCTGGCTGGTTGCTGAAAACATGGAAGGCTCGTTTGTGCGCATCAATCTATCGGACCTAACAATGCTGCCCTTTGCTAAATCGTTTACGGCCGCTGGTAGCCCAGCAATGATTCAGTCTCGAGTTGCCGTGAGTCCGAGTGGCCAATTTGTGGCAATCCAAAACGATAGTTCACCTTCACTTACGGTGTACGACTTGAGTACCTGTAGCGACCCAAGCGCCGGGCTCAAGCCGCTCAGTTGCCAGAGCCATAACTATCAACCATTCGTTGCAGGGCAGGTAACTGGCTTTAAAAGCATTAACCATCTCCGTTTTATCAACGACGAGCTGTTGAGCTTTGACGCTCTTACAACTAGCCAAACTACTACATACGAACTAGCGCCTACCGCTAGCATCAACTCCTTGATTGACTACCTGGGCATGGGTGATTCTTACACCTCAGGGGAGGGGGCCTTTGACTACCTTACGGGGACAGACACCACTAACAACCTCTGCCATCTATCTGTTAAGTCATATCCTCTACTACTTAGCCGTGATCTGTTTGGTAATGCTGGTGGTCACAGCGTCGCTTGCTCGGGGGCAGTTATTAACGATGTTGGCAGCACGAAAGATAGCTATTCGGGCCAAGCCCGTGGTCTTTCCTATGACTCTTTAACGCACGACCCTACTCAATTGAACGAAATTATAAGTAACTTCCTGCCGGGCTACCTATCGCAACGACGATTTGTTGACCATTACCAACCAGCAATTGCCACAGTTTCAGTGGGCGGTGATGACATTGGGTTTGGTGACATCTTACAGAACTGTGTCGAATTGCATGTCAGCTTACACCCGAGCACTCAAACCTGTTATAACACCTACGAGGATAGGGTAGAGCTGACTAACTTAATTGATCGGACCATTCCGCGCTTGTCTGCCTTGTATCAACAACTACAAGCAGCCGCACCCAGTATGCAATTGTATGTTGTGGGCTATCCACAAATCGCCGACGATACTGGTAACTGCGGTGCGAACGTTCACTTAAATCAGAGCGAACTTGAGTTTGCCGCTGAACTTATCAATTACCTCAATGGAGCGATAGCTCAAGCCACTCAGAAGGCCGGGGCGACCTATGTCGATATTAGTCAGGCGCTTGTCGGCCACCGCCTGTGTGAAGCTCGGGGGTACGATGTAGCAGTCAACGGTTTGACGGCCGGTAGTGACGGTGGCATCGGTCCATTTAAAGTATTGGGACGCGAAAGCTATCATCCCAACGCTTTAGGTCAATCACTAATAGAACAGGAGATTTTGCAACAAACCCATAACCTACAGGCCAGGGCACCAACGGGCGTACCGGAATCAGATGGCAATTTATTGAATGCCCCTAAGATAGGTCGTCAGATTAACACCTTAGTCCCTGATGATGACCTAGCTCCATCCTCAACTACTGCGGGTTCAAGCCTACCAATAACACTAAACGGATCCGCAGATGGCGTCGCTGGGCACACTACTTTTACTGTTCATTTAGACGGACCAACTGGGCAATCTATTGGTACGCTTACTAGCGACATGACGGGAAATATCACCAGTTCAGTTACCATGCCAGACTCTACGTCGGTTGGCGGGCATCGCCTTGACGTTATTGGCCAAAACCAAGCCGGTGAACCTATCGACATTACCCAGCCAATCTATGTCATCGCCAACACTACAGATAATGACGGTGACGGACAGAGTAATATTACGGATAGCTGCTACAACGCCATGAACAGCGACCAAGACATTGATCAAGATGGTATCGACGACAGCTGTGACCCTATTATTGGGTCGGCACCCATTATCCCACCACCCGATAAAAACCAAGCAGAGAGCACTGCACCCCCGAGCAACACAACGAACGCTGGGCAGCCTACAATTACCAATCCGCAACCTGCTGGTGACTCACTGTTGACCAGTGAACACAAAGGTACACAATCCCTAATTGTCAGTACTACGCTCGCAACGCCCCAACGAATAACTCGCGTACTCGGTGCTACAACGCCTTCACATGCAGTTAAAATGACAAGTAAGTCTTTTGGAACGCCAAACAGTTTAAGTCCAAGCCGTCTAAGATCCAGTTGGTGGCAATGGGTGGTAATTCCTCTACTATTGTTGATCTGTTGGGGCCTATGGCGTTGTTGGCAAATCATTCACCATCGGCGGCGAACAACTTACCAAAACGCGCGTTTTCCTCTACAATAGGGCCATGATTTTGGTGCGTCGGTTTGTTGGGGTGGTACTGTCGCTAGTCCTTTTCGTGGCCCTCATTGTCTGGACTGACGCCGTTAACTTCCAATACAACTTGAGTAAGCCAGATAAGATAGAAAGCTGGCTGCAAGAGAGTAACTTATATGGTCACTTCGTTAAAAATGCCATTAGTGGCTCCGAAGTATCCATTGGCACAACCGGTCCACTCAGTTCAATCTCACTCAGCGACTCAGCCGTGCAACAGGCCGCTCAAAGCGCCTTTCCCCCATCACTTGTACAGCAAGACATCAACCAATTCCTCGATAGCAACTACGCTTGGTTACAGGGGAAAACTAGTTCACCAGAATTCAGAATTGACCTGACCAAAGAGAAGCAGTCGTTTGCTCAGCAAGTGGGCGAATATGTGCAGGGTTACTTTTCAACTCTACCCATATGTACCAAAGCTCAGCTTGCCAAATTAAAGCAGGTTGATCCGCTCGACGCATCTTGCCGCCCAGCCAATGTCACTCCTGTCGAAGAAGGCGCAATCGTTACAGATAAGATCGCTCGCAGCACTAGCTTTCTGAGCAAGCCTGTACTCACCGCCGCCACCCTTAATCCGCAAAAGAATGGCAGCCAGCCTTATAGCCAACACCTTAGTAACTTGCCTAAAGTCTACCGGGGCGTCAAGCATCTTATTTGGACAGCACCCATTGTGGCCGTTCTGGCAGCAGTTGGCATTTTATTTGTCGCACCGCGTAAACGCCGCGGCCTGCGACGTATCGCCGAAGTATTTATTGTTGCCGGCGCCTTATTGCTATTTGTGAAACTAGTCAGCGACGCTGTCGCTAAGCACATTGAACAGCACGTATTTAATAACAATGATGTCGGTCAATTACAGCAATCCCTCACCGGTTTTGTACATCGTGCCGAAACGGCTTTAACCAAGATTGATTTGTACGTGGGCCTGGCTTTCGTGATCATTGGATTGATTGTTTTCGTCTACCTCACCAGTCATCGTGAATCCACCCAACCGGCCCGCATTGCTACTGAGCCCATCGATGATGCACCAACAACGCCCGCACCTCCAGCAACCGCCGCCAGTCCAACTACTCCAGTAGCCACGACAGCATCGACTGCAACAGCACCAAAACCAACCGCACCAACTACTCGCAAACGACCCCCTCGTTTAATTCAGTAATTAAGCGAGCGACGCAAATTCCTGACGGGCCTCATCACCGCTAAAGTGCACTTCGTCGAAGATCACATAGCGCGACGGTGTGAATTTGTATAAACGATGCTTAGTCCGATTGGCAGTAATATCTTCTATCCATTGGGTACTGCGATCAAACTTTGCAGCATACAACTGCGCAATTAGCCTGATTTCATCTGAAGACTCCAGTTGTCGAGCAACACCTTCCAATTGCACCCCAGCCTCAGCTTTTCCTTTAACGAAGGTTGCCGCCACGGCCGCCGCTACCTTATGGTGTGCAACAATTTCCCGACTATGCCGTCGTGTGGGCCAGCTTGCCCAATAGAGATTGTAGTCGGCATCAGCCACAAAGTAGACCGTACAACACCACGGCTGATCACCAGCCAAGGTGGCTAGCTGCAACAGGTGCTGTTGTGTTAGGTATTGCTTAATATAGTCTGTGGCTTGCATGCGAGCTAGAACGAAGAGTAGGAGGAACTGAGCTTGCTCTCACCGACTTTTTGGGCAATCAACCATGTGACTGCAGTGGTTGTTACTGCCAGGCCGAGAATCAGACCAATCAATGCCAACTTCTTCAAATCACCACTTTTACCAAGTGAAACGGCGCCGAGTCCAGCGGCTGCCGCACCAATAGCAGTGGGGATTAGCTGCATCCAAACACTGGAACCACCAACAACATTGCCAAGAATAATACCTCCCACAATCAGGCCAATCAGCCCCAAGGCTGCAGATATGAGAGGTAATGGGCCTCCGCTCGATGGAGCGCTGTTATAGCTCGGATAACTGGGGGTAGGGGTCGGTGGCATCATGGGTTGTGGAGCCACCGCAGGAGCTGCCATGGGTTGTGGCACGGGTTGAGCGGTCATTGGATCAGGGGTAATTGGTGCTTGTGGAGGCATGACTGTACTTTCTTTTAAGTGTTTATGGCTTGATTATGGGCTCGGCTGTTTTATTGGTCAAGCCAATTCAAAAACCCCGCTGATACGGGGGCCTGTAGGTTCTTCGACTCACTTCAATCGCTCAGAATCATTCGGTCTCGGCTATGGTTCACCATGAGCGAGGCTCATGGAGCCGAGTAGAATGGCGGAGAGGGAGGGATTCGAACCCTCGGTACGGTTGCCCGCACAACGGTTTTCGAGACCGTCCAGTTCAACCACTCCTGCACCTCTCCGTACCGGACTATTTTAACAGATTAAGTATGAGTTTGACCGGCCGCCAGCATCTCACACATTTTTTGGATACGATTCGCGCGTGTTTCTGGTTTCTTGGCCTCTTCAACCCAGCGGACATACTCTTTGCGATGTGTATAAGCGAGACCTTCGAAATACTCTAGTAAATCCGCAGATTTGAGGGCGGCTTTGGCGTCTTCTGGAACAATAACTTCACGCGGCTTGTCATCGAGCTCAACCACAACCTCAACCGTGTCACCGGCTTGTTTCCCAATGTCGGCAAATACATCACTACGTAGCATAACCATGGCTTCAGGTCGGCCCATCTTGGCCAAACTACCCCTGTATTCAACACGCCCGTCGAAGGTGGCTTTGAATGGTACTAAATTACCAACACCATACGTTTCTTTAAGGTCATATGGAAAGGGAATAAAGTGATTGTTCCCGCCTGCGTCTGTTATAACACCCGTAAAAGATAAAGGTCCTGGGTTTTTGAAGACTTTTGGCATGTTTGCATTTTAACAGACTAGCTTTATAGGGGATAATATGCTAAGATTACCCCTGTTGCTTTTGAGATTGGAAGCAAAAATGAGCACCCGTAGCTCAGCTGGATAGAGCGTTGGCTTGCGGAGCCAAAGGTCGTAGGTTCGAATCCTGTCGGGTGTACCAAATTAAGAGCCCTAGTGAAAACTAGGGTTTTTAATTTGTTTACGTGGGTTCTTTGAGCTGTTCTTGTTGAGCGCGGTGATCGGCTGGAGTTGATGGCTTACCATATAAACTGCGAGGCCATAACTCGTGCGTGTGCACAGCAGCAATTTCTAGTGCATAACAGATGACTTGTGCCTGCAAGTACAACCAAAAGAGCAAGCCTAGGGCTAAAGCAAAGTAACTATACAAGGCGTCGAGGTCTTTCAACTCCCGCTTCAATAAGTAGCCGCCCAGCGTTTGCAGTACCACCAAGCCAATCGCCGCCGACAGAGCAGCCGAACGAGTTTGCTTTAGCGCCACACGCTCTGGCAGGCTAATGTTAAGTAATACCTGGAACAGCCAGAACAAAGTCAGTAGATCAACTACCACTGAAAGTACCTGGAAAATAAACTCATGGCCTGCTGTGGCAGTGAGATACGTGCAAAGTCCAGCCAGCACAAAACCCAACCCACCTACAATAATGATCATCAAGTTCTTGCCTAAGGACTTTGGGAAACCGGGACGATTATGACGTGGTACACGCCAAATATGATTAACGCTGGTTCGGAAAGCGCCGGCCACACCTCGAGCACCATAAAACGTAAACAAGAGACCGGTAATCAGCGCCAGGCCACTCTTATGCAGACCCTGAACGTGACTTTCTAGCTGCTGGCCCAAAACTGGAAAGGCTCGCGTGGTGCTATCAATAACCACATGCTGCAAATGAACATGACTAGTGCTCACCAGAGCAGTCAGCGTACTCAGAATAAGCAGCAGAGGAAAGAGCGCCACAAAGCCGTAATAGGTAAGTAAGGCCGCCTGATAACCAGCATTGTCTTCACCATACTTCTTGATAACAGCGTGCACGAAAGCCGCTAAACGATGCCGTCGTTGCCAAGCATCAAATTGACGTACGAGGGCAGAAAGAAAACGCATCTTTTCATTATGCCAGGTAGCAAGCGCACCGCCAATTAGTGAAAAAACTTACAGCTGGCACCAAGACGTAAGCATCATAATGGCAGCACAAACATAAAAGGAGGACTACTATGTCTAGCGAAGAAGCCGAAGCTCTCATGGAGGCTTTTGAACGATGGGATGATCACAGTCGCAAACGTGAATTCATCACCCGTATGGAGCGCAAGCTCTACCGCAAAGAACACCGCAGCCGCATGTAATCCGCCTTTGACACCTCAAAACCGTCCTCACTACCCTGGGGACGGTTTTTTGACTAAAAACGAATGCGCCGCAGCATGCGATCGACGGCGTCGAGGTGATGCTCAGTCATCGGCAAGCGGTCAGCTAGTAGCTTTACAATCTTCTCTTCATCTTCGGGAGCAAAGTAAATGCTGGTCAGTGGTGCAAAGCGCTTCAGTGGCATAAAGGTAATGCTCGAAAAGGCACCTTCAGCTACAACCGCAAATGAACGAAACGACGTATAACTATAAAATCTCTGCCCGATCGTTAGGCCATGGCCATCTAGTTGGTAGGGCAATTCTCGAGGCTGACGAGCTGCAGCCAGGCCAAATATAATCGCTACAAACATCACGATAACAGGGGTAATATAATCTTTCGTCAGTAAAAAGGCGAGGGCTGCCAAGACCAAAGCTGCCACAAACAATAGGCTGTACCAGCCGGCCGATTTTTGATGGGCCACAAACTCCGAAGCCGTCCAGGAGATAGTCTCCGTATTTTCGGATGCGTGAGCTAATTGATCGCTAATCGAGGCGTCTTCGAAGGAATTCGGTGTTGTCTCCTGCGCAGCCACATTTTCATCTGCCATAAGCGCTATTGTAACGCAGGTGATGGACTACTCGCAAAAGCCGGAATATCACGCAGCATGAATTCACATATTTCTCTAGGGGAGGGATAGCGGCCTTCGGCCTTTTCCGCTGCGGCGTGCTCGGTGTAAACACCTGCCCGCATCCTCACTCCACCGAACCCTAATTACTACGCATTAGGCTTCTAGTAGCCCTCGCACTTTACCAATCTTTGTTGTCCTGTCTTCGACAGAACACCACAGATTGGCGGAGAGGGAGGGATTCGAACCCTCGCTGGAACTTGCGCCCCACTAACGATTTAGCAAACCGTCCCCTTCAGCCACTTGGGTACCTCTCCGTAACAGATCATCGGCTGAGACCGTACTATTTTATCAGACTTTCTACCAACTTGGGCTAGGTGCAAAAATCTGGCGGAAGGGGTGGGATATCGCGTGGCTGCGCCACACTCCTTCCTGCGGTACTCGATAGAAAACTGCTTGCAGGTTTCTATCTCCGTTCCTCGTACGCCGAACCCAGGTGCATTCACGCACACACCCAGACATTCTCCATAGCTCCGTGATTCCGGAGCAACGGAGAATGGCGGAAGGGGTGGGATTCGAACCCACGGTACCGTTGCCGGCACGACGGTTTTCAAGACCGTTTCCATCGACCACTCGGACACCCTTCCGTAACGGGGGTATTATACGCTGTCCGCCCCTGATACTCAACTATCAGGCTTGAGCAAAGACTAAAGCGTCAATCCGGACCGCACCCGCTTGGCGCAAAGCAGCGGCAGCCGCCTCAAGCGTGGCTCCCGTGGTCAGCACATCATCAACCAAGATAATATGTGCTCCCTGAACACTCTCGGAGCGAACTCTAAAAGCAGTGCGTAACTGATGTAGTCGCTGCTGGCGACCAGCTCCTAGTTGATGCTGATGACCTACTCGTGTCAGAGGATACATCGTCGCCAGTGGCAAGTCCTTTTGCCAGGCCCGCATGAGTAACTCAGCCTGGTTGTAACCTCTTTGGCGATATCGATCACTGCTACTGGGCACCGCCACAAACACAGCCATCGGACTGAGGCCCACTAGAGACACCGTCGCAGCCATATCTTGAGCTGCCGCCACGGCCCCCGCAAACTTTAAGCGCCAAATGAGCTCTTTGGCTATACCTTCATAAGTAGTGACCACCATCACCGCTGTCAGCTGACTACTACTGCGACAGCTCCGACAAGTGCGAAAACCGGGCGAGAGCCGATGGCACCGATAACAACGCTCAGGTACTGGCGACAACGTTTGTCGACACCCCGAACAGAGAAGAGCACCTTCGCTACCACAGCCCACACATTCGTGAGGAGCTACCCAGGCTAAGAGTCGATCGAGCAAATACAGCATTCGTTGTGTTTAATGTGTTGTAAATAAGTGGCGTACCCGTTGCGTGCCCCTTACTCGCTCAGCTATACTGCTACTAACATAAAAATGCAAGCTGTCTTAATTTATATTTAATTTCCGGCTGTCGCATTTTTCGCTTAAAGCAGTCCGGTACGTGGAGGATAACAACATGGCGCGAAGAAGCCGCAATGATGACTTGCTGCTCGAAGAAGACGAATTAACAGCCGCCTTTTTGGGGGATGATGATCTGGGCGTTCCAGTTGACGCTGGTCAACCAGCTGCAGCTCCAGCAGACCCAACTGTCGATGATGAATGGGATGACGAAGAAGCCGTTCCTGGCCAATTAGCCGTCGACGTGTATGAAACTCGCGACAAATTAGTCGTCAAAGCTCGCACCGCTGGTGTGAACAAGGGTGACTTGGATGTTAGCATTTCTGACAACCAGCTAACCGTTCGCGGCACCCTCAGCTCAGGCACCGAAGAAGGTGTAGAAAACTACTTCCTCCAAGAGTGCTACTGGGGCGAATTCTCGCGTACCATTGCGCTCCCCGTACCAGTTAAGGAAGAAGAGATTGAAGCCGTTCTGAAGGACGGCGTGCTGACCATTAGCTTCGGTAAAGTTCAGCAAGATACAGTTAAGAAGATCCAAGTTCTCTAAGTAGAACGTACATCCTCCACAAAAAATCCCCCGACTGTCGGGGGATTTTTTTATAGAGCGAATCGAGGACTAGTGACCAAGACTACTGGTGTTACTGGTAGCTGCACCGAGCACGAAGTGCACGATTAGCTGGGCCAGAGCGACCACCACCAAACCGAGGATAGCGTAGATCAAAGTGTTCTTGGCACTGCCAACCTTGTTGGTGTCACCACCAGAGGTGATGTAGCGGAAACCGCCATAGACAATCATGAAGATTGAAGCGGCACCAACCACAATCGAGAAGACTTTCACGACTTCTTGGGCAATCTTGCTAACTGAAGATTCAACATCACCGCTTTGCACGTCGTTACAGGTGATATCTGAGCCACCGGCAGCATCTGACGCACCTTTGGCAATATTGGTAGCCACACCACTGCTACAAGCACTGGCCATACCAGCCGTCATAGGCAGAGCAACCATAGTTGGTACACTCATCGCCACTGTTAACAGCAGGGGCGCTAACAAGTTCTTTAATTTTTTGATCATTTGATTTAGCCTTTCTTTTCTTATGCTTATAAAACTTATAGCACACTCATTTGGTGATAGCAAGCCCGTTACCCCAAGGGGAAGGGCCTTCCACCACCGCATAACTCAGCCACCAGCCGCCTTTACTGACGCACCAAGTACGGTATGGACTAGGAGTTGAGCCAGTGCAGCCACAGCTAGACCAACCATAGCGTAAATCAAAGTACTCTTAGCGCTGGCAGTCTTATTACTATCACCACCAGAGGTGATGTAGCGGAAGGCGGCAATAATAACCATGATGATAGCCACAATGCCAACCACGTAACTCAAGATCTCTACAACTGTTTGTGTAATGTTTTTGACCCCGTCACCGGAACAGTCGTTAGAAACTTGACCGACGCCTTGAAGCACTTCCTGGGCCGAATCAGTCCCACCAGCCGAACTACAGTCGGTGGCTGCTGCAGCAACGCTGCCAGTGGTCAGTATCACGCTGCCAAATAGGCTGACCAGCAGGAGTGCTGCGCTATTCATTAGAAGGGTTAGTCGCTGCTTCATAGAATCTCCTTAATTCGAAATCTTTTTAACGACATACACAATAATACTTTGCGCCAACACAATAATGACAATGCCAACCAGGGCATTAATCATCGTACCGCGAGCAGCACTAATCGCATTACTGTCGCCACCAGCGGTAATGTATTTCAGAGCCGCCACAATTAGCACAATGATGGCCGCCGAACCAGCAATGATGGCAATAATACGCGTAATCTTAATAATAACGCCGTCATTGCCAGATAAGGGGTTCGTATTCCCCTTACCATCGGGACCACAAGCCGCCGAACCAGCGGTATTACCGGCACCACAAGCGCCACTAAACAAACTGGCGGTTGTAGCTGCATGGGCCATGGCCGGAGCTGCGAATAGCATCACACTGAGCGTGGCCAGCGAGAGAGCTAGTTTTCTTAACATTAGAGATTCCCCACAATAAAGGTTACGATCGCTTCGGCCGTCAAAGACACCGCCAAGCCAACTAAAGAATAGATCAGGGCATTCTTGGCCTGAGCCGCCTGCTGCGGATTGCCAGCCGAGGTAATGTAACGAAAGCCCGAAATGGTCACAAATAACAAGGTCAGCGCTCCGATAACACCAAAAACAATCTGTAGAATTGTGTGGAGCTCGGTGGTACCGGCACAGGCTTGGGGCAGGCTAGAGGTATCGATTGGACCAGTCGTATCGCTACCGCAAGCCGCGTTTTCAGTCACAGCTGCTACGTAAGTTGTGAGCGTTTGCCACCACATATTAGCTCGTACCGCCTAACTTATTACCGAGGAAGCCTACCAGCGCCACAGCCACCACACTGATTGCCACACCGACCAAAGCGTTAATAATGGTCTGTTGGGCTTTGGCAGTTTGATCCGGGCTACCTTGGCTGGTGGTGTACTGAATACCGCCGTAAATCACGAAGCCAATTGCGGCTAATCCGGCGATGCGCAGTAAGTCGTCAATAACAGCTAATCCAATCAGCAAGAAAGGACTATGCGCCCCGAGCACACTTTTGGCACCACCGTTAAAGTTGGTAATGCTACAGCCTCCGGTCACCGAGTCCGGCTTAAGCGTCAAATAGTGATACCACGGCTCTAAGCCAAAAAAGGTTTTATCACTACATTGAGCAGCCGGGGCAGCAGCACCAGCGCCAAACAAGCGTAGTGGTAATGAGAGTAGGGCGAACAGCATCTAGAGTCCTCCAGGAATTAAGAAGTTGAGCATAGCAGCCAATAAGATGTAAATTACGAGGGCAAAGATGGCGTTGGTAATATGTTTCTTCCCCGCGGCGGCTTTTTGAGGATCACCACCAGAGGTAGAGTATTGAATAGCACCGCTAATAATAGCAATCACCACAATAATGCCAACCAGGGCCGACAGGAATTTCACGAACGGATTAAGGTACTTGGAAACCAAGTCACAACTAGTAGGATTAGCGCAGTTACCACTGGTGGAGGTACAGTCAATGACGGTAACTTGGTGAGCAGCATCGGCACTAGAGTCATATAAATAGCATTCGTTCTTATCAAGCGTGAGGTTCTCGGCCTTGGCGGCAGCTTTGGCAGTACTACAGTCTACCGAAGTATACGAACTGCCCGATCCAGTAAAACACTGCGCCGCAGCGGCTGAAGCTGCAGACGGACGCACAGTCACCCCAAAAATAACTGCCAGGGTAAGCACAACAGCAAGATAAAATGGTTTTTTCGTATTTATTCTGAGCATTTTCTGTACTATACCCCGAAAAACGGACCTCCGCAACCCGTCGAACGCCGTTGGTTGAGTTTGCCTATCATTGTCGTCCCGGTTATGCTATATATGATGCATAACAATTGCCGGTGGGCAACATGAAACGATTTGCGCGCAAAATGAAAAACATCGCCCTAGGGAAACGCAGCCGCTTTGCTGTTTTATCTCTGTTATTTATTGTCACCTTTGCTATTCCGCTGGCGACTAGTTTTGTACATAGCCCCGCCGCAGCCGCCATCAGCAAGCAGAGCGACTACGGCAATCCTGACTGTAGCCTCACCACCGCCTCAAACATTAGCTGTAAGTTTAAAGACGGTACGGTAGTTGGTTTCGGCTTTGATAAATACCAAAACGGGCGCTTCGAGTTTACCAATATCACCTCGAGCGCCACCAAGTGTGGTTCGGGTAATGGACTTTTTGAATACTCATCGAGCGGCATCGACCCCTCACCAACTATTAGCTCAACTAGTTTGGTGCTTGGCCTCAAAAATGCTGCCGGTAACTGTATCAAATTCAATGGCACCGTCAGCGTCAGCAACCCCAATAATGTCGACCGCAATCCCGTCATAGCTGGGCTGGGCAATAGCATACATGGCTGTGTTGATGTCGATACGGGCGCCGATTGTTCAAATGATCCTAACGCCACGTGTGATACCGACGCGGGCGGTGACGCCAAATGTGACAGCGACGAATTGAACTGCCAGGGTGGCAGCCTCAGCTGGATCCTCTGTCCGGTTATCAAACTGGCCCAAGACGCCGCCAATCAGGTGGACGACTTCATCACCAACGCCCTGAATATTGACGTCTCCGACATTTTCGCCAATAACGAAACCTCAGGCACACCA
>DASZUC010000045.1:0-19420 GCA_035547775.1 Saccharimonadales bacterium (SeqCode) | reverse complement strand
CGCTCTTGGCGCGTCCGGCTCACGTTCGTCAGTTTCCCCCTCCCGCAGGGACATGACTGCTCTGATCTCGCAGGCAACAGGTGGCTAGTGGTATCCGGAACCCCCCCGACGGATGGTGCTGGCGTTCGCCTGTTGTTTGGCCGGTAGAGAGGGGCGATTAGATCGCTTCCCTGGATTTAATCCAACCTCTCTACCGGCCGTCCAATCTCAAATGGGGGAAACTTCGAGTCGAGCGATTACATTGCTTGATGGCTTATCAGCCTCGCTTTTGTTCTAACGCTCCTCAATCCAATCTATTTCTATACCTGTCCTTCTCCCAAACTACAAGACGCGTTCGTGTCGTTTGTGAGTTGCAGTCAGGGGTGGGTAGTTCTAAGCATCGATCTACGCTATACTGGCGTCATATGCGTACCGCCGCCCGAGCTATTATCGACAAAGATGGCCAGCTACTGGTCATGCATCGCAATAAATTTGGCCAGGAATACTATGCCCTCATCGGTGGTGGAGTGGACTTCGGCGAAGCTCCCGAACAGGCGCTCTTGCGCGAGATTCACGAAGAAGCCAGTCTTACCATTGCTAACCCCCGTCTGGTGATCATTGAAGACGCTGGTCCCATTTATGGTCGTCAATATATTTATACGTGTGATTACGTGAGTGGTGAGCCCCAACTATCACCCGATTCCGATGAAGCCAAAATTAGTGCTGCTGGCCAAAACACCTATGAACCGCGCTGGTTGCCCGTAGACGCACTAGCTACCACCAATCTGTTGCCGGTAGAACTCAAAGAGGCGCTCGTCGATGGTTTGGCCAATGGCTGGCCTGAACAACCCATCGAGCTCACTATTCGCAGCTAGCGCCAGATCGCCAAAATCGCGTATAATAAACAGTAATAATAAGTGGAGTTTGCTATGGCCCGAAAATCCGAGCGCGCATTTGCCCTGTTTGGTGCTTTGCTCTTTTTGCTCACAACATCGGCTTTTACAATCATTGTTATTATCACCCTGGTGCAGCAGCACAATAAGTCGAATACTGGCACGACTGCGCCAAAAGACAATAGTACGACCAGTCAGGCTACCGACAGCACTTCTAAGTCGACCAAAACCGCCACTACTACCGATAAGTATAGTCAGTTAACAGCAACGAATAACTTAACAGGAGCCAAAATGGAACAATTTACACCTACCAGCACTCGTCTCACTAAACTAACTACTCAAGATATCAAAGTCGGCACGGGCGCTACCGTTCAGCCAGGCGACACGATTAGCGCCGACTATGTTGGTGCTTTGGTCAGTAATGGCGTAATTTTTGACGCTTCAGCCAATCACGGTGGTCCGCAAACGTTCCCCCTCAGCGGTGTCATCGCCGGCTGGTCACAAGGCATTCCCGGCATGAAAGTGGGCGGCACGCGTCGCTTATTGATTCCGTCTGGCTTGGCCTATGGTGATCACGCCCAATCGGGTATCCCAGCTGACTCCGATCTGGTGTTTGATGTCACGGTTACGGCCATCAGCAAGTAGTTCTTAGAGTCAGTTGGGCCCACGCCACGTACTTGGATGCACCACAAGGCACCCGCGAAGTACGCAGCGAGGCGTACAAGTAGTACTCCGAGTGAGTACTGGAGCGGTGTAACACAGTGGCGCGCCAAGAGCTTTTAAGGGTTGCGGGCTGAGCCCGTAAGCAGTTAAAAGCGGTACGTGGTGTGGGGTAAAAAGCACAATATATAGTGTCTTGCATTTACCTAAAGCGCTATATATAATCTGAAATACAGTCAGAATTATTCTGCTTCGAACATCAAAAACGTCCTTCAAAAGCAGCCCGACTGGAACCGTACCTGAGAGACACGGTGGTCTAGTCGTCGCCCCAAAAGACAGGATAGGGAGCAGGATCGTTCGTCTAAAAAACTAAACAAGAGGGGGACCAAAAAATGGTCAAAAATATCACTATCTTTACTACTAACACCTGCGGCTACTGCCAGATGGTGAAGAAGTATCTGGACGCCAAGGGCCAGTCTTATGACGTAGTCAACCTCGACGAACATCCTCACCGCCAAGCTGAAGCGCTGGAGCTGTCTGGTGCGTACACCGTGCCTGTTACGGTTGTGACCAAGCAAGATGACTCACAGGAAGTTATTGTCGGTTACAACTTAGCTCGTTTGGCTCCGGCTGTTGCTTAATTAGGGAAAAAATCTCCATCTGGTGTCATCCTGAATAGGCCAAAGCCCGTATTCAGGACCCATACAACTTGGTGAGCGATGGTTAGAACTATCCATAGGGGTGCTGAAACGAGTTCAGCATGACAATATTATTGAAATAAAGTTTCATAATTGAGAAGATAGAAACCTATGACTGAGAAGACTGAGACTCCAAAACACGATGTGATCATGATTGGCGCCGGGCCGGCGGCTCTGACGGCGGCTATTTACACGACTCGCGAAGATATCGACACACTATTATTTGAGCGTGGTGTGGTTGGCGGCTTGGCGGCCGTCACCGATAAGATTGATAACTACCCCGGTTTTCCCGATGGCATTGAGGGTTTAACGCTGGCCGACGAGCTGCGTAAACAGGCCGAACGCTTTGGGGCGGTGATTGAACTGGGCGAAGTGCTGAATATTCACGATGAAGGTGAGTTTAAGCGCCTAGAGACTACTAGTGGCGATATGCTGGCCAAAGTGGTGCTGATTGCCACTGGCTCAGATTACAAAAAGATTGGTGTACCAGGTGAGCAGGAGTTCTATGCGCGTGGCGTGCACTACTGTGCCACCTGTGACGGGGCTTTTTACCGCGACAAGCGCTTAGTGGTGGTTGGTGGTGGTAACTCCGCCGTTCAAGAAACGATCTTTCTGACTCGTTTTGCTACTCATATTGATCTGTTAGTCCGCTCAACCATTAAGGCGAGTGACGTGTTGCAGCATGAGCTCGATGAGTATGTCAAAGCTGGCAAAGTCACAGTGCACCTCAACACCTCTACCGATGAAATCATCGGTGAGAATAATGTCGTTACCAAAGTGATTGGCACTAAAGACGATAAAAAAGTCGAATTTGAGACCGATGGCGTCTTTGTTTTTGTGGGCCTGATGCCAAATTCGCAATTTTTAGCTCCCACTCCTGTAAAACTAGACGAAATTGGCTTTGTACTTACCGATGAACATCTCCAAACCACCATTCCTGGTGTTTTTGCAGCGGGCGATATTCGTTCCGGTGCCACTATGCAGATTGCCTCGGCTGCTGGGGAAGGCGCCACTGCCGCTCTCAAGATTCGCGAGTACCTCGAAGGCCGCCTCCACCCCGTTCAAAACTGACGTTTTAATCTGTTTTTGGGAAGCTTTGCACCTCCCATTCGACATCTTTGAAGAGCAGGGTCTCGTCAAAGGTTAGGGGTGCATGGGCCGCTAAAGTCCCAAGTCCGACAACCAGGCTTAAAACCTGTCGTAAATCATCGATATTATGGGGCTTGAGCTTGTATAACGAGGCATATTTGCCATCTGGGTGCATGCTGCGGTCGGAGCCATCAGAGGCCAAGCAGGCACAATTGCCCAGCGTCTGCAGCCATGGAATGGTTAGCTGCATGTTTGCTGTGCGCTCCAGCGTAGCGTCTTCGTTATCTTGATAATCCAGAGCGTGGAAGCTTGCTTGATCTGTGCCCACTCTGACGACAAGATGATTATGCTCTTTGGGTGGCTGCCAGGCTTCACCAAACGCGCTGTAGATGGCTGTTTCAGAGGCTCTGATCACCTCTGGGTTGAGGCCGTCGGACTGCAGCCAGGTCTGAAAACTCGGGTAAATATGGGCATCCAAGCCATCGTGACCAATGGTTGATAGCCCCAGTACTTCATCGTGATCAGAGATATAGGGGGTAAGGACGTTAACTGAACCCAGGAGTTTTTCAATAAAACGCAGGTCAGCCCCATCGTAAACATCCTTTTTCAGTAGTGGCTGGATGTCTGCTTTTACAGTGTGACCTCCCTTTGTTGGCGTAACGCTTACTTCTGTACAAGCGTCCAGGTTTGTCAGCAGATCAGCTTCGACTGGACTTACTGTTTCGCCCAAATTCTCGAGGTGAAAAGTAAGTACCGTATCCTGGTAGGTAAACTGAGGCACAACCTCTTTCATGAAAGATACGATACCATAATCGTAAGCATTAAACAATCATTAACTTCGCTTAAATTACAACCGGTTTTGCTGGTTTTTGAGTGAGGGAGAGCCTACAATTTAACGCATGAAGCGCGACTATGTAGCCGTTATGTTTGAACACATCAATAACAACGTTAAGGTCGTTATGGAAGCTGTTGGCATGATGCAAGACAAGATGGAGACATTGGCTACAAAAGATAGTGTGGACGCCTTAACAATGCGCGTAAGTACGCTTGAGGTAGCAGTTAGGGAAACCAATAAAGACTTACATAAACTCGACACCCACGTTGGTCGGCTGCACACCCGGATTGGCCAACTTGATCGCAGGGTGGGTCAACTCGATACGAGAGTTTCGAGGATCGAAGATAAACTTTTTATTACTGCCTAGAGCCACAGAGGCAACCTAGTACTGCTTGTCGTAATTGGGGAAGTAATCACCGACGAACTGGTCTTTGCGCAGACCGGCTTTCGGTAATTCTTTTTCGAGAGCTTCAACGAGTGGTTCGGGGCCCGAAACGTATATCAGGGTATCTTCGGTGGGCTGGGCTAATTTCATGATCATTTCGGCCGTAATTTGACCGCGCTCACCCCCCCAGGTATCGGATGGCTCAGATACGACGATAGTAACGTGTTGGTTGGCGCGATCAAACGTATCTTGGAAGACAATATCATCTTCCGTGCGTACGCCGTAAATAAAAGTAATTGGGCGCTGTTCGCCGGTGGAGGCTAGCCACTCTAGCATGCTGTGAAACGGGGTGAGACCGATGCCGCCAGCCACAAATACCAGTGGAGTTTGGACCAATTTGGGTAAGACAAAGTCGCCCATTGGATCGCTCATGATCAATTGAGCACCGGCCTGTAGATCGAATAAGGCTTTTTTAAAGGAGCTACTGTGCTCGTCACCGGCGTATTTGGTCGTAATGCTCAGAAGATCACTTGTAGGACTGGAGGAAAGAGTGAACCAGCGCTTGTGACCACGATCGTCTTCATACTCATGGTGTAGGGTAAGTTCTATAAACTGGCCGGCAGTGTAATGTACCGGGCGTTCCGGTTTAAAAAAGAAACTGCGAATGTTTGCTGCTTCATCATGGGTGTGGTCGAGTATTACCTGCATACCCCTTAGTATACAAGATATAGTAGGGAGGGGGCAGCAGTATCGGCAGCGGGACAACAGTGCAGCATAAGAATTATAATAAAATTATATTGCGTAGATAACACTAATATGCTAAAATAGCGTCCATGAAGATTTTACAAGGTGCTACAAAGCAGGTCACGAAAGTTACGAAACAGGTTATTAATGGTGCTCACAGCACCACTAAGCGGGTACACATTGCTCGCCCAACATCGAAACTCTCAAAGAGTATTATTGGTCTCGCCGTATTATTATTGGTTGTGTACGCAGGCGTTAGCCTAACAGGTGACAACAATGTCGCCCAGTCTGGTTCAACTCAAACCAACGGCCACACGAAAGGTGTGCAAACGAGCCTCACTGATGATGGCGTGGTTGCCTTCTTCAGCGGTAGCAACAGCACCGTAGGTGGTGGTCAGAACAGCGGTCACGGTAACACCGGCCACAACGGTGGTAACGGTAATAACGGTGGCGGTCAAACTGGCGGCCACGGTGGCAACACCGGCGGCAACGACGGTGGTTTAACTGGCGGTTTGATTCCTCCAATTACGCTGCCTGGCATTGCTATTCCAGGTTTGACCCTGCCAAGCATCAGTACCCCAGCTATCAACACCGGTATCGTGAACGTTCCAAGCATTACCGTGCCTTCAATCAGCACCCCTAGCATCACTGTCCCCAGCGTGAGCGTCCCTAAAACTAACTCAACTGTGACTGTTCCTAGTGTTAAGGTTCCAAGCATTACCGTGCCTTCAATCAGCACCCCAGTGTTGAACACCCCGAGCATCAGCACCCCAAGTGTTAGCACTCCAAGCATTAGCTTGCATTTGAACCTGAAAAACCTCGGTCTTTAAAGACTAAAACTTCTCAAAACGATCCGGATAATCCGTGATCACTCCAGCCAGGCCGTGCTTTTGCCACCGCCTGGCTTTTTCTATGTCGTTGAGAGGAAAGACCGCGAGTTCGTAGCCCCGGTGATGCAGGCCGGCTACAAAACCGCTCCAGACCACTTTGCGGTACAAATTAATGCGCTTTGTATGCAGGCGATGAGCCCGATAAGTAGCGCGCACACCGGACCACATTTCGTCGACTACCATATTGATGCCCGGAAATTCACGGTGAAGCTGTTTAAGAACAGGAAAGCTAAATGAGACGAATGAGAAATCTTCTGACTGCCAACCGCTAGTGAGGGCCGCCCGGACCACGACGGCTACTGGCGCCACAGGCACGCCAGGTTTGACTTCGATCATGATCGGCACACGCTTGTTGATAGCGGTGATGGCTTCGTCCAGGGTCGCAAGATCTGGTTTATGCTTTTTGAGCTCCGAGTATGTCGAGGCGTGAACTGTAAGTCGCGTACCACTCTGATCTTCGAGATGGGAATCGTGGCTGAGGATGACATGGCCGTCGTGTGTTACACGGACGTCCAGCTCGATTTCGTCCACATGATGTTCGAGTGCTTTTTTGAAGCTGGCCAGCGTGTTTTCAGGTGCTAAGCCTTTGGCGCCGCGGTGACCGATGATTTTCATACCCTGTTAGTGTACAATACATCTGATACTAAGAGGATCAATCATGCCTGATTTTAATCAAGTTTTAACCCCTGGCGACTACCAAAATGGTGTCGTGAACACCGTCGTGGAGATCCCACAAGGCTCGATTATGAAAATTGAGTGGGATCGCGAGCACGCCGCTTTTAAAGTGGATCGCGTCGAGCCAACTATCTTTACGAAGCCCGTTAACTACGGCTTTATTCCGCAAACACTCGACGAAGATGGCGACGAACTCGACACCTTAATCTACTGTCATGACGAACCACTGCAAACTGGTGTTTGGCTGGAAGCGAAGGTTTTGGGTGTCTTGAAGTTTGAAGATGATGGCGAAGTGGACGATAAAATCGTCGTAGCACCAGTCGACAACCGCAATAACAGCGGTTGGCCAAACAGTCTTGATGAATTGGGCCAAGATTGGAAGAATCGTATCGAGCATCACTTTACGCACTACAAAGACCTCAAAAAACCAGGTAGCACCAAAGTTTTGGGTTGGGGCGATGCCGAAGAAGCCAAAACCATCATCGGTCAATGCATCGAACGATACAAGGGCTAGTTGCACTCTTGCGCCACGGCTTTTACAATAAAGCCATAAGCGCTAAACTAAAAACAGAAACAGGAGCCAAATAGTATGAAAACTCGGGTGGCAATTAATGGCTTTGGCCGCATCGGCCGCAATGCTTTTAAAATTACCTTTGCACGCAGCGACTGCGAAGTGGTGGCGATCAACGATTTGACCGACACCAAAACGTTGGCATATTTGCTCAAGCACGACAGTAATTACGGCACTTATGACCGTGAAGTTAGCTTCGACGAGCAGCACATAATTGTTGATGGCCACAAAGTGATTGTAACTGCCGAAAAAGATCCGGCAGCCTTGCCTTGGGGCGATCACAATGTTGACGTGGTGATTGAATCAACTGGTCGTTTTACGAAAGTTGAAGATGCCTCTTTGCATATCAAAGCTGGCGCCAAGCGAGTGGTTATTTCTGGCCCGACCAAGAGCGACGGCGTCGATACCATCGTTTTGGGTGCGAACGACGACAAGCTCGAAGGTGCCACTGAAGTCATCAGTAATGCCAGCTGTACTACCAACTCGCTAGGAGCAGTTATGGCCGTACTGGACGCTGAGTTTGGCGTTGAAAAATCACTACTGACCACTGTCCACAGTTACACCGCGAGCCAAGCTCTGCAAGATGCACCGAACAAAGACTTACGTGAAGGGCGCAATGCTGCCGAGAATATCGTGCCCACCACTACTGGCGCCGCGATTGCCGTCACCCTAACGCTGCCACAGCTCAAAGACAAATTTGACGGCTTGAGTATTCGCGTTCCCACCCCAGTGGTCTCGATTAGCGACGTGACTGCGTTATTGAAGCGTTCTGTATCGGTCGATGACATCAATAACGCTTTCAAAAAGGCGGCCAAGGAACCGTATTACCAAGGTATTTTGGCGGTTAGCGAAGAGCCACTGGTGAGTAGTGATTACATTGGCAACAGCCACTCCGGCACTGTTGATTTGCTGCTGACGAAAGTGGTAGGCGGCAACTTAGCTAAAGTGATGGTTTGGTATGACAATGAATGGGGCTATTCGAACCGCCTCGTTGAAGTTGTAGCCGATACCGGCCGAGCTCTCCACAAAGCGCAACCCGATCACAAGCACGAGTAAACTCATGAAAATCTTCATTGGCGCCGACCATAACGGCATGGAATACAAGCAACAGCTCACCACGTTGTTGCAAAGTTTTGGCCATGAAGTAGTTGATGAAGGCGATCAAAACATTGATCCAAACGATGACTACCCGCAATTTGCCAGCAAAGTCGTCATTGCCATGAAGGGCAGCGGTGAACCAGAAGCCAAAGGCATTTTGATCTGTGGCAGCGGCCAGGGCATGTGCATGGCGGCCAATCGCTTTCGTGGTATTCGCGCTGCACTTTGTTGGAATGCCAATGAAGCCCGAGCGGCCCGCAATGATGACGACAGCAATATTCTGTGTTTGGCGGCTCGCTATCTGTCGATTGAAGAGGTTGAAGAAATCGTCAACGTCTGGCTGGCCACGCCATTTGCCGGCGCCCCACGTTTTACTCGTCGCATCCAGCAACTTGATCAATTAGTTCCATAATGCGCCTATGGCAGTGATTTGCCCGACGATAACCGCTAACGATCCGCACCAGTACCGGGCGCAGATTGAGCGAGTGACGCCGTTTACCCAGCGTCTACATATTGATCTGATGGACGGCGAATTCGCACCGACCATATCACCAGATCTGAGTCAGGTTTGGCTGCCCCACGAAACGATTAATGATATTCATTTGATGTATCAGCGACCGATGGATTACCTCGAGCGGTTGATTGAGCTCAAACCACATCTGGTCATCATTCACAACGAAGCTGATGTGCATCATATGCATTTTGCGGCTCAGCTGCACGCTCATGGCATTGAAGCCGGCCTGGCGTTGCTGCAAAACACACCCGTCGAGCACGCTCTGCAAGTCATGCATTCGTTCGACCACGTGCTGATTTTTAGCGGCAATTTGGGTCGCCAGGGTGGGAGTAAGGCTGACCTAGCTCTGCTCGGCAAGGTTCGAGCGGTTCGCGAGCACCACCCTGAGGCGGAAATTGGCTGGGACGGCGGTGTGAATGCTGACAATATCAACGCCCTAGTTGAGGCCGGGGTCGATGTGCTAAATGTCGGTGGCTTTATTCAAAGCGCGGCTGATCCTGCTATACAGTATCAATTACTCGTCGACGAACTTGCCAAATAGTCGCGTAACTTAGTGAAAGCTTCAGTGCGCATGCTGAATTCTGGTTTGTAATCGTCGCCCATTTCAGCAAAGGTTTCGTTGAGGCCATTGGGTTGGAAAATCTCATCCCAACCAAAGCCGTCGATGCCATTGGGGGCGACAATTTGACCGTCAATACTGCCTTCAAAAAACTGCACATTACCCAGACCGTCGTCGTAGCCGATGACAGTTTTGGCGCTGGCGGCCCGACTGTGAATTTTTTGGGTAAGATCGTAAATGCCTTGATTGCCGACGGCATACAGCATCCACTTAATCAGCGGGCCAGGAAAGCCATTGAGACCTTCCAGGTACAGCGAGGTGTCTTCGACCACCAAAGGGCCGTCTTGCTGTGTACGAGCTACTTCTAACTTCTTGGCGATGACCACTTGCGGGTCTAAGGATTGTTCTTCTGGCAGATCAAAGTTGACTCGTTCCAGCTGCGGCAGCAGATTGTGCGCTTCGGCAAATTTGTGATCGTTACCGGTGACAAAGTAAATTGGTTGCATTAGCGTTTCATCCAAGCATCATCTTGATGTACGTTAGTATCATACAACGCAAATTCCGTAATTGGTGTTTTTTCGAGTTCGTAACCGCCACTAGCCAGCACATCGATGGCTTGCTCAACGGCAGCCCGAAAGGTGGGGTAACCACCTTCGTAATGCCGCAAGGTGGCCATCATAACGAGTTCGCCATCGACTGCTTGCTTAAAAGCATTACGCGACAGATGCAAAGGTGTTTCGGTGGTGTGGGCCAGTACAAAGTCGCGTAAATCGCTAACTTTCTGCTCATCAACTCGGGTTGCGAGATGAGCTTCGAAGTAGCTGCCGGCGGGCATCGGTGTGGCATCATCTTGTGGTGCGGCCGGATGCCATGGAGCCGTTTCAATTTTCTTGCGAATGACGTGGCAGCCATGTTCGGCCAGACCAACGGCAATTCGTTCGACTTCGTCAAAAGCAGCTTGGTCACTGGGCAACATGCCGCGTGACGACGTCATGTAATCTTCAAGTTTGCGGCCGGAGTTGACGCCTAGATCAAGCACAATAGCCTTGGCGCCAAGTTCTTGGCACAGCTCGCGAAACCTGTCGACCGGTGTTTGGCCAGCCTCAACTGTAACATGAAATTCGTAAGGTACAGTTACTGTTTCCATAATGACTACTCCTTTAATCCTCTAGGGGTTGGTTAAAAGCTATAAACTTCTCGAGCTCGTCCAATAATCCAAGTTGCATCGCGTCACCCATATCCATAGCCAAAAGCTCACGGGCTCGCTCAACGGCTAGACGTTGATTTTGCTCGCGTACATAACGTTCGATCATTGCTTGGCCTACTTGCAACGCAAAGCTTTGTACCATAGCATTTATTTCAGGTTTGGGCTGGTGTTCCATAACGACTCCTTGTATTAGTGACGGGGGCAGCATAAAAGAGATTGCTAAATCACCAAATGTAAATAAATCAACACGTACCTCTGTTAGGAAAATTGCGAAAATCTGTCTAAGGTGTTATTGCTGTAGGTTTGTCTACAGATGCAGCGTGGTATAATCACAAGCAGAATGGCTCAGAAATTACCTCTGGAACGACTAGAGTCGATTGCCAATGATATCCGTGAAGATATCATTCGGATGCTGGAGCATGCCGGTAGCGGTCATGTTGGCGGACCGCTTGGCGAAGCTGATATTTTTACCGCACTCTACTTCGACGTTATGAAACACGATCCCAAAAAACCAGATTGGGCCGAGCGCGATATTTTGCTGCAAAGCAATGGCCACTGTGTGCCGGTACGTTATGTGACTATGGCCCATGCTGGCTACTTTGATCGCAAAGAATTAATGACCCTGCGTCAACTGGGCTCGCGCTTGCAGGGTCACCCAGAGCGTACTAAGTTGCCAGGCCTCGAAAACACTAGTGGACCACTTGGTAGCGGCCTCAGCCAAGCCTGTGGCATGAGTCTGGCTATGCGTATGGATAAAACTAAAAACCGCTGGATTTACGTTATGCTCGGTGATGGCGAGCAAGATGAAGGCAATGTGTGGGAAGCCGCCATGCTGGCCGGTAAGTACAAACTCAGCAACATCATCGCTATTACCGATCGTAACAATATTCAAATTGATGGTCCAACTGAATCGGTGATGCCACTCGAAGATTTGCGTGCCAAGTGGGAAGCGTTTGGCTGGTATGTGACCGAAATCGACGGAAATAATATCGAAGCCGTCATTGATGCCTGTGCCATGGCCAAAGCTATTGAGGACAAACCAGTCATGATTATTGCGCACACCATTCCTGGCAAGGGCGTTGATTTTATGGAGAGTGACTTTAACTGGCATGGTATGGGTAAGCTGCCGGACCCGAAACTAGCTCGAAAAGCCCTGCAGGAACTCCGTACCTTAGGAGGAAAGATCAGGGACGGACATGAGTAAAACTAAGCGCGATAAAGCCGGCAAATACGCACCTCGTCACTCGACTCGCTACATAATCGGGTTGTGGGTAGCTGCCATTTTGAGTGTCGGCTTACTGTATGCTCTGGGGCATGCTGTTTTGTCTGACGCTGCCAGTCTTCGACCGTGTAGCACCAACAGTAGTGGTTTACGGGTAGTGAATTGCGGCAAAGCTGGTGTGGGTGTGGCCGATCTGGCGGTCATCGCGCTCTTTATATTGTCCGCCTGCCTAACAATCAGCCTATGCACTGCCGCTTGGCGGGCTAGCCGGAGGAGTTCATGAATAGTCTTAATTTAGTGCCGATTGACGGGAAGCTGGAGTCGGAGCCAAATCGCAAGGGGTTTGGTCGTGGCTTAGTGAAAGCGGGGCAACAGAACGAGCAAGTAGTGGCCGCCTGCGCTGATTTAACGGACTCGACCCAGATTAGTTTATTCGCTGAAGCTTTCCCAGAGCGCTATGTAGAAATTGGCGTGGCCGAACAAAACCTGGTTACCGTCGGTTCCGGTCTGGCTGCCATGGGTAAAATTCCCTTTGTCTCAAGCTATGCGGCCTTTAGTCCGGGTCGCAACTGGGAGCAAATTCGTACTACGATTTGCCTGAATGATCGCCCAGTCAAGATTGTTGGTGCGCATGCCGGCGTTTCGGTTGGCAAAGATGGCGCTACCCATCAGATGCTCGAAGATATCGGGCTGATGCGCGTCTTGCCAAACATGGTAGTTATTGCTCCTTGCGACAGTGTCGAAGCCGAAAAAGCGACCCTGGCGATGGCTAAAGATAAGCGACCTAATTATTTACGCCTAGCACGGGAAGCGACACCGATTATTACCACCGCCAAAACGCCGTTCGAAATCGGCAAAGCCTACGTTTTTCAGCCTGGCGAAGATGTTTCGATTATTGCCACAGGCACCATGACGTACCAGGCACTCTTAGCTGCCGAGCAGCTCTTTAAAGATGGTATTGACGCCGAAGTGGTCCACGTACCGACCATCAAGCCGCTCGATGCCGAAACCATTTTAGCCAGCGTACGCAAAACGGGTGCCGTGGTGACAGCCGAAGAAGGTCAAATCAACGGGGGGCTGGGCGGCGCTATCGCTGAACTACTCGGCGAAGAACTGCCGACACCCATGAGTCGCTTAGGCATGCGTGATCGTTTTGGGGAATCTGGTGAACCCGCTGAGTTACTCGAACATTTTGGCCTCACTGCTAAGCAAATTCGTCTAGCTGTTCACCACGTTGTGGGGAGGAAAGGAAAATAATATGCCACTAACACTGCAACAGATGAGAATTAACTGTGCCCAAGCTCGCGCGCGTATGACGCAAGCCCGCGTTGATCACTGGGCATTTGGGGCCTTTAATCTTGATGATGAAGCGACCTTGCGCGCAGTGGCTCAAGCTGCCGCCAAATTACACGCGCCAGTGCTGGTCGAAGTTAGTCAGGGTGAAGTTGATGACATTGGCCTAGAGAACGTTCGCGACCTGGTCGACAACTTTAAGCGAGAGTTCGGGGTCGAAATCTACATCAATCTTGATCACAGCCCCAGCGTTGAAGCCGCCAAAGATGGCATTGAAGCCGGCTTTGAATTCATTCACATTGATGTTTCACAAGCTAATCATGATGCGACTGACGAGGAAATTATCAATGCTACTCGCGAAGTGGTGGAATACGCTAAATTGACTGGTGCTTTGGTCGAAAGTGAACCCCATTACTTCGGTGGTTCATCTAACATTCATGCCGAAGAGATTGACTACGACGAGATCAAAAAGACCTTCAGCACCCCGGAAGGCGCCCAAGCCTTCGTGGCAGCCACCGGCATCGATACTTTCGCGGCGGCGGTGGGCAACTTGCATGGTAAATATCCAGTACCAAAGGTTTTGGACCTCGAGCTATTAAAGCGTGTTCGAGAAGCAATCCCGTGCAACATTTCTTTGCACGGTGGCAGCGATACTCCCGGGCATTACTTTAAAGATGCGGTTCAGATTGGTGTCACCAAGATCAACATCAATTCCGACATGCGTTATGCCTACCGTGAGGCGCTAGAAAAAGTGCTGGCCGCCAATCCGAATGAAATTTCTGTAGCTAAATTGATTGGTAAAGAGGTGGTGCCGGCTGTTCAGGCCGTAGTTGAGGCCAAGCTGGCGGACTTTAATAGCGCCGGTAAAGCCGTGGTACACTAGAAACATAAGCATAACAGTATAAATCTAAAGGGTGGGCCCGTGAGCCAGCAGGCAGATAGACCAGATGTAGTGAGTATCGGCGACATTGTTACCGATGCCTTTATTAAGTTAGAAGATAGCTATGAGCACACGTATCAGAACGAGCATGGCAAGTGGCTGGCGCTGCCATTTGGCACCAAAATTCCATTTGATCACGTGGAGGTGGTGGAAGCAGTAGGCAATGCCAGTAATGCCGCCGTGGCTTTTGCTCGCCTGGGGCTCACTAGTGCTTTTGTGACTAATGTGGGCGCCGATGATCATGGTCGGGATATGATCAAGGCTCTCGACAAAAATAAGGTTGATACGCGTTTTGTGCGCATCAATCCCGGCAAAAAGAGTAATTATCACTATGTGCTGTGGTACCGCGATGAGCGCACCATTTTGATCAAACACGAAGAGTATGACTATCACTGGCCGCATTTGCGTCCGGCCGAAACCCCAGAGTGGGTGTATTTTAGTTCGATTAGCGAGCACGCTATCCCGTATCACGATCAAGTCGCCGACTGGTTAGAGGCCAATCCGGATGTCAAAATGGCCTTCCAACCTGGCACTTTCCAGATGCAAGCTGGCACCGAACGTTTGCACCGCATTTACACCCGCACCGCAGTCTTAATTTTGAACCGCGAGGAAGCTGTCACAGTCGGTGGTGGCAATCATGAAGATATTCATGATTTGTTCAATCACTTGCATGCGCTGGGGCCCAAGGTCGTGGTCATCACCGACGGGCCGGCTGGTGCCTATGCTTCGGATGGCCAAAATCGCTTTTCAATGCCGCTGTATCCAGATCCGGCTCCGCCAGTCGATCGCACAGGGGCTGGGGATGCCTTTGCCAGTACGTTTGTGGCGGCGCTGATTAAGGGTAATACCATTGAAGGCGCCCTGCAGTGGGCACCTATCAATTCCATGAGCGTTGTGCAAAAGGTTGGAGCACAGGCTGGTCTGTTGAGCGAAAAAGAGCTTGAGCATTTCTTGCGCGGAGCCCCAGCTGGTTACGTGCCAACGCGCATAGCCTGATAAGGCTACCTTTTTTCTATCGCTTATGCTAATCTGAAGGCATAAGGATTATCTGATGATAAACCAAGATAAAAACAACAGAGGTGACCAGACATGACGCGTTGGTTGTCAGAGGTTTTACAAGCACAGGAGCCGTATTTTCGGTTGGGTTTACGTCGTTTGGAAGCTGCCAACGGTCACCCTAATGCCGATATTCGATTTGCAACCCAAGTTCAGCATGAAACCCGCGCCAAGTTAAAGCGTTTGGGTCTTGATCCACACGATACGACCTCGGAAGAGCTGTATCACGTTCTGATGGAGCGCATGAAAGCTGACGATGAGCGTTTGGTGAAAGCCTTGCGTACGACAGCTGCCTTGCAAGTTTCGGCTGAGGGCGACGTGACCGATGGTTTGGTGCGTGTGTTGCGCCAAGCCAGCGGCGACCGGCCGGTGTTTGCTGTCAAACCCACTCGTCTCAAAGCTTTACTAAAAAAGCAGCCTCCCAAGAAGGCCATGAAGCGCCTGGGCTACCGTTCATTGGAGTCATTTTTGAAACATGAGCAACCCGTGGAGGCACTGACTGCAGCTTGGCTTACCGAAGGCCATGCTTGGCAGCGCCGTTATTTGGAACAGTACAAGCAGCTCAAGGCTAGTGATTTTGAGACCCGCCAGCTGGCTGTAGTGGCCCCAGGTCGTCGGCGCTGGCTAATGCTGGCTGCCGAGAGCGTACAGCAATCGCATCATAACCTCTTAAGTTTTAAAGAACTAGGAGCGTTGGTGGTATTGCCGCTGCCCAGTGAAGCGCCAAATGGTAGCGCCACTGCTAGCTTGGCGTTGGGTTTACACGAGTTGAATGAAATCCGAGCTGGCAGTACCTTTTTGAAGCTTAGCCAAGTTCGGAGCGACTTTGGTCAGTTGGTGCTGACGATAGCTACCGACGAACCGCGTTTGACTTCGGAGCTGCTCGACCAACCAGTAGCGTGGCGGCTTATTCAACAGTTCTACTCTCGCTTAACGCAGCATTTCCCAGAAACCGTTTTTGGGCCTCACGTGGAGGCCGAAGACATGTCGTGGCAAGGTGTTGAGGAAGTGATGGCGGAACTGGAGCCCAGTTTTGATTTTTGGCGACAAACGGCTCACTTAGGCTGGCTCCACGGCCACCAATCTGTATCATTCAACTTGGTAGATGTAGCGCTCAATTACTGCAATCGCCTAGCCTTTGAACAGCGCTTAACGCAACACTTTCAACACTCGTTGTGGCAGGAACTTTTACTGCGTTACCTTAAGCGTGATACAGTAGAACAAAGCGTTTTGAATGAGCTGCAGCCGGCCTGGGCGCCAGCTGAAGCTTTGAATTAGGAAGGGTGGGCATGAACTCAAGGTATCAGATTTGTGTGTCCGGGGCTGCCAAGGGCGATAGTGTTGAAGAAGGCAAAGCGCTGGCGATGGCGCTGGGCGCAGCGATTGCCGCGGCTGGTCACACGCTGATGACGGGCGCCACAATCGGCCTGCCTAACTATGCTGCCGAGGCCTACAAAGCGGCTGGCGGGGTGATGAGCGTGGGCATTAGCCCAGCTTCGAGCAAAGTTGAACATATTCGCAAATATCGCTTGCCAGTCTTAGCGTATGACACGATTCTATATACTGGCCTTCATTATGTTGGTCGTGACACGTTATTGATTACGAGTAGTGATGCGGTGGTGAGTATTGGTGGCCGACTGGGTACCTTGCACGAGTTCACGATTGCCATGGAAACCGACACGCCAATCGGCTTTTTGCAAGGTGCTGGCGGCGTCAGCGCCGAAATTCAAAACTTGATGAGTTTGGCCCACCCGTTGAGGCCGAAATCAGTGGTGGCTTTCAACGAATCGCCAACTGAGCTGATTCAGGAACTCACACTGCAACTTGACCGCGAGCACGCCAAGTACCATAATTTGTACCAGTAAGCATAAGTAGGATTCCAGATATGCCGCCAGTAACTATCAGAACGAATCACAACAGTCGCATTGTAGGGGCCGTGATCGCCTTTATTATTATTGTTGGTGGGGGGTTGGTGCTTTGGCAGGCTAATGAGCAATCTGGCAAGCAGCCCGCTGCGGTTGCTACGCCGCCTGTTGTAACAACTCGAGTCAAAGATGGTTTTTTGCCCGTCCCGGGATGGAATCTGCGTCTGATGGCAGTGGCTACGATCAAGGGTGGATACTACGTTGGTACGCCCAAAACAATTGATGGCGGCAAAGCCCAGCAACTGAATTTCTTTGACGCTGGTCTGGATACATTAAAAAACATAAGCGGTAAGTTATGCAAAGACAGTAGCTACCCAGTGTTTACGATCGTTCGCTATTTGCAAACCGATGCCCAGCAAATCAAAAGCCGCAGTGGCCAGTATTATTTAGCTATCCCCAAGAGCGCTATAACTGGGCAATTCAAGTTTGCTAGTAACTATGTGTTTAAAGGCTATGTGCCCACCACGCAGCCACCCACCTGTGCAACGTACAAAACCAAGACAACCAATAACCTACTTTTGCCCGATCTAAACGTTTTGCAGCACTATCACTCGACACAAGCGGCCTATCAAGAGAGCCTATTTTTGGCCCAGCAACTATAAGGAGTCCCATGAAGCTGTCATCTAAAGGCTTTTCAGCAGTTGAAAGCCTGTTAGTGCTCATTATTATTCTGTTGATTAGTTTTATTGGCTATTATGTTTGGCATACCAACCAGACGGTTGATAAGGTCAATAAGCAGGCAGTGAGTGAACTGCATCCAACCGTTACCAAGCGCCCAGCCTGTAGCGGCTCAAATTATCAAGGCGTGACCTACGCGGCGCCGCATAATTGGTACAGTTTCTGTGTACCAAATGGCTGGAAAGTGTACTACAACAACGGTCAGACCGGCTCGAGCGTGATCAGCGAACCGGCCGATATGATCTATAGAGCGAAGGTAAAGCCATTCATTGCTGCCACCGGTGGCAAAGACGGCGCTTTTCCATTTGGTGTTTTCTACAATGACAACGATAGCGATGGTAACTCGTCTGGTAGATTGGCTGGCTACACGGCGACTGGCACGGTGCAGGCCCAAGGGGTTACCGGCACAGCCTATTACCATTTAACTGGGGTGAACGATTCGGTAGGCGCTGGACTGGCCGATCTAACGCCAGGCACCAAGCAGTATGTGTACGATTTTCACAAAGGTAAGGCCGACCTGGGCATCCAGTATCTGATCGAGCCAGGCGACAAAGATCAAACGGCGTTGATCCAAGCACTCGTCCAAACAGTAAAGATGTAAGGATACGTATGCTCAAACGGCGACGAATGAATAATCAGACCGGTTTTAGTGCCATTGAGAGCCTGCTAGTGTTGGTGATTGTGCTCTTGATTGGTTTCATTGGCTATTACGTCTGGCACGCTCAGAAAGTCACCGACAAAACCCTCAACTCAACTAATCGTATTGCTGACAATCAATCTAACACTGTAAATTCATTTGCCGCGTGCGTTAAAGCCAAGAGTAGCGTGATGGAGGAAACCTATCCTGAGCAGTGCGTCACCAAAGATGGTAAAAAGTTTACTGGCCCTCGTTCGCAAAACGGCTGGGAAGAGGTGATCTCAAAAAATGGTGGTTTCAGTGTTGACGTCCCCGATGGTTGGAATGTTTGGAATTATGGTGGTGGCGACGAAATGAGGTTCGATGGTATCACTTATACGAAGGGTATGCCCGTGAAGGTGCAAACAGCGGCCACGCCGTATGCGGGGGACAGCGAGGTGCCTTTTAGCATCGCCATTCTTACTGATTCTTCTTCGTATGTATCACCCCAAGGCACCAAAACAGCATATCCTCTTGATGGGCTTGAAGGTCACGAATACGTTCAGCATTGGACTGCTGACACTGACCGCGGACCGGGAGAGCGCAACAAGGGAGACATTGACTATGCGTTTGTCTTTAACATGCAGAATGGCGATCAGTTAACTATCGGTTATGCTGCTAAAGCAGGACAAACCAATCAGATCGACCTAATTAAGCAAGTCATAGCCACGATCAAACTTTACTGATTAGACTTGCTACAATATAAGGATGGCCAAATTTCAGCTTAAATCTGACTATCAACCGCTCGGCGACCAGCCAGCGGCAATTGCTCAATTGACAAAAGGCGTCCAAGACAAGCTGCACAATCAAACGCTACTCGGCGTAACCGGCTC
>DASZUC010000044.1:0-7851 GCA_035547775.1 Saccharimonadales bacterium (SeqCode) | reverse complement strand
TCGTCTCGGGCTTGGCCTCAACTTTCGGTTTGGTTTTCGAAGTGGTAACCAATACTGTTTCGGCAGGTGACTCACTGGCAGCCGGTTTCGTGGCTTCAGCTATCTCAGCCTCAATCGGTGCTTCCAGAGGAGCGATTGTCTTGCTGGTGCGGGTGGTTACTTTTGGCCGCTTAGATGATGGTGGCAAAATCGGCGCGGTCGCCGGCACATCACTAGCTTTTGGCTGGGCTGAGTCGGTAGTTACCATCATTGGATCTTTCAAGATGGGTCGATTCGTAACAATAATTGGCTTAGCGGTGGCCGACGGTTTGGCGGTACCAGGGTGCGCTACATCGATAATTTTTTTGCCAGCTGGTTTTGGTTTTTTTGCGGTAGCCATCGTCTATTCCTGCACGCTGTGCTTCAGCCGATAGGCTGCATCCACAATGTTGGCAAACTCTTGGTAATTCAAACTAGCCCCACCCACCAGCGTGCCATCACAATCCTCCAAAGCTAGGTAGCCACCGGCCGTGCTAGCCGTTACGCTGCCGCCATAGAGCAAGCGGACTGCTTCCGCCGCTGCTTGGCCGTACAAGTCGGCAATTGTTCGGCGAATATATTTGAAAGCGTATTCAATTTCTTCAGGTTTGGCGATTTCACCATCGAAGGTACTGATGGCCCAGACTGGTTCATACGCCACCACTAGATTTTCAACTTCTTCCGAGGTCAAATGCGTTAAGGCAGTTGTGAGTTGATCATGAATTACGTGCTGGGTTTCTTTGGCGGCTCGCTCTTGCTTGGTCTCGCCAATGCATAAAATTGGTACGATCTCGTTGCGCACGGCGGCCTGCATTTTGTCGCGCACCACTTCTAGTGTTTCATGAAAATACAAGCGGCGCTCGCTGTGGCCAATAATGGCGTAGTGCACCAAATCACGCAGCATGGTAAAACTAACTTCACCGGTAAAAGCCCCTTCGTCCCGGTAAAAGGCATTCTGGGCAGCTAGGCGAAACTTGCGGCGGTCTACTTCTTGACTAACTGGTTGCAACGTTAGCAAGCTCGGCGCCAGTACGACCTCCACATCACGGTGGATTTTCAACTGCTTATCCAAACGGTGCACTAGCAAACTCGCCTCTTGGGTATTGAGGTGCATTTTCCAGTTAGCAACTACGAGGGTACGTTTCATACCGATTACGCTTATTGTACTCCATTTTTATTAAGGAGCGCTTCAACGCCTGGCAGTTTTCGGCCACTCATCAGCTCCAAACTAGCACCGCCGCCGGTCGACACATGATCAAAGGCTTGCATCAAGCCTTGAGCCTCCACGTAGCCAACCGTATCGCCACCACCAACCAAGGTAAAGGGCCGGTGCCCAAATTGGCCAAGCATGCCTTCAATTAACAGCTCGGTACCATGTGCATAAGGACCGATGGGACCTTGCAATCCAGCAGTCTCCGTAACACCCATCGTGCCATTCCATACTACCGTGCCGGCAAACTGCATAGCACCAACAATAAACGAAGCCGAGAACGGGCCAATGTCGAGGATTTTTTCATGCGCATGCACATGCCCGGCAGCGGCTGGTACCCGACCAGGATAGTGTTCGATATCGGCCACGATGTGCGTTCGCCAGTCAACAATGCGCGTTGACAGTTTGGGATCAATGTCTGTCGCTACTACCCCGTCATATGGCACGGCAAACACAAAGGGTCGTTTTTTGGCTTCAGTACCTGCTTTGCGCAAAATGTCGCGAGCAACCGGCAAGTCGGCTTTGTCATACAAACTATCGCCGATAGCAACTCCCTGAGCTGCCAAAAAGGTATTGGCCATGGCGCCGCCCACGGCTACCAAATCAGCCAATTCAATAAATCGATGCAGTACATCAATCTTATCGGCGATTTTTGCTCCACCCACTACAGCCACCAATGGGCGCTGGGGTTCTGACATCACAGTGGTAATAGTGTCGACTTCTTTTTCAAGCAGTAAGCCAGCCACAGCGGGCAGATATTTGGGAATTTCAGTCACCGAGACAGCTGGGTGATGGACGACGCCAAAGCCGTCTTGCACAAAGACGTCGGCTAAACTGGCCAGTTGTTTGGCGAAGTTTTCGTCATTGGCCTCTTCTTCAGGATGAAAGCGGACGTTTTCGAGTAATAAAACCTGTCCTGGTTGCAAGCTTTGCACGGCTTTTTCGACACGCTCACCCACACAATCGGGTACAAATTCCACATCACGACCAAGCAGTGTTTTGAGGTGCTTCGCGACCGGGAAAAGACTCATACTCTCCACAACTTTTCCTTCGGGCCGGCCAAGGTGCGAACAGATAATCAGCTTAACACCTTGCTCCAGTAAATACTGCAAAGTTGGTAGAGATTGTTTGATCCGATAATCATCGGTGATTTTGCCGTCTTCAACAGGCACGTTGTAGTCGGCGCGCAGCAACACTGTCTTGTCGTGCAGATCAATATCCCGAACTGTCTGTTTCGTAAACACGCCCACCTCTTTAACTTACATCATGTAACACTTACGTTTATTCTAACACGCCACTCCCCCTGTGGCATATCTCACTGTTAGATTAAGCCCGAGCTGTAATACTGATGTATAGTACACGTTCTCCGGGAATGAGTGAGCGAGTACCTGCCCTACTATGTAGGGCATTTATTATGTAAGGCTCCGGTTCGCCGGCGCCACCTACAGATAAGGAGGCAGTTATGCGAATACTTGCCAAGACTATCAATACAACTCGTTCGGGGATTCTAGCCGGATCTGCGGCCGTTCTAAGCCTCGCCGCACCAGTGGCCATGGCATCAGCCCACGGCTTTAACCATAGCTACAGTGGCGATAACCAGCACAGAAATGTCTACACGGCCTCACACCAGCAAACATCAAGCACCAAGCGAAACATGAGTGATCGCCCTTGGCGCCTCAGCTGCACGCAGGAACAGGCCAAGCTGAACAGTCAAGCGGCTGCCATCAAGACCGCCGACCAGAAACGTTTGCGTAGCCAAAACATCCTCTATGGAGGTGTCACGAACTACGTCAGTAGCAATAATGTCACGGTTGCCAATTACGATACGATGAAAAGTAAAGTAGACAGCGATCGGACCACTGCTACCAACGACGTCAACAACTTGAGTGCGCCGCAGTTGAACTGTACGGACCACACCCGTCAGGCTAGTCAAGCCAATCGGATGGCTGTCCAGGCTTACGAACGGACTGAAGCCCAAGCTAGCCGTGACTTAAGTAGCTATCGTCACGATTTAGCTAAGCTGTTCTACACTGTTCTGAACAGCTAATCACGTCTTGGCGTGTTGATGAAGGGTCGCTCTCGGGCGACCCTTTTTTATTCCAGAACGCGCACTTTAATCGTGTCGGTGGTGCCCACAACACCGGGGTATTTACCGGATGCCGTCACCACAATGTCACCCTTATGCAAAACTCGGGCAGCCCGTAACCAATCGGTTAACTTATTGGCTGCCAGAGGATCGGCCGGCCGCACATAACTTTTCACGCCATAGACAATCGCCAACTGTTGCGCCACCCGAGCATCGCTGGCAACGGCAATCACCGCTACTTTGGGCCGACGAGCGGCAATATGCAGCGCGGTAGCGCCGGATTTGGTCTCAGCAACCACAGCTTTTGCCTCAATATTTTGGGCAAGACTTAAAATTGCCGTACTGATAGCCGCCTGGTGCGAATCATCTTCAGGGGCTGGAAAACTGACACTGAGCGGAGCGTGTTCTTCAGTGTAGCGAATCACTCGTTTCATGGTTTCGACAGCTTCTAGCGGATACTGGCCACTGGCCGTTTCGTCGCTCAGCATGACACAGTCGGCACCCACTAGTACGGCCGTCGCAACATCTGACACCTCGGCGCGAGTGGGCTCTGGTGCATCAGTCATACTGCCCAGCATTTGGGTGGCCACAATGGTTGGTTTAGCATAGCGTAAACCGAGTCCAATAATTTGGCGCTGCACAATTGGCACACTTTCGGCTGGCGTTTCCACGGCTAAGTCACCACGGGCGATCATCACAGCATCACTCGCCGCCACAATAGCTTCCAAATTAGCCACAGCGGCCGTGGTCTCAATTTTGGCAATCACTCGAGCGGTGCTTTTCATGTCGTGCAGCAGGTGGCGCAAATTGATGACATCGTCGGCCGTTTGCACAAAACTCAGTGCGACATAATCGATATCTTGCGTGGCACCATACAACAAATCTGCGCGATCTTTGCCAGTAATAATGTCGCCGGCAAAATCGGTATCTGGCAAATTCATGCCCTTGCGCTTGATCAAAATGCCAGCGTTCTCAGCCCGGGCGTGAACGACGCCATCGCGCACATCAGTCACAATAGCTTTCACCTTGCCGTCATACAGATAAACCCGTTCGCCCCGCTTGACCTTTTTGCTTAAATCATACTGGGTGGGCAAACAACCGGTCTCGACGTAATTGGCCTGATAGCCAAAGCGTAAGCTCTCGCCTTTGGCGACGTTTACAATGCCTTCAAAGTCACCAAGGCGAATTTTTGGCCCCTGCAAATCCTGAATAATGGCCACTGGTTTACCGTATTCGGCACTGGCTTTACGGATCCATTTGATCTGTTGAGTACGCTCTTCGGGTGTGCCATGGCTAAAGTTGAGCCGGATACCGTTGGCACCAGCTTTAATGAGGGCCAAAATACTTTCATAACTATCAGTCGCCGGACCAACTGTCGCGATAATTTTCGTCCGCTTAAACTTGGCCAGGGGCACCTTGGGTGCCACTTCTGTTTGCTGCATGTTTATCTTTTCCCACGCCTTTAGTAATTTGCTTACGCTTTAGTATAGCTCGGGAGTGAACAGAATTCAAAAATATGTCAGGCTAGTCTTCTTTACCAGATATTATACTCAGCCAAAAACGGCATAACATGATCTAAGGTCATGGGCGTCATCACCTCGCTTTTTTCGGCCACCCCAGCGCGACTTATCCAGATAATTTCTTCAATTTCAGAGTGTGGGTGGGGCTCGTTCAAAAGTTGGCCAGTATACAGATGCATTTCCAAGTCGCGACCATCTGGCGTCCGGCCCACAACCGTGCCGAGCTTTTCTACATTGACGGCGCTGGTGCCCAACTCTTCTTGCAATTCACGCTGCAAAGCCTGGTCGATGGTTTCACTAGCTTCCTGCTTGCCGCCCGGAAACACCAAAAATGACTTGCCTTTCGCGCGAGCAAAAAGCAGCTCTTTTTCACCATTATGATCTCGAAATAGGAGGAGCGCCGCTTTACTGATCATGAGCCCAGTGTAGCAAATTGATAATCAAAGCGGTTCTCTATGAGAACTGGCCATGACCCCTAGGTTCCGTTGCCTACGGCAACCATTTCCTCCCGTGTTCGAAGTAAACTTCTGCGCGCTCGTTATGAACGAACTCGACGGAGTTCCGGTTCTCGTAGAGAACCGACCACGAAAAAACCCGAGCATTAGCTCGGGCGTTTTCGTGGTGACCCTAGTGGAATCGAATTGGAACCTTATCTGTAAAGAGCTGGCTCGTTGGTACGACCTATTAGTGGTTACACCGAAGTTGTTTACGTCGCCTATACTATCTCGAACAAATGCTATCTAGCTCTCGTCTTTATTCATAGCGTCTGGTAGATCAATCTCAGAGAATACTTTTTCTAGCTCAGCCTGCTTAAGCATGAGAACCTTAGCCATAATGAGCGAGCCTGCACTAACGTATACGCCAGTAAGGATAGTAATAGTTGCGTAGCTGATAGATATAGGAGTAAGTTGAGCTACTTCTTCCATTCCGCTATCCGATGCACCTATCAAAAGTACTTCTTGTCCTTCAAGTGCGTTATTTTCTTCGCCACTAAAGAGAGATTTTGAGTTGGCATGAATACCGTAACTCGCATAGCGATAATATGGCCTGAGCTGCTTCTGGCCGTACTGTTCTTCTATATCACGAAAATTATTGAGCTTATTATTGCTGTAGACCCTTAGCCAACCATAATCATGCTCAAAACTTTTGCCGTACTTCGTTATTACAGCGTTATAAGTCCTTTTAGCTAAGCCCACTTCGCGACCCGTAAACGGCTTAACCTTTAACTCTTTTGAGTAAAAGTTGTAGTCCAGCATAGCCTTATAAGAGAGTACTTTATTGTGCTCTAAAAATAGGGCTGTGGCGTCTGGATTTTTAGCTAGGTAGCTTATGGTAGTTACAAGCTCGTGTAAGGCTCTCCAGCGAGCCAGGGCACCGGTACCATAGCCTGCCTGCATGAGAGAACTTATCTCGTTGCAGATTCGTAATGCGCGTGCATGAAGCCTTACCAATACGCCGTATTGATTGGCCTGCTTCTTGTTCTTAAGTATCTTCTCGCCATGCATATAATCTCTATGGTGCTGCATGGCTTCGACGCACGTAGTTATCAATCCGTGCAACTCGACAAAGTATGGCTCGTAAATCTTAAGTAAGCGCCCCTCAAAACCCTTCTTATATTTCTTATCCTCAAAGTAGTCTTTGCGGGAAAGCTTATTAACGTCCTTAATAAACAAGGAAGAAACACTGTCAGTAGTATCCTCTAGCATCTTCCGAAAATCTGCATCGTCTAGTTTGGCAAGTTTTTGCTGATCTTCTTCGCTTAAATCTTTAATTGCATTCTCAAGGCTCTCAGTAAACAATTGGTTAAATTGACTAAACAGCGGCTCGTCCATACCCTACAACCTATAGCGTAGCATTAACCCCAAATGCCTTATCTTCAGTGTATTGGTCATTAGCCGCCTCTATCTTTTTCTTTAACTCGCTATCGCTGGGCTTATGGTCTATGAGCTTTTGCCGATATTCTTCTAGCTCCGCCAAAGTAATTGTTTTGTAATCAATCTTTTTATACTGTGCAACGTGGCACTCTACGAGCGCTAGAACCTTAATGCAGCGTTCTCTAAAATGGGCGCAGGCCTCTACTTGCTGTTGTGCACCTGAGGCTATAGTAGTGCTATCGGAAATAACAGTATTGAGGTTTAAGCTATTCGGATTTGTAAGCTGGGCGCTATGTACGCTAGTACGCAAGAAGGAGTAGTAGTCGTTAAACTCTATAATGTTGCTGTTATGTAGCATTACCTCTGTTTCTAGGGCGTCCCATTGTATAACGAGGTTGGTATTCATGACGCCGTCGGAGATGCCATTTTCTATTTGGTAAGGTAAAGGTAAGTTCATCGTAAAAGTGGTTAGTCTGCTCTGGCTATCGTATATGCCTTTCGTAATATCTCTGGAGTGGCCGGCATTCTTTAACGCCATAACTAATAGATTGTGCAGGTTATTCTGAGCTGCCACTAGAGCGCCCGTACTTGCCTTGATTTGCTGCCTTATTTTATCTATCTCGCTAAGCTCTCGCTGCTTTTTACGAGCATTTTCGCCCACTAAATAAGTGCCTATGGAACCAGCAACTGCACCAATGAGTGCACCTAATAAAGCGCCGATCACTTGTTTGTCGGTATCGCTTAGCATCGTATGGGTATGAGCAGCAGCTATTACGTCTAACATCTTAAGCTAAGTATAGCCTACAGCTTACACTGTTGAAAAAGGTTGAGTTTAGGCACACCGCCTAATTATTAAAAAATGGTAAGTTTAGGGCGTTCAGTTGTTAAAAATTGTTAAGTTAAGGGCTTTATAAATCTAAAAGCTGTTTCTTTTTAGCGTCATATTCGGCTTGAGTGATAGCGCCTTTTTGAAGCAAATCTGCATACTTTTCTATCTGTTCCGCTATACCCACTGTAGTACCATTTTCTTGAGCTGGCTTAACAAAAGCACCTTTCACTTGCGCAAAAGCAGTACTAACCATGCCCTTGAAGCTAGCTTCGTCTATAAATCGGTTGGAATGACTGAAGATCACATTCGTGCCA
>DASZUC010000043.1:0-9069 GCA_035547775.1 Saccharimonadales bacterium (SeqCode) | reverse complement strand
TAGTCCACGATTTTCAGGGCATCAAGCATTTCAGTCCGGTCAACTTCAGGAATGATGGGCCGGTCGTCACCCTTGCGCGCTTTAATGCGTTGATCGCCACTTAGCAGCACTATCAACACATCACCATACGTCTTGGCAGCCTGCAGATAGTGTAGATGGCCAACGTGCAACAGATCGAAGGTGCCACTGCTCAAAATCAGTTTTTGGTCCTGATACTGTTCTCGAATCTTTGCTAAGTCGTTAATTGTGACAATCATGGGTACACTAAGTATATGAGCTCTGAGTCAACAGTGGAAGTCCTGCTGAGCCACCACCGGCTTATTTCAGATCAAATCAGCCTCGATCAGCTGCGGGCTATTTTGGCGGAACTCCAAAAAGCATTGGCACTCAACGGTGCCGTGGTAGAGTTTGGCTGCTACATCGGTACCACGAGTTTGTTTATCCGACGTTTGCTGGATGCGCATCGCGACAACCGCGAGTTTCATGTCTACGATTCGTTTGAAGGCCTACCGCCCAAAAGTCCCTCCGATGCCAGCGGAGCGGGCGAGCAGTTTCAGGCGGGTGAGCTAGCCGTCAGCAAGAAGCAATTTATCCAGGAGTTTAAAAAGGCCGGCTTGCGACCGCCCATTATTCACAAAGGCTGGTTTAGCGAGCTTACGCCAGTCAACATACCGGACAAGATAGCTTTCGCTTTCCTTGATGGAGATTTCTACGAATCAATTCATGATTCACTCAAACTCGTCCTGCCACGTCTCGTGCCCGGCGCCACTATAATTATTGACGACTACGCCCGCGAAGCCTTGCCCGGCGCCGCCAGAGCAGTGCATGAATTACTACCAAATAAGCAGATCAAAACCGTCCACAATCTCGGTATCGTCAAGTCTTAACACGATTCGACGCGGGACAGCAGAGCGATCAAGTCGTCGACTTCGTATTGCGCCACAGCCGCCAGACCCATTTGCCGCTCCAGCTCCCATGCTCGTTCTTCGTGCAAGCGCGTTTCCTCGGTTGGCTCAGGCAGACCCGAAAGCAGCGTCATGTCGCGACTAATCGTGCGCTGTGCGTCGGCTTGATAAATATTCCAGGCCGTGACCAGTTCTACATCTTCAATGTGCCGTTCAATCAGCAGAACGACAGCGATGATAGTACAACCGGCGATGTGCTCGAAACGAGTCGGCGCACAGTAGACCGTCGGCCGTTCGGGATCAACGAGCGGGGTCAGCCCAACAATCGGTGTCAGCCTATCGATATGCTCCAAAACCGTGTCTACAGCTCTTTCGCTCGGTGGCCCTACATCTGCCAAACTAAGGTGTTGAAATTCAGGGTGATCAGGTAAAGTTTCCATCTGTTGTTACTCCAAAATTAGGTTAACGCCACAAAAAATGCCCCCGTTAGGAGGCATTTGATTGCGTTAGGGTGTGGCGCTATTTAGGCAGCAACAATCAGACCTCCCACGGGGGCTTGCATATTCATGCGCTTGGTCTGATGAGTTTTCATAGCTGGAATTATAACAAATGTGGTGACCCCGGCGGGAGTCGAACCCGCGATCTTCAGGATGAGAACCTGACGTCCTGGACCACTAGACGACGGGGCCACGTCCTCCCGTACGGGCTTATCTCGTTTAGCCCTACGGTCGTCCTTTCAATTGCCCAAACAGCTTTCAGCTTGGTTTGGTCAATTGGAGAAACGCAGAGAAAGTAGCCGGAACATCTTATCACATCTGTTAGCGAGCGTCCAGGCAGGCACAGAGAGCTAGATCTAAGCGTAAGGAGTTTGCATAATGCTCGACTTCACTAGATAATAGTAAGCAGTCAATGAAAACAAACTCTGTGTCGGCGCTACATACGTGGGCTGCGCGCTACCAGCAGGCGGGGTGGGCTTTTTGATGTTTGGCAAACGGAAAAACACTGGTACAGCCAATTGGCAAGACGAGCAAACACGCTTTAAAGTTATTTTTGACAGCCTCGAAGACGGGGTGATTTTAATTGACGCCGAGCAAACCATTCAATTAATCAATCCGGCCGCAGCCACCATCTGTGGCTGGAAAATTGACGAGGCCACCGGTGTAAGCGTTACAGCTGTTGTTAAACTGGTCACTAATAAGGGCGAACCGATTGCCGCCGATGCTAATCCCTTCGAAAAATTATTCAAAGATGGCCAAAACCTGCACGACGAGCAACTGTTTTTACTCAGCCGCGACAACAAGCAACTTTCCATTAGTTTTAGCCTGTCCCCACTCGTGAGTGGCGAACAAACGCCGAGCGCCGCCGTGGCCATTATTCGCGACGTCAGCCAACGCCGGGCCCAGGAACAACAGCGTGCCGACTTTATCAGCACCGCCAGTCACGAAATGCGCACTCCCGTTGCCGCCATCGAAGGCTATTTAGCTCTGGCCCTAAACGATAAAGTCTCGACGGTGGACGAGCGCGCGCGTGGCTACCTCGAAAAGGCTCACTCCTCAACTCAGCACCTCGGTAAATTGTTTCAAGATTTACTTACCAGCGCCAAGGCCGAAGATGGCCGCCTCGTCAGCCACCCAGGGGTAATTGAAATCGGCAGCTATCTCGAACAGGTCACGAGTGACTTGCGTTTTGCTGCCGAGAAAAAGGGCTTAGCCGTCGATTTCAGCGTCGGCAACAACAGCATTGTGAATAAACGCAAAGCTATGACCGAAAAGATCGTCAAGCCGCTGTATTACGTCTATGCCGATCCCGACCGGCTCCGTGAAGTCATTACCAACCTCTTCGATAACGCCGTTAAATACACCGACGAAGGTAAAATTACCATTGGCCTAACCGGCGATAATCAGGTTGTGCAGTGCTCGGTTAGTGATACCGGTCCGGGCATTCCGGCCGATGATCTGCCACACCTGTTTCAAAAGTTTTATCGGGTTGATAACTCAACCACTCGCACCATCGGTGGCACCGGTCTTGGTCTTTTCATCTGCAAGAAAATTATCGAACTCTACAATGGCCGGATTTGGGTCGAAAGCGAGCTAGGCAAGGGGAGTAGCTTCTATATCAATCTGCCACGACTCACTAATCAGCAAGCTACCGATCTCCAACAACGTTCGGAAACCGCCACCGTTCTTCAGCCCGTCGAACCTCTGGACCAGGAGCTAAAAACCTGACCTCCAAGAACAGGCAGAACATGATACAATAAACGAAAGCTAACCATAAGCGAATCGAGAAAGACAGCCATGGCAAAAGTACTCCTCGTCGAAGATGACAACAATTTACGCGAAATTTATGAAGCCCGCCTCCAAGCCGAGGGCTACAATACCGTCACCGCGCAAGACGGTGAGGAAGCCTTAGTTGTAGCCAAGAATGAGCACCCGGACCTGGTTATTTCTGACGTCATGATGCCCAAAATTAGTGGCTTTGAAATGCTCGACATTTTACGCAATACCGACGGCCTCCAAGATGTAAAAGTTATTATGCTGACTGCCCTGGGTCAAAGCGAAGATCAGCAACGTGCCGGTAAACTCGGCGCTGATCGCTACCTGGTCAAATCACAGGTTACTCTCGAGGATATCGTCAAAGCTTCGCATGAATTATTGCAAGATACGCCTGGTGGCGCAGCTCCCGCTGTCGCACCCGTACCTGATACTAGTACTAGCGCAGCACCAGCAACCGACACAGCCACCACTGACGCGGCCGTCACTCCAACTCCGGCACCAGTCGCTGCCGACACTAGCACGCCCGCTGCGCCGGTCACAGCAGCTCCAAGTGATACCAGTGACGATTTAACCGCTGCTATTGCGGGTGAAGTTATTGCCCCTCAAGCCCCAGTCACAGCAGCCCCAGACGCAACGCCTGCGGCTGAAACAACTCCGACAGATGATACTGCTGCCGAAAGCACCACTCAAACACCAGCTCCAATCGACGCCCCAGCTCCAGCTGTCACTACCGCGTCAGCTAGTGCAGACGCAGCTAACGATCAGTTAATGTCTGCAGCTGTGAGCAACTTAGTGGACACCGACACCACTCAAGACGCCGCCAACGCAGTTACTCCTGAAAACACGCCACCACTAGCTGTTGCCGTGACCCAGGGCGATAAAAGCAGCAATGGTGGTCATGATGATAAAGTTGTCACACCGCTCACTCCACCAGCCGCCAAGCCTGACCTCAACGCCTTACTGGCCAAAGAAGAAGCCAAAGAGCAGGCTGCTGCAGCCACCCCCGACGCGCCTGCTACTCCTGCTAGTGGCGATCAAGTCGACCCCAACAGCATCGCCCTCTAGGTGATTCAGCCCTTAGCTCGATATACTTGAAGCATGCGAATTAACGTCTTTGTGGCTCAGGCCACTGGCTTAAGCCGACGAGCGGCCGACCGCGTCATTGCCGACGGCCAGGTTCAAATTAATGGCCAGTCCGCTACCACAGGCACTCAAGTTAACAACGGTGACGTTGTTGTTTTTGAGGGACAAACCCTGACGTTACCACACGCGTACAGGACCATCATGCTCAACAAGCCAGTTGGCTATGTAGTCAGCCGAGACGGTCAGGGCAGTCAGACGATTTATGACCTATTACCAGCCGAGTATCACAACTTAAAACCGATTGGTCGACTCGATAAAGACTCGTCAGGCTTGCTGCTCCTTACCGACGACGGTCAGCTCACCCAAGAACTCACGCATCCGAAATATGCCAAGCATAAAGTCTACGAGGTTGAGTTGGACAAACCGCTCGAACCGCTTCATCAGCAAATGATCAGCAACATCGGTATTCACCTCGATGATGGCCACAGTCAATTGCAGCTGGAAAAGCTAGACGATGCTCAGCATTGGCGGGTCACCATGCATGAAGGCCGCAACCGTCAAATCCGCCGCACCTTCGCGGCGCTCGGCTACACCGTCACTAAACTCCACCGCACCAAATTCGATAAGTACACCCTGGATGATTTACCAGTAGGCCATCATACAAGTCTCAAGAAATAAGAAAAACCTCGAACAAAAACCACATAACATCTACAAAAATAGCGAGCCGCAGGGCTCAAGCGAAAGGAATTTGTAGATGGAATGAGCAAAGTGGAGGGAGGATAAGAACGTGGGCCGGGTTACAACCGAAGTTGATGGGTGTAACCCGGCCTGCAGGTGCCGGCAAGGGCGATTGATTAGAGCGGAGAAACCCGCGATGCAATCGACGCCGGAGCACCGTGACCACGCGGGCGACTCGGCCGAGACGGCATCTCCGTCGGAGCACCACCGTGCTGGCGATCGAACTCGCTGAGGACCTTCCTGGTCGTGCGCGGGCCGACACCACTGTCACTCATGAGCTTTTCGAGCTCACCTCTGTTCACGTAGAACTCCCTTCCACAGGATCTTGTTCGAGGAACTTGTTAATTATACCATAGCTCTTCATATATCGCAAATGTGTACGCTCCATAATACCAGCGACATTGTGCAAAGGACCTCTGTTCGCTGCCACGATGTCGTCAGGTATGTGCTCAGTCACTGCAATGTGACTCGGCCAGTATGTTAGCCAAAAACTGGCCGGCAATTCGTCGCCCGTATAAACGGCCATGTCGCTCAAAATACTCGCGCCAATGCGGTAGGGAGCCAAGCCAACTTCCATCTGGCGATGAGGACCTTGTTCGAAGTGATCAAGCACGCCATTCGTCAGCATGCCATTGAGACGCGTTAGAAAGTAAACCGGGGCTAGCTTTAAGTCTTCGACACGGCGGCGGCGATAGGCCGGATCACGCTTACAGCGCTCGAGGGAAGCCTGCAAATCATTGTCTTTCGTATCAGAAAAAACAAAGTCCCTGATGACACTGTCCATCAGGCCTTCCGTGAGCGTACGCTGGGCGCCTTTATGCGGCTCGAGCTGTCGCTTCAGTTGGGTCTCGTACATGCGAGCAATGGCTTTAATTTCGTTATCTCGACTACCAAATAGAACGCGCTTAATAAAGTGGTCTGCAACTTCAGCAATCGTCGGTGTTTCGGCCGCTAACAAATAGCGCTCAATGGCTGGCATAGAAGGGCTCCGCTTGTACCGCATGTGCAGCAAAGCCTCACCAATAGCTGGCGAAAAATACCATTCTTGCTGATGCATATAAGTAAACCCGGGCGTAATGTGAGAGAACGCCTGCAATTCGGTATACATCGATTCAATATCTTGACTCTCGCCCTTGCGCAGCATGATATTGCTGTGGAAATTCGGATCAACTTGGCCCCACGTACCGTCGACAAATTTAAGATAAATCGCGGCGTGGTAGCCTTCGTCCTTAAAACGAGCAATATCGCCTTCGGCTCGTTGCGTTTTTAAGTTCTGATCAATGTCATCAGGCAAGGCCAGCTTCCAGGCCTGAGCAATTGGCTGAACTTGCTCGAGCCACTCATCGTACTGCCTTAACACACTATGACTGTTCGATTCGGCTACGCCGCCGTGCATATACGGAATACCGGCTTTTTCGGCAAACGCAGCCACCAAGATCGACAGACCCAGACAAGTTGGCGGCAAGCCCACATCCGGGAATTGTCCCAGCAACTTCGGCGACAAGCGGGCAGGATGATAATAATGTTCGTCGTCATCGGATTCTGGTGTGTCGATAACCGTCGCTTCATCAGGCGACATGGACAGTTTCAAAGTCACCGCCCCATCTTCATCGACCGTTACAGCTTCATTTGACTCTGCCGGCTCATCAAAACGATCACGCATATCAGCCACCCGCCGACACAGCCACGTTAAAATCTCGCGCTGTTCTTTTGCGGTGGTAGCCGCCTGCCAAGCTTCAACCTTCGTGAGCACATCATCACCCAAGCACCAAAAAGCTTCGTCGATAACCGCCTGCCCAAAGGCTTCAATCTGGCGCTGAATGTGGGGTTTAACCTCACCACTAAAGTGTCGGGGGTGCTCTATGGAGCTGTCGGCAACCAGCAGCCATTGCCCATCAGGTAATTCATCGCGTCCGCCAAAAATGAATTCTCTTGGGTGCTTTGTCATTTCCACGGCAGTGCGCAGGCCCCAGGCCCCAAGTCGCCGAGCAACCAACTGTTCAGTGGTTGGTTCTTCGGCGTCAGCAACAGCTTCTAAACGCTCTAGATGACGCTCATAGCGGCCAGGCGCCGTCAAACACATATCAATAGCTGTTTCTAATAATTCATCAAAGGCTGGTTCAGCCACGATGTGCTCGACCACAACACGGTCATGCCATACGGGGTAATCAATAATTTCAGTCATACACTTCAAAAAAGAAAAATCAATCTAAGGAGGGAAAGTTTGTAAATTATAATATTTATACCTATTGTTGTCAATGTTTGTATCTGTTATACTTATATGCAAATGGCAACAAAACTACCTATCATAGCAATTGTTGGCCGGGCGAACGTGGGCAAGTCCAGCCTGTTTAACGCCATCCTCGATCGGCGTGAGGCGATTGTGGCTCGTGAAGCCGGCACCACCCGAGATAGCATCATGGCCAAGGCCGAATACGAAGAGCAACACTTCTGGCTGGTCGACACCGCCGGTATTAAAGACCCGGAAGACGAGTTTGAATTTACTATTCAAGAACAGATCACCCAAGCCGCTGACAGTGCCGATGTGATCTGGGTAGTCGTGGAAGCTGACGTGCCCATTACCGATGAAGACCGCCGCGTCGCCACTATGGCCCTCAAAAGCCGCAAGCCAGTATTCTTGATTATCAATAAGACCGACAAAGCTCGAGGCGCTGATCTGTCTGGCTTTGACCGGCTGGGCATTAAACCCATCATTCGCACCAGTGTGCCGCAAGGCAAGGGTATTGAGCAACTACTTAACGAACTGATTAAAGTCATTCCTAAAGCCACGCAAATCGAAGCTGACGACCGCTTACATATCGCCATCCTGGGCCGTCCAAACGTTGGCAAATCACAGCTTTTTAACACCCTGGCCAAAAAGCAGCAGGCCATTGTCGCCGATCGAGCCGGTACTACCCGTGACGTTAATCGCGCTATTATCAAATACGAGGGACGAGAAGTGGAGCTTATGGATACCGCCGGCATTCGCCGTAGCGGCAAAATTGAGGTTGGCATTGAGCGTTTTAGCGTCATTCGCGCACTCGCGGCCATTGAACAAGCCGACGTCTGTTTGCTACTCATGGATGTCAATGAGCTCAATTCCCACCTCGATCAAAAAATCGCCGGCATGATCAAAGACGCTGGCAAAGGCTTGATTTTAGTCGTCAGCAAGTGGGACGCTGCCCTCGATAAGGATGCCTACACCCGCGACGCTTTGGCGCCACAAATTGCCGCTACTTACGACTTTGTACCCTGGGCACCATTGATTTTCACCAGCTCCGTGACCGGTCAGAATGTTACGAAATTGTTCGATTTGGCCCAAGAAATCGACACCGCGCGCCAAAAGCGTATCGGCACCAGCGAACTCAACAAATGGCTGCGTCAGGCTGTCGACGCCCATCCGCCAGCCGGCCTTAAGAACCGCGCGCCAAAGCTCAACTATATGGTCCAAGAAACCGACAACCCCACGCCAGCCTTCAAAATTTTTGGTTCACACTCGCGCTTTGTGCACTGGAGCTATCGCCGTTATCTGGAGCGCCGCCTGCGCGAAAGTTACGGCTTTGAGGGCACGCCAGTTGAGCTGTGGTTCATCGAAAAGCACACCACCCACAAGCATGGCGTCAGTCCGACCAAAGAGCGTAATAAACTATTAGCCCGCAAGGCGAGGGAAGAGGATAAACAGTAAATGGCTTGGCTACAAAAACGACCACAAGTTAGCAATCCAACGATGTTTTACACCGTGGGGCTGAATAAAACCATCCTCTTGGTCGGCCTTGGCAACGTTGGCAAAAAGTATGATAACACCCGTCATAACGTCGGTTTTTTCTGTATAGACAATTTTGTGGCCAATACCGACGAAATGGCTGCTTGGATTGCTAAAAAAGACTTAAAATGCGAACTCTCGACCGGGCAATTAGGTGATGCCCGTGTTATTGCTATCAAGCCAACCACCTTTATGAATAACAGCGGTGAAGCAGTGCAGGCAGCGTTGCAATTTTATAAGATTCAACCTGAGCATGTCCTGGTCTTGCACGACGAACTCGACATCGACTTTGGGCAAATTCGCTTGC
>DASZUC010000042.1:0-15575 GCA_035547775.1 Saccharimonadales bacterium (SeqCode) | reverse complement strand
GTCAATAGTTTTACTCCTGTTGAACCCAGTTCTAACTAAATAAACGTGTCAGCAATACTTCAAAGCGTTGTTGTTGCACGAGCGCCAACTCCAGCTCCACCGTGGGCGCCACTGATAGTTGACCGGCTTGGCGACGGACTTGATATTGCTGAATTACCCCCGGTGACTCGCGATTCGCGGCAGCACTTAGCTCAAGTAATAGCGTATCGGTGGCATCCTCAGAGATGTAGTCATCAAGAGAGCGTCCTGTTACTGGCCCATCTTGCCTATTCATAGTTTTAGACTAGTCCTTTTAAGCCCCGCCAGCAGTAAACTTTCTAACGACTAGTCGGGTTGATCTTGGCTAAGCAAACGTGCTCGCATTTCTTGGAAACGCTTCTGCTGTTCATTCGCAATTTCTTCGGCCGACTTGGTCTTGCCCTGATGTACGGTTTTGACTTCGCCCTTGCTGCCAATCACGTTGACGACTGGAATAACAATTGGGCTACGTTGCGTTTGATCGAACAAATAATGGGTAATGTGATCTTTAAGCTCGGCCTTGAAACGGTCCAGGTCGATCCGCTTAAAGCGCTGTTGGACCGCTCGCTTAAGCTCAGCACGCAGGCCATTCATCAGTTCTTCGCTATCACGCATGTAAATGAAGCCGCGGCTAATGATATCGGGGCTGGTCAGCAGCGCGCCAGTCTTTTTATCGATAGTTAGCACCACCGTTACGAGGCCTTCTTCGCTTAAGAGCACGCGATCTTTGACTACTACGTTACTCACCACCGCACCAGTTTGGTCAACCAGTAGACTGCCGTACGGCACGTCTTCGGTTTGTTGCCAGGTATCTTTGGTGAGTAACACACTGTTACCGTTGTTAGCCATAATAATATTGGCTCGGGGGTGACCTTCTTCGACGGCGATTTCCGCGTGGTAACGACGGTTTAAGGCACCGGCATAAATCGGCACAAAGAACTTCGGCTTTACTAGCTGCATCATCTCGCGTTGGTCTTCACGGTAGGCGTGACCACCGACGTGCAGCGGGCCACAGTTATCAACTTCATGAGTTGGGTTGCGGAAGAGGTGCACACCGCGCAGTGCAAGTTCATCGCCAATCTCCTGGTAGCGTAATTCGTTACCGGGAATCGGGTTAGAACTGACTACGATGGTATCACCTTCGTGCAGCTTCACGTGGCGGTGCTGGCCCTCAGCCATACGTTGCAGAGCCGAACCTGGTTCGCCCTGACCACCGGTACAAACGACCAAGATCTCGCTGTCTTTCAGGTTAGGCACTGACTGCATCGGCACCACGGTGCCCTTGGGAACTTTCAAAATACCCTGTCGGACAGCGATTTCGGCATAGCTCATCATGCTCCGACCATCGAGCGCAACCTTACGGCCAGCGGCAGCAGCAGCATTAATGATCATCTGCACACGGTTCATATTGCTGGAGAAGATGGCCACAAACACGCGTCCTGGGGCCGGTGCAATAATGTCGTGAAAGCTTTGCTGCAGAATATGTTCAGTCTTTTGACGACCAGGCGTCTGGCTATAGGTACTCTCACTGAGCAGCGCCAGCACACCTTTGTCACCTAACTCTTTCAAGCGTGCGACGTCACTCGGCCGATCATCTAATGGTTCGGGATCAAGACGGAAGTCACCGGTGTTGATGACGGTACCGACAGGTGTATCCACCACGATACAGCTGGATTCCGGTACAGAGTGCGTAATCCGCACTAGCTCAACAAAGAAGGCACCGAGCTTCAGGCGCTCGTGATTGTCCATGTTCATGACCACTAGTTCGGGATCAAATTTCAAACCGGTCTCAGCGTAGGAATCCTCAAAGGTTTTCTGCACGACACCAATGGTAAAGCGTGAGCCATAAATGGGCGCCGGCACTCGGGGTACGATATGTTTCAGGCCCCCAAGGTGGTCTAAGTGGCCGTGGCTGATCACATAGCCACGAACTTTGTGCTTGATAGTTTCCAGGTAGGTGGGATCGGCAATGGTGTAGTTGATGCCTGGCAGTTCAATGCCCAGGTTGTTACCACAGTCAAGCACGACGGCGTCATTTTGCCATTCCAACACTTGCATGTTTTTTTCGCCAATACCGTCCTGACCACCCAAGAACGTAATCTTGAGTTTGTCGAAGTCATCAACAATGACATTAGCGCGGCGTGGCTGCTCGGCAACATTTGTTTGTGGTGCTGCGGCATATTGGTCGACCAGCTTTTGAGCGTCCTGTTGGCTGCGACGTTGCGCGCGCACAGCTTGGCCACGAGGTGTAGCCAGGTTGCTCATGATAGCCGGCTTATTGGCCGGTTTTTGTTGGCCACGAGGTTTACTCTGCCGTTTAGGCTGGCCATTTTTGGGGCCTTTGGGGCCCGATTGGTTAGTATTTGCTTGCATTAATTAATCCTTTAATTACTTTCTTTAAGTTTCTGCAAAATCGCCGGGATCGACGCAAAATCATCGATCAGGGTTTGGCGCATACCGCCGTTGTACAGTGCAGCCGCCGGGTGAAACAGCGGCAAGAAAACGCGGCTATGGAAGCGCTTGGGCTGACCATGACAGGCACTGATACTCAATTCCGGCAAGAAGCAATTCAGGCTGTGGCGACCAAGTGTGATCACCAGTTTAGGCTGAATTACCTCTAGTTGGGACTCGAGGTACGGCAAAAAGACTTCTTTCTCTTGCGGTAAGGGGTCGCGATTGTTCGGCGGGCGATACTTGACGATGTTAGTAATGTAAATATCTTGGCGGGTCAGGCCAATCATCTCTAGCATTTCGTTCAAGAACTTCCCGGCAGCACCCACAAATGGCTTACCTTGCAAGTCTTCATTCTTGCCCGGCGCTTCACCAATAAATACTAGCTCAGCGTCGGCTGGACCATCACCAAAGACGAGCTGAGTAGCACCTGTGCGCAGCTCCGGTGTCGGGTCATCGGCCAAGATTTTAGCCTGAATCTCGTCTAGTTGCGTCTGCTTAGTTTTGGCCATCCACAACCCTTTCGTAGCGCCGTTCATCACAATCCAAAACCATGTCGCGAATCACCACGTCAGTTCGGACAAAACCAAGTTTCGAAGCCACGGCCTGGCTAGCAATGTTGTCGTCGGCAATGTTCAGGCCAAAGGAACTAACCCGCTCAGATGATTGTGTTAAAGCCATCAAGGTTGCCACCGCTTTCGGCACATAACCCCGGCCACGAGCAGCTGGGTCGCAAAAGTAGCCCATGTCGTAACCAGTCGAGCTAATTGGCGAGCGAAATAAGCCTACATAACCCACCAGCTCTTCTTGGGCGATGATGCCATAGCGCGGTGATTGACGACGATCGAAGCCCTCAATAGTATCCTGCAGGTCACCGACTGAGTTGTGACCACTCACCCATGTCACACGAGTTTTAATCTCTGGGTCAGCCCGCAAGATCTCAAAAATACGGTGAGCATCAACTGGCTGTAAACGCCGCAAATGTAAATCATTTTCGACTGGTACGATGCGAGGCAACACTGGATCAACTAAGGTTTCAGCCACGCTTGGCTCCTTTGCCACCATGCAGAAATGTGCCAATAAAGTGAGCAGCATTTTGCAATGCGCCGACCAAGAAAATCAACGTCAGAACATACCACCACAGATTGCCGCGATCGATGGCCAAACTGGCAAAGCCATAGGCAATAGCCAGCTCGACCACGCCAAATACCGCAAGGCCCACGCGGGTTTTGTGCCAGTGATCGAGCTTATTCAACATACTACTTCTTCTTTTCGGCCAGATCGCGAGCAGCAGCTTTCATCGAAAGCTGCAAGCGACCACGGTCATCAATAGCCACCAATTTCACGGTAACTTTATCCCCTTCTTTGACGACATCGCTGGTTTTTTCGACACGGTCTTCAGACAGTTCCGAAATGTGTACCAAGCCGTCTTTGCCCGGCATAATTTGCACAAAGGCACCAAAGTCCATGACACTTACCACTGGCTTGTCGACGTAAATCTTGCCAACTTCTGGCTCGGCCACAATATCGTTGATCCACTGTTTGGCAGCATCAATCTTAGCCTTGTCTGGACTGGCAATCATCACCGTACCGTCATCTTTAATGTCAATTTCGGTGCCGGTTTCGCCAGTAATCTTCTGGATGGTTTCACCACCCTTACCGATGATTTCACGAATCTTGTCGGGATTAATTTGAATTGACTCAACACGCGGTGCGTAAGGACTCATCTCAGTTTTTGGCTCAGCCAAGGTAGTCAACATGTGCGCCAAAATCTCGGCCCGACCATCTTTCCCTTGCATCAATGCTTGGCGCAGGATGTCCACTGGCAAACCGTGCACCTTCATGTCCATCTGTAATGCGGTAATGCCCTTAGCAGTACCAGCTGTTTTGAAGTCCATGTCGCCAGCAAAGTCTTCGGCATCGGCAATATCGCTCAAGACGTAAGGGGTAGTGCCTTCCATCATCAAGCCCATGGCAATACCGCTCACCGGCGCTTTCAGTGGCACACCGGCGTCCATCAGTGCCAAACAGCTCGAACAGGTGGCAGCCATGCTGGTGGAGCCGTTTTGGCTCATGATTTCAGTCACTGAACGAATCGCGTACGGGAAAGTTGCTTCATCTGGCAGTACGGCCGTCAAAGCCCGCTCTGCTAAATAGCCGTGGCCGATTTCGCGGCGGCCCGGGCTGCCCAAGCGGCGAACTTCACCAACGGTGTAGCCTGGCGCGTTGTAGTGATGCATGTAGCGACGTTCCGCGTTCTTTTCCATGGTGTCGACCAGCTGTGAATAGCTCAGCGGCGCCAGCGTAACGATGTTCATGCCCTGCGTCATACCGCGCGTAAACAAGCTCGAACCGTGAGCCCGTGGCAAGAAGCCAACTTCAGAGCTCAAGGGGCGAATTTCGGTCAATTTACGGCCATCCGGACGCAGTTGGTGTTCCACAATGCCCTTACGAACATCTTTGTGAACAGCCAGCGTGAAGGCGTCGTCATACTCTTGACGAGCGGCGGCAAAGTCTTCTTCACCCAGCTTTTCAGCAAAGTGTGCCAGCGTTTCTTCGCGCAAAGTTGCGACTAATTCATTGCGTTCTGGGTAAGGCTTGCGGACAGCTTCGCCGAGCTTCTGGTCGAGGTACTCAGCAACAGCTGTTTGGATTGATTCATCGGGTAGGTCAAGCTCGAATTCCTGCTTGGTAACGCCGACTTTCTTTACTAACTCTTGCTGTAGCGTAATAGCTGGTTGCATTTCTTTAAAGGCGAATTCGATGGCTTCCAGGACCTTCTCTTCAGTGACTTCGTTGGCGCCAGCTTCCACCATCATCACGCCGTCGGCGTTGCCAGCAACTACTAGGTCCAAACCACCAGCTTCCAGCTGTTCGGCTGGCAAGAAGGCAGCCAGCTTGCCGTTTTCATCATAACCAACCCGCAGACCAGCCACGGGGCCGTCAAACGGCGCACCAGTCAGCATAAAAGCAGCGCTCATAGCGATCATCGCCACCATGTCAGGGCGAAATTCAGGGTCCATGCTCAGCACCGTAGCCACACCTTGCACTTCGTGACGGTAGCCCTTCGGCCACAACGGGCGGATTGGGCGATCAATCAAACGGCCAATCAAAATAGCTTCATCACTGGGGCGACCTTCGCGCTTAATAAAGCGGCTGCCACTGATCTTACCAGCGGCGTAGAACTTCTCTTCGTAATCAATACTCAATGGAAAGTAGTCAAAACCACTCAAGCGGTTTGGGCTAACCATTGCCGTACCGAGAACTACAGTGTCACCGTAACGTACCATCACACTCGCACTGGTACGAAAGCCAACACGATTAACTTCTAAACTTAGCTTGCGACCGCAAAAATCGGTCTCTACTGTAATAACTTGCTTACCATCAGGGTTAATTGTTTGTCCCATTCGGTTCCTTTCTATTGGAAGACTCCCGGGTAGAGTTCAAATATACGGCCACTCACTTGTGCTAAATGCATGAGGCGTATATCTGCGGCTCTGCCCAGGAGTACACTCCGAGGTTCTTAATGTGCACAAGCTTGCCCTCTCGCTTTACGAGAGGAGTAGTCTGGGCACTTAGCGGCGGATGCCGAGCTTCTGGATCAAGTCCAAATACGCTTGAGAATCACGAGCAGCAATGTAGCGCAGCAAGCGACGACGCTTACCAACCATTTGCAGTAGACCGCGGCGAGCCGCGAAGTCGTGCTTGTTGGTTTGCAAGTGTTCGGTCAACTCTTTGATGCGCTCAGTCAGCACTGCCACCTGGGCAGCTGAGCCGCCGGTGTCATTCTTGTGCGCCTGCACGCCTTTGATGGCGGCAGTTTTCTTGTCAGTTGAAATCATGTACACGCATTTTAACAGATGAGCGCCATCGGCGCAAGCATCAAATCATAAAAATGTACTCAATGCCTAAGAATCATCAGAGTTGGGCGATTCAGACGCTTCGTCTTGTCGCGCTCGACGTAGTTGACGAATCTTTCGCGTCCATTTAATCGCATCAGGTGTATTCCAGCCCGTCAGTACCGAGCCAACAATCCTCAACGACTGGCCTAGATTGTCTAGAGTCTGGCTGTTGTGTATAGCAGGTACTTCGTGCATTAGTCCATCTACACCAGAAGCGCTAGCGATAAGAGCCACGCCACCAACAGCAAATTTCAGCGCTCGCGCGCGGCGCTCTCCAACCTGAGCCATTTCATCAAGCTGTTCAGCTGGGGCTTCTGGTATTGGTGCATCTTCCATATGGATGACTATTCTAACCTCAAATGGTAGAATGTCAATATTCACCCCTGCTAAAACGGTATATTCTAGAAGCCTATTATTGACTTTTTAGCAATTTTATGTATAATAGTGATTATGGAAACAATCAAACAAACACTCTCAGAAAAAGATGAACGCCGCCTGGCGTATCACGCCCACAAACAAGACCACGGCACCCGTGGTACCCAACGCGATAAAGAAAAGGACTACAAAACTCCGACTGAAATTCGTGATCGCGATGAAGAGCGCATCGCTTTGGATGAACGCCTTTCCCTGATGTCACCGAGTCAACTAGAAAAAGCTGCCACCGCCATCTTGAAGGCTTCTGGCTATGAAGAACCCAAGGACTTGCAGTATAAGCCAAGCAAAAAGAACCCCTTGGTTTGGAAGTATGAAGACTACGAAGATGCACCTGAGCACGTTGATGGTGACTCAAGTGACTACACGCGCGATGTCGACATGGGCGACCGCCGTTTAGTCTGGTCAGACACTGGAGAGCCTGATGTTTTAGAAGATGAACCCCAGACTACAATCTCAGGTCTTATGCATGACAGTGGACTCGGCGAAGGTCGTGAGCGGGAGCTATCTCGCCACGCTGATGATCCCCGTTTTGCAAGTGATCCGTACTATGATTTTGCGGGCGAAGTTCATGGCGCCTTGGCTGCTGGTAAGCGCCACCGTGAAGACGTAAATACTGCTTACGAAGGTACGCACGAAGATGATCGCGCCGATTACCTGGGCGGTCTGATCATCACCAATAAACCCTTTTAATACGAAAGTTCAGTGGGGGCTTTGGCGTCCGCGACGTTGTAATCCCCCACTTTGGTTCGTCGTAGGGCACTGGTGTACGCACCGGTGCCTAATTTTTTGCCTAAATCTTCGACGAGCGTACGAATGTAGGTACCGCTAGAGACGTCCGCGATCAGCTTGAGTTCGGGATAGTTGTATTCGAGCAGCTCAAATGTGTGGACAGTCACATGGCGCGGTTCGAGCACCACTTCTTTGCCTTCTCGGGCTAATTTATACGCTCGTTGACCATTGACTTTGATCGCTGAGTAAGCTGGTGGGATTTGCTCAATTTCCCCTGTTAATTCCGTAATTATCGCTTTAATTTCATCTTCACTTGGCATGCGGTCACTGCCGACAATAATCTCACCTTCAGGGTCGCCCGTCGTGCTAGTTTGGCCCAGCACGGCCGTCATTTCGTAGGTTTTATCGAGCTTGCTGAAGTCGCCAGCCTGACGAGTGTAGTCTTTACCTACCAGAAGGATTAATAGCCCGGTTGCGAAAGGATCCAGGGTGCCACTATGGCCGACCTTAACGTTCTTGGGCTTCTTGCCTTCGGCGGTTGCTACCAATTTGCGCACATAATTCACGACGTCAAATGACGTCCACCCGGCTGGTTTATCAGCTAAAACAATCCCTTGCATGCACTAACCTTATCATGAAGAAGTGAAGGTAAAAACTCATGGCTGGCTGCCATAAATTGTTACCTTCACGGGTAGCTCTCCTCTAATCCAGAAATGCATCAAACGCTGTACGAAACAGACTTGTTATGACCAGAGCGCAGGCAGCAGCCACAAAGGACATAATGATGGCTGTGTGACCGAGCGTAGCCTGCAGGTAAGCATGCCGAAAATTCGCATAATCAGCATTGGAATCGTCCGTAAGGGTCAGGTGCATCTGGCTCAGAAAATATGGGCTCAGTCCGTTGCCATTGGTATTAGCGTCATAGGTGTTGCCCACCAACCAGGCCATAACCCAAATGTTGAACGCCACTACGGCAGCCACGACAGGTGTCAGGACCAATCCAACACCAAGGCCCTCACCTTTGAAGGCCATAGACACCAGTCCACAAATGACAAGCAAGACCACCAGTGGGATCTGCACCTCACACAAGAACATGGCGTGTTTGGCCCAGTCGTTACTGGAAGTGAGGAACGCCACGTAGATGGCGTCCAAGAAGACCATGCCGCAGACCAAACTAAATAGCTCAATCATGCCATCGGTCGCCAAGAAGAGGCCACCGATGCTGTCAACACCGTTCCACACGATGCCACCGCCTACAAGCGTAACCAGCCAGAACATTGCTCACCTCCAAGGTGATAGAGAGGATTTAAGCTACAAGTAACTATCGGGGGATAGGTACTAAGATATTTTATACCATAACAATTATATTAGCGCAATGTTATAACTCTCTAGGCGGAGGGTGGTGGACCGAAATTCATCGGCAACGGTGGTGGTACTGGTGGTGCGGCGCTGTTTGAGTCGGTACCGATAACAGGTGCTGGTCCAGCGGGAGCGTTGGGCGTTGGCAGCACTGGAATGTCCGGATCGTTGGCTACTTCGAAACTTTTGGCATCGAATTGAATCGAATCACTCTGGGGCTGAGGTGTCAGCGGCTCAGGTGCCAGCATAGCTGAGGCAGAGGGCGCGTTGGGTAAACTAACTTCTTCGTGCAGGGGTGGACCCATAGGCTGAGCGTTGAGGGCAGTAATAGGTGGGAGTGCACCACCCGGCCCTGTTTGCTCTTGAAACGCTTGATTGATCTGGTCACGGGCGCTATCAACACTCGGTGCGCTATCGGTAGCAGCGGGAGTTGACGACGTAACCGGAGGCTCAGGCGCAGTTTCTGGTGGTGGGACCGGAGTTGCTGCCGGTGTACCCGGTGGCATCAACGTTGAATGACTGAGGAGCTGGTCATAACTCGATGGCGCTTGGCTAAGTGGGTCAATGAAGCTGTTTGGGTCTTCCGGCTGAGTACCAGCAGTCAGCGTGCTACTCATCGTTGGCGGTTCCGTAATAAAGCGTGCACCAGGTGTCACGTGCGACTCACCCGAAGGTGTATCGCCCGCCATCGGATCTTCTGGAGTCACCGCCGGTGGCGTATCCATAGGCAGCGTGTGCTGGTGGTCAGGAATGATACTTGGTGGAGCAGCTGGTGGCTCAGGGGCAACAGCTGGAGCCGGGACAGGATCGGGAGCAGGGACTTCTGCGGCAGGCGCCGACACTTCTTCAGCAGGCATAACTGGAGCTGGTAGTTGATCGGCGGGGGCTACTGAGGCCCTATCATCAGCAGCTTCCGGATCTGGCTTACTTGCATCGTGCTCAATCTCGAGGGTACCATCACGACCGCTGGATGGCTTGGTCGGATCTGGCTGCTTGCCAGCGGGTGATGCAGCATCGGCTGGTGGTTCATCTAACTTCGTGGCCACAAGTTGCTGATTGGCACCAGCAGCCATCAAGGTCGAGCTGAGGGTCATAGTTTGGGGCGTGGTTTTTTCGTTACTGAAACGATCAGTTTGGGCCACAATACCAGTCAACAAAGCGGTAGCAATCTGTTTATCAAGTAAATCTTTACCCAAACCTTGAGCCAGGTCGGTCACCATTTCACTCAAACTGCTAGCATCAGTTTGATGCCAGTTAATACTGCCCAATCCCCCGTCGGCACTGTTATTGATGGTGGCCACAGTAGCGTCGTGCAGGATGCGGCCGTGAGCCGTAATAGCATCGTCGAGATCTTCTTGCTTTTGCACACCGAGGCCAACAACCACATCGACATTAAAGTCACCTTGGCTGAAATTCAGGTCAGCTTCGGTAATCGAGGTGCGGTATGGAGTGATAAAAATGCGTACTAACTGGTCTTCTAGTTTGTAACGCAGCTTGTCGGCTTTGGATTTGTCGAGGGCAATGATGAAATCACGCAGTGAGTCGGTGTTCTTTTCGATAGTTTCTTCGGGCTTTAGAAACTCCAAAGTTGAGGGGATATCACCGCTAAACACCGCAGCAGCATGCTTGCCGGTCTTGTTTAGTAGCAGCCCAAGGCCAATTAACGCCGCCAACTGATCAACCGAAGGATTGCGACTGACGGTCACTAAAATATTATTGGCCGCTTTTAACTTCTCGGCCAACTGAGCCTTAGGAGTGGCTTGATCTTTTGAGGTATCTTTACTGCTATCCATCGATGTTTTTTGTGTTAGTGAGATCTGTTGCTAGCCTAGCATAAAGGTTATGGCTTGTCTAGGGGCAAGCCCATGGTTTGCTGTATGAATCAATCTTTACTTTTACCGGCCACCTCTGTATAGTAAGCTCGTCTTACTAATAACCGTAATAGGAATCGATATGCCGATTATCAAATCAGCCAAAAAACGTGTCCGAGTCGCCCGCAAAGCGGCGGTTCGCAACAGCAAAACCAAGCGTAACCTGAAGAGCGCTTTTAAAGTCTTCGGTAAAAGCCCAAGTGCCAAGAGTGCTTCAGCTGCTCAGAGTGCCGTCGGTAAAGCTGCCAAAAAGCGCGTGATTCACAAGAACAAAGCTGCTCGTCTGCAAAGCCAGGCCGCTAAGCGGGCCAAAGCTGCTGGCGTGAAACCAGCTAAAAAGGCTGCTGCCAAAGCCGCTCCAGCCAAAAAAGCCGCCGCTAAGAAGCCAGCTGCTAAAAAACCAGCTGCCAAGAAGAAATAGTTCCTGGTCTTAGTGCCTAGAGAATCCCCGCTTTGCCGGGGATTTTTCTTTACATAATTTAGGCGGTGAGGGTCAGCAAATAATGCTGAAGTGCTTCGTCGGCATCAAGATTGGTGCGCTTACTGCGTACGTCAATCTGCAGGAGGTCGGAGATCTTGGATTTCAGATCTTGAAGGGTAAGATTGCGGGCAATCCCGAGGCTTTTACTAACCACGAAGGGGTTCAACTTGGCTTCACGCGCAATTTGATCTGACGAACGATCACCGGCGGTTTTCACCACGGCCAGCACGTGAAGTTGCCAGGCCAACAAAGCGATAATCTGGGCTGGCTCAACCTTTTGCATACGTTGTTCACCATACAGCTGCAGCACTCGTTTGCTCTGCCCAGCAAAGGCCGCTTCCAGCAGTTGGAAAATGGTGCTTTGCATGTTTGGTTCGGTGAGTACATCAATTGTCTGGCGCGAAATGGTGGCATCATACAGCAGTAGCTTGTCGAGCTCGTTGGACAATAATTGTTGGTCAGTGCCGACACGTTCAACTAAATATTGGGCATCACGTGGGTTTAACTGCGCGCCGCGCTCAGTAGCGGCAGCCACCAACCAACGGCTCAAGCCTTGCTGATCCAGCCCTGGGAACTCTCGAAAATCGGTCTTTGATTTGAGGTACTTGTAGTAGCTCAGGCGTTTATCGAGCTTGGGTTCGACCAAAAGCAAACCGGTTGTTGCCGGCAGATCGGTAAAAAGTTGTTCAAAGTTCTCAACGAACTGCTTGTTGGTACTCGCTTCGCGCAAAACCACCATTTTTTGGCTGGCCAGAAACGGCAGCGACTGCAATGATTCACGCACGCGATCGTATTCAATTTCCTGGCCATCCAGGCGTTCCAAGGCTAGCTCACCGTGAATCGCCACAAAATCATCGACTAGCTTGCCCAGCGCCGCCTGCAAAGCAAAACTATTCTCTCCCGTCAGAGTAATTATCACGCTCTTATTATACTTCGATAAGGGCGCTTTTTGTTAAGCCGCAGCTTTAGCTTGTGATGCTTCCCAAGCTGCCTGGTAACGGGCGGTTTGGGCCTCCACCTTCGCTTGAACCGTTTTATCCTCTAGCAGTCGCTTGAGACTGCGCGATATACCTTCACTCACCGGCATTTCAGTTGCTTTGAGTTCTTCCTCTTCGTCATCATCAAGAACGACGTCAATGCCTTTATATACATTAGCCTTATCAACTCTGAGGTTTTCCTTGTACATGCGCAAACGATTGTTCTTATCGGCGGTCTCGGCAATCAGCTGATCAGTATCTGTGGTGCCATCTTCGATGAATTTGCCGAGGAACCGGCTGGTTCGACCATTGCCATCGTTAAAAGGGTGTACCCAAATAATTAACGCCTCGGCAGCCATCGCAGCACCTTTCACTTTCTGCTCCGGGTCATCAGTTGAGGTGAGCAAATAGTCCTTGATGGTATCAAATCCGGCGGTAAAAGCTTGCCGTTTTTCACTCGCCTCTGGCGTACCAAGCGCAGGCAGATAACCACCCTCCTCGTTCGCAGTTACTTTGTCGCGGGGCTCAAAGCCGCGCACGCGGGCATTTACATGCTGAGAGATATCAAAAAAGTCCTCGGCGTTCAGTGAAGTTAAGAATTCCACCCGGTTTGACGGATCAGCAAAAATCTCAGCATCTTCGTGCAAGTTAAAATCTTCCACTAGCTGTGTGGCATCATCAATTCTTTGTGGATCGGCTTCTATATTGGGCATATTTGTTTTAGTTTCCCATATAAATATTAGCAAAATATTGCCTTTTTGTCAAGATTAGGAAAGATGATCTATGGCTGTTTCTGACAGAATGGACAAAGATGAGTACCACGGCCAGCGACACGCGTTTTGACAATCTCGTGACCACAGCGCGGGCAAGCTTGACCTTCCCTACGAAAGACTCTGGCAAAGGTTAGGTAGCTGCCCTTTTTACCTTCGGCATTGACATAATTCTTATCTGTTGAGCCACCTTTTTCAATGGCTAGTTTGAGTACCATGACTAGTTCTTCATACAGCGTTTCAATTTGGCGTGGTTTGAGATCTTTCACAAGAGTGAGCGGGTGGATTTTGGCACCCCAGAGCGATTCATCGGCATAGATGTTGCCGATACCAGCTACCACCGTTTGGTCGAGCAATACAGCTTTAACATTCGATTTTGGTCGGCGTAATAATCGTTCGCGAAAGGCTTGCCAGGTGAAGTCGGCAGCCAAAGGCTCTGGACCGACTTTTTGGAAGAAATCAAGGTTCATAACTTCGGCGGTGGGCATGAGACGCATCCAGCCAAATTTACGCTGATCGTTAAAAAACAGCTGGCTGTCGTCGGTAAACGTTGTGGTGACGCGCGTAGAACGATCAGGTAAATCGCCGACTAAGCTATCGTTTGGGTGCCCCGCCCCGAAGCGCTCACTGGCACTGCGAAACACTAGCTGGCCGGTCATTTTCAGGTGAATTACCAATGTGTACTGGGTTGATAGTTCAATCAATAACACCTTGGCACGGCGTTCGACGGCTACTATTTCAGCTCCCACAACAAAGCTGGCCACATCGGCTGCGGCATTCGGGAACGACTTCGGCCAATCAAAATCGATGGCAGCAATCACCCGCCCGGGCAGCAAACGGCTCAGACCAATGCGGACGGTTTCAACTTCGGGCAACTCTGGCATATCTTTTTATTTTAGCAAGTATAATAAGGAGAATGGATGCTTTGAATCAGATTTTGCGGGATAAAAACTTTGATGAACCACCGGAAATGGCGGCGATCAAAAAGTATGTGCAAGATGAGTTTGAGACTGCGGTGGGCGTCCTCATTCGTGAGCGTGACATTGTGATTATAGTACCGAATGCCGGGCTGGCAAACACACTGCGCCTGCGATCACCAGACATCAAGCGGCGCTGTCAGCTGACCAAACGACTGACGTTTCGGATTGGCTAAACAGGATCTCTCGACTTACGCTCGAGATGACAAAACACGTTCGAGTTCAGTTTTGCACTGAGCGAAATTGTCATACACAATCGCCTGCAGACCCTGTTCGCGGGCTACGGCACAGTAGCGCTCAATATCATCAATCATCACACACTCATCAGCCTCTAGCCCCAAGCGTTCGACGGTCAATTGATATATCTTTGGCTCGGGCTTCACGAGGCCAACTTCGTATGAAAAAATGAAAACATCGAATAACTGCTGCTCGGTAGGCGTTAAAAACTCTTCTCGAATCCAAATGGTGGCGACATTGCTCAGCAAGGCAATTTTGTAGCCGCGGCTACGGAGTTCAGCAATATAGTCGAGCAGTTGTGTATTCTTGGCAGTTTCGTTATCGAGCAACTTGTCAGTGTAGCGAGACACCTGCCCCGTCAGTTCCTGAACCGCCGCTAGAAAGTCGGCTTTGCTGAGGTGGCCTTGGTCGTACGCATGATTCAGCTGGTGCACCGGCCCCTGCTGCTCAGCAGGCAGCGTTGCCACAAATTGCTTCCAGTGGTCAGTGGTAAGCACACCGAAACAATCGACAATGATGGCCTTGATCATGCCTTTAGTATATAAGCCGCAAGGACAAATCAGCTACTGGAGTTGGATGTTGGCGACAAGATCGTCGTAGTTTGGCACTTGATCTTCAAACAAGGTCACCGTGAGGTTGGAATCGCCGTGGTATGTCTTGGGACCACTACAGTTAGTCGTCCAGAACTGCTCAATGGTCTGGCCTTCTTGGCTGAGGTTAAAGATGTAGCGATTGCCGAGTGGGCAGTAACCAGTAGAGTCGGCTAGTGACTGGCTGGTGTCGCCATTGGTAAATTTAGCGCCCATCAAAGCGCGCAAAAAGACGTAATAACTCTTTTCGGTGTTGGGGTATGTGCGGACGCTGACAACGTGGCCATCGTAACCCTTCAGGTGTTCGAAGGTAATATCGCTGTTGCTGACGATAATTTTAATCTGCTCGTGATTTTGTGGATCATTCACCGGTCCATCAATCGTCATGCTGGTAGTAGCATCAGTGCTGGAAAAGCTCGATAACACCTTGGTGGTGCTTGGTACTTGGGGCTTGCCGCCACCACTAAATAAGAGGATGATCACCAAAATGATCAGCCCGATCGCGAGAAGAAAACCGATAAAATAACGCGCCATGGCTACCTCTTATCCAATAATGTATATATACTAACACGAATAAGCTTATTTTGCAAGATGTGAAACGCTTCGAGCTACGGGGCAAGTGGCGCTATAATTTAAACGTATGCGCTTACACTATGAAACCGGTATTGCCACGTTTATTCAGTTTGTGACCCTCACGCTCCTGAACATTCCGAATGGCGTCAATTCAGTAGTAACCACTTGTCACGATGATGGCACAAACTGTGTCAGCAACCTGATT
>DASZUC010000041.1:0-19409 GCA_035547775.1 Saccharimonadales bacterium (SeqCode) | reverse complement strand
AACCCGAGCCAAAAGCCGCTGATCAGCCCGAATCAGTCAATACCGAAACAGCTCCCGACACGAGTGAAACGACTGCTGAAACAAAGAGCGACACCGACACCGACACCGATGCTGATGCCGAAAAAACTGAGACTGGCCCCGACGCTGCTGTTGCAGCCGAAGCGGCTAAGCAAGCTGAGCACGATGCTGCCATGCAAAAGTTGGTGGACAGTAAGCAATACTTTTTGCCAATTAATGCCGTCGAAAAACGTAAAAGCAAACATTTTGTGATTTTTGGCGTTTTCTTGGCATTGGTTTTGGCCGCTGCTTGGGTCGACATTGCTCTCGATGCCGGTATTATTACCATCAGCCACATCAAGCCAGTTACCCACTTATTTTCAAACTAGATTACAACAGCTAGCGAGCAGTCCCTCTGCTAAAATAGTGAGGTGTTAGACAGCTTATTAGAGGGTTTAAATCCGGAGCAACGCCGGGCCGTGGAAACGACTGATGGTCCACTGCTGATTCAGGCCGGTGCCGGCTCGGGTAAAACCAAAACGCTTACTCATCGAATAGCCTATTTATTGGCTACCCAGAAAGCTCAGCCAGCCAACATTTTGGCGGTCACTTTTACCAACAAGGCCGCCCGTGAAATGCGCGAGCGCGTGGCGCTACTCCTTGGCGAGAATCCAGATAACCGCTCTTTCATGCCGTTTATGGGCACGTTTCATGGCATTTGTGTGCGTTTGCTCCGGCAAGATGGTGATCACATCGGGATTTCTCGTCAATTCGTAATTTTTGATGAAGCCGACCGTCAAGCAGCAGTGAAGCGGGTGAGTCAAGAACTGCATATTGACGAAAAAAGTTTTCCAGCTCGGGCCATCTCTAGCCTGATTAGTAGTGCCAAGAATGATCTGATTGAACCCAGTGAATACGCCAGTCTGGCAGCCAGTCCGACTCAGCATGCCGCGGCCCAAGTTTTTCCGCGCTATGAACGATTACTGAAGGAAGCTGGTGCGCTCGACTTCGATGATTTAATTGGGCGGATGGTCGAGTTACTGAAAGCCCACCCAGCCGTACGCGATAAGTGGCGACAGCAGTTTCGCTACATCATGATTGACGAGTATCAAGATACCAACGCTGCTCAATATCAATTAGTTAACATGTTAACTAATGAGCAACAGAACATCGCTGTCGTGGGTGATGATTGGCAAAGTATTTATAGCTGGCGTGGTGCTGATTTTCGCAATATTCTCAAGTTTGAACAGGATTTTCCGAATTGCACCGTCATTAAACTCGAACAGAACTATCGTTCTACCAAACATATTTTGGATGCCGCTCACGCTGTTATTACCAAAAATGAACAGCGCTCGAATAAACAATTATGGACAGCAGCTGGCAATGGTTTGCCGGTACAAATTGTGCCAGTTGGCAGCGAACGAGCCGAAGGCGAGGCGATTATTCGACGAATTCGCAATGCTGTCGATGGCGGCCAGCGTCAGTATGGTGACTTTGCGGTACTGTATCGCACTAATGCCCAAAGCCGCTCCATTGAAGAAGCGTTTGTACATTACGGCGTGCCATATCGGGTGATTGGCGGCACACGTTTTTATGATCGCAAAGAAATTAAAGATGTTATGGCCTACTTGCGGCTTATTTTTCAGCCGGACGATCGGGTAAGTTTTGAGCGCATTGTCAATGTGCCAGCGCGCGGTGTTGGTGCTAAAAGTCTGCAAGTTTTCTTTGAGTGGCAGGTGTCGAGCGGTTTATCGCTATCGGCAGCGTTTCGATCGGTCAATGAGTGTCCTGGCTTAACACCTAAAGCCCGAGCTAGCTTAAATGAGCTGGGCGATTTACTGGAGAATTTACGAACGGTCATGGCTGACGCCAGTATTGCTGGCTTAATTGATTCGCTGCTGCGCCGATTGAACTATCTACAATTTTTGGATGATGGTACGCCTCAGGGTGAAGCTCGCCAAGAAAACGTCCGCGAACTTTTAAGCGTTGCTCAAGAATATCAAGATGTGGGCCTAGAAGGTTTCTTGGAAGAAGTGACACTTCAGAGTGATCTCGATAGCAGCGATTGGAAAGGTGAAGCCGTTACGCTCATGACACTACACGCTGCCAAGGGGCTCGAATTTCCGGTCGTCTTTATGACAGGTTTGGAAGAAACTATCTTTCCACACAGCCGAGCGCTGTATGATCAGCACGAAATGGAGGAAGAACGGCGACTTTGCTATGTAGGCATGACGCGCGCCCAGCGCGAACTGTACTTACTGTATACCAATAGTCGTATGCTCTACGGTGGCGTGCAGCATAATCCGCCTTCGCGGTTTTTGAGCGAAATTGGTGGTGATGCGGTGGCGACCAGCCAGACTGAATCGACTTTTAATAGTGGTTTTGATGCTCCAGGCCTCCTGGATGGGTCATCGTTTGGCGCTGTACCTAGCGACGAGCCGCGTTATGTGCCTGATTTGAATGAAGGCGATGGTGTGCGACACCAGGTATTTGGTCTGGGTACGGTGCTCGAAATTGAGGGTGATACTGCGGTTATTTACTTTAAAGGCAAGGGCACGCGTAAGCTCAACATCAGTTTTGCGCCTCTCGAAAAAATATGAGGCTGTGGGCGTTTGCGGGCCGTATAACCTATTGGCTGGCCTGGCCATTCTTATGGGCGTATTTGCGACTAGACGGTGAACGTACTCGAGTGGCAGTGGTTTGCGGCGATCAATTGTTGTTGACCAAAGGCTGGCTTGGCAGTGGTCGTTGGGCTTTGCCGGGTGGTGGCTTGCATCGCGGCGAAGAGGCAATAGCTGGAGCACTGCGCGAACTGCGAGAAGAAACAGGTCTTACATTACAGCCGTCACAACTGCAGTTTCATTCTGAAGGTAATTTGAACCGCAACGGTCCGGGTTTCCGCTACCAACTTTTTATTGCCGAGCTAAAGACGCCAGCAAAGGTGCGACCCCAGCGGGGCGAGATTTTGATTACAGAATGGGTAGGCCACGCTACCTTGCACGCCAATAACGCTGAGTCAGCGGTGTTACTAGCTGTACATGCCTGGTGGGGTTAAGCGGTTTTTGTTACAATAAAACCGCTAGTGCGAGCCCGACCATTCCTTTCGCTCGCCACGCTGATATATGTTGAAAAAGCTTGAGCGACTACAAATGAAACTGGCCCGCTTTCGTCGGGTACGCTTGCCACGCCACCGGCGCCAGCTCAAGATTATGAGCCGACACCCTTTTGCTGTACCGTTTTTTACGATTTTGGCATTGGTAGTGCTGACAGTTGGGGGTTATCTGATTGCTCGCCAAACCAATCATTTGCCACCAGTGGAAGACGCCAAAATTGTGATTGTTTCACACGATGGCGTCCAGCAATTAGTGCCGAGTAAAGCAGCCACCGTAGGGATATTGCTGCAAAAGCTCCATCTGACCCTCAATGAAGGTGATGTGGTGGAACCAGCCGCCGATACGCCAATCAACCAGGACGATTTTCGCATCAATATTTATCGCGCCCTGCCAGTGGAAATTGTCGATAAAGGTAGTCGTACCTTTGCCTTTAGCGCCGGTACGACGCCACGAGCTATTGCTAATCAGGCTGGTACACACGTCTTTCCGGAGGATGACGTGACTACTGTGCCAACCGAAAACTTTTTGCGCGGCGGCAGTATTGGCGAGCGTGTAGTTATTACCCGAGCTGTGCCTATCAATCTCAATTTGTATGGATCGCAATTAGTAATTCGCACTCACGTGGCTACGGTCGGTGATTTGATTAAAGAAAAGCACATTACATTGGCCAAGCATGATGAAGTAACCCCAGCCATGAGCACGCCATTAAAAAAGAACCTTAAAGTCTATATTGAACGGCGTGGTGTGAAAATTGAGGCTGTCACCGAGATTATTCCCATGCCAATCCACACCATCAACGACAGCGGCCTGGCTTTTGGCACGAATGCTGTCCGACAGGCTGGTTCGGCTGGTAAAAAGATTGTGACATATCAGGAGCAGTTGAGTAATGGCAAAGTCGTTGGGCGCAAAGCGTTACAGACAGTCATAACCGAAAAGCCAGTGACCGAGATTGTGGTGGTTGGTACAAGCCTGAGCGGTATTAAGGGTGACATGCGCTTGGCTGGCATTGCCCCGGGCGATTACAACTATGCCGACTACATTATTAGCCACGAATCCGGCTGGTGTCCAACTAAGGCACAGGGTCAGTATGGCTCTTGTCCGCCTTATGCTGGTTCGGTGCCGCCGTATGGTGGCTACGGACTTTGCCAGTCCACACCAGGCTCCAAGATGGCCAGCGCCGGCAGCGACTGGGCTACTAACCCTATCACGCAATTGCGCTGGTGCAGCGGCTACGCCAAGGGTCATTATGGTTCGTGGGCGGCTGCCTACCAGCACTGGATTAATTATCATTGGTGGTAAAGCGTGATTGACCAGCCAGCGGCTAAAAAATCACTCGGGCAGCACTGGCTGGAAGATCCAGTCAGTCTAGCCGCCATGTTGGTAGCAGCCGATGTGCAGCCCGACGATACCGTGTTGGAAATTGGGCCCGGCCTGGGCTCGTTGACTAGCTTATTGGTTGAGGCGGCCGATCAGGTTATTGCTGTGGAGCTCGACGATGTCTTGGTTGCCAAATTGCCCAAAGCCGTCCCGGCTACCAACCTACAGATCGTTCACCAGAGTATTTTGGAGTTCGATTTCACCAACCTGCCGCCTAATTATAAAATCGTGGCCAACATTCCCTACTATTTGACCAGTCATTTATTGCGCAATCTGAGTCAAACACCTAACCCAGCCGCACAAGCCGCTTTGCTGATGCAAAAAGAAGTGGCGGAGCGGGCGGCGGCCGGTCCAGGAGCGATGTCGCTATTAAGTGTTAGCTTGCAATTTTATTGGGAGGTATCGCTGGGTCGATTAGTGCCTGCTGAGTTATTCTCGCCACCCCCAAAGGTTGACTCACAGATTCTACGGCTTGTCCGACGAGACGAGCCTTTATTCACAGATGTTGATGAAAAGCAGTTTTTCCGACTGGTACGGTTGGGCTTCGCACAGCGCCGTAAAACCATACTCAATAGTCTCGGCAGTGGACTGCATTTGAGCCGCCAGGAAATTACCGCCTGCTGTATGGAAGCGGGCATTGAACCAACAGCCCGAGCCCAAATATTGAGCTTACAAGAATGGCACCAACTTTACCTGGTACTTAATACTTGACGTGTTAAGTATTAGCGGATTACACTAATATTATGGGGCCAACCAACAATCTAAGTTACCTTGTCCAGCACCTCGCAGCCGTCCTCGGTCGTCAGGCTGATCAGGTTCTCCAGGAACAGCTAGGCATTGGTCTGAGCCAGTATAAAATCTTGTTGATGCTGGAATGGAATTCGCAGTTACAACAAAAAGCGATTGCCGAAAGTCTTGGTCAAACCGAAGCTAGCATTAGTCGGCAATTGAAACTCATGCAGACACGCCGTTTGATAACTGTCAAACGCGATGCCGCCAATAAACGTAAACACATTATTGCGCCCACCACGCTTGGTATGCAGATGACTGAAGCGGCTAGTAATAGCATGCGCCGGAGCTTTGGGCCAGAGTTTGCCAGCATTGGAGATGATCAACTCATGCAGTTATTAAGTGGCCTACAACGTCTCCACGCTATTGTTTGTCAGCCTGGTAAAACCGGCGCTTGCGATCACCCGCTAGGCCTCTAGTATGCGGATCCATTTTGTTTGCCGCGGCAATGCCTATCGCAGTCGCATGGCTGAGGCCTATATGCGGGCCTACCATCCGGATGTGGAAGTTACCTCGAGCGGCACCTGTGCCGATGCCCACCGTGCCGAAAACGACCCAGAACTGATTAGCTTTACTGATGATTTTTTGCGGCGCCAGGGAGTGGACGTAGCAATGAAACAACATCCCTCGCAGTTGACCGCAGATCGTCTGCAGTCCGATGATTTTGTGATTTGTATGAATCAGCTGGTGGCGTCGGAATTTGTTGCTTTGCTTCCACATCCACCTGTCTACGAAACTTGGGATATTGCCGATACGGGTGAGACGAGCGCCACTGTTGCTGCCGGACTGGGGGTGGAAGCGCACACCAAAGCTATTTATAAGGAAATTGTGGCTAATTGCGAACGATTATTAACGACTGGTTTAATACATCGCTAAGTGTGCGGCGGTCAGTTCTTCGAGAGAGTCTAAAACATCGTCGGTAATACCGTAGGCTTTATTGGCTCGGAAATCAGGTGCTGGGATGGCAATGCAGCGCATTTTAGCCGCCTTGGCAGCGATCACGCCATTGATCGAATCCTCAAAAGCGAGGCAGTGTTCCGGTGCGATGCCGAGGCCTTCGGCCGTGTGAATGTAAATGTCAGGGTGGGGCTTGCCATATTTTTCATGCTCGGCCGATTTGATAAGTTTTATATTGCCTTGGATGGCAAGATTTTTTGTGACGGCTTCTATCATCTTGGTGGGCGAGGAAGAGGCGATGGCAATTGGTAAACCGGCTTCTTGAATGATAGCAAAAGCGTGGTCAACGCCTGGCAGGGCGATATCGGCGTTACGCACCTGCTCAATCATTTTCTCCAAGATCAGTTCGGCAACTTCTTTTTGACTTGGTTTGTCCCATGGATAGCGATGATGCCAATAACGGACGACTTCGTCGGCGCGCAAGCCCATAGTTTGTTGGCTCATTGCCGTAGTCAAGGGAACGCCGAGCGCACCAAAGACCTCCAATTCAATTTTTACCCAGAGTGGTTCGCTATCGATCAGCAAGCCGTCCATGTCAAAAATCACTGCTTGAATCATAACTTTAGCTTAACGTAATACATGTAAAAACCCGACAGTAAGTCGGGTTCTTGCACTGGTGGAGCTGGTGGGTACTGCCCCCACGTCCGCCGGTTTATCTTGGTTAGTCGTCTACAGGCTTAGTCCGTTTTGGATCTTAAGAAATGAGTATCGAAACGAACAAACATCTCATTCCAGCAACCCTGGTCTTAGCAGCTAGCTCGGATAGGTCTAGCTGAGCGACCTGAAAATATAGCGTGCCTTTGTGCTATCAGGCGTCGCGCGCGGCACGGTCAGAGTGATTAAACTCGGACGGTTGCGAAAGCGGGTGTACGACGTGCAAGCACGTTGTTTACCATATCGCTAAGAGTAGTTTTTGCAACTATTCAATTTTGCCTATACGCTGACAAGCGACCTGCTGATCTAACCGATAAAGTCCAACGTCGAGCTTAAAATTCAGCCCCGTGATCTGTAATTATAGCACTTTTAGATAGGAAAAGCTAGTGGTTACTGCAACCATTAAAGTTAAGAAAAATTAATTTTTTTGGGTGGCTGCGGCAATTCATACAGCGCCCCTGCTAAAAATGAGCGTATGATAATTTTTGGTAACAGGAGATACAGATGGCAAACGGTACGGCGGCAGGCAAGGCCGGCACAGTTCAAATCGGTGACATTACGGTCAATCGCATGGGTCTCGGCACCAACCGGGTCAGTGACACCGAAGCAGCGCGTCAGGTACTGAAGCGAGCTGTAGATCTTGGTGTGAACTTTATTGATACTGCCCATCGCTATCAGCAGGGTGCCAGCGAGGCAACCATCGGCCAAACGTTGGCCCCCTACGCCAAAGGTGTGGTCGTGGCCACCAAGGGCGGTTGGGATAACGATTCACTGGATGATATTCGTGAGCAGCTGGAGCTTAGTTTGCAGCGGCTACACCTTGATTGCATCAATCTGTATCAATTGCACCGAATCAATCCCAATATTCCGTTCGTCGACACGTTAGGACTACTCAAAGAGTTTCAGGAAGCCGGCAAGATTCATCACATTGGTTTGAGTGAGGTTACGATTGAGCAACTGCAGGCGGCGCGTAAAGTGGCGCCGATTGTTAGTGTGCAGAATCAATATAACGTCGCCAATCGGCAGCACGAAGAATTGGTTGATTACTGCACTGAACACGGCATTGTTTTTATTCCATGGTTTCCGCTCGGCGGACTGGCCGGTGATGCCCAAAAGATAAATGACTTGCTTGGTGAGTTGGCTGGCAAGTATCAGGCTACGCCACAACAGCTCGCTCTAGCCTGGTTGCTTAAACGCTCGCCGCTAATCTTGCCAATACCCGGCACCTTATCTATCGAGCACCTGGCATCCAATCTGCAAGCTGCTGCAATTGAGCTGAGTGAAGAAGATTATCAAAACCTGCTGATCAGCTAAATAGCTCGTTTGCTATGATGGAGTCGTGGACCAAGCAATAGTTATCAAAAAATTATCGGTAACCCTGGGGGGTCAAGTTCAGGCGCTCAGGAATGTTGACTTGGCATTACCTACCGGCCAAACCATCGGCATCATTGGTCCGTCAGGCGCTGGTAAAACGACGTTGATTCGTAGCATCGTGGGGCGACAGAAGATAACGCATGGCAGTATCGAAGTATTTGGTCAGCCAGCTGGGTCAGCTAGTTTGCGTTCCCAGTCAAGCTATATGACGCAAAACTTGTCTGTCTACCCTGATTTAACCGTACGCCAGAATTTAGAATATTTTGCTGTTATGGCTGGTTCGCGGTACCAGCGTGGCAGTAAACAGGTCGTGGCCAACGTATTGGAAACTATCGAACTGGCTACTCAAGCCAATCAACTGGTTGCTACCTTGTCTGGTGGCCAAAAGCAACGTGCTAGTCTGGGTGTGGCGTTACTGGCTAAACCGCCGCTCTTAGTGCTTGATGAGCCAACGGTGGGCTTGGACCCGGTCTTGCGTGACAAGCTGTGGCAATTATTTCACCAACTTGCTGAGCAGGGTAGTACCTTGGTAATCTCGAGCCACTCTATGGATGAAGCAGCGCGTTGTGATGATCTAGTGCTAATTCGTGATGGTCGGGTAATCGCTCATGAAGCTCCCGCTGCACTACTCAAGCGCACGGCTACCAAAAATGTTGAAGCAGCTTTCTTACAGCTAGTAGGAGGTGCCGAATGAGCTTAACGCGAACCCTAGCGACTGCCCGCCGGGTGCTCAACCAATTGCATCACGACCGTCGCACACTCGGATTGTTATTTGTGGTGCCGCCGGTGCTGATTACCGTACTCAAATATGTCTTTCAAAACACCATCGCCTTTAATCAGTTAGCGCCCTTGTTGCTCGGCATTTTCCCTATGATCATGATGTTTTTAATTACCTCTATCGCAACCTTGCGTGAGCGTACCAGCGGCACGCTTGATCGATTGATGACCATGCCAATGGCCAAACTCGATTTTATTCTTGGCTACGCCTTGGCTTTTGCCGGCGTGGCCCTGGTGCAAGCGGTAATAACAGCTTTTGTGATGCTTGGGCTGCTGAATGTTATGGTGCTTGGGGGTACGTTGGCCACCTTACTCGGGGCAATCACGGCCGGATTGCTCGGCATGTCCTTGGGTCTATTTGTCAGTGCGTTTGCGGCTAGTGAATTTCAAGCCGTACAATTTATGCCAGCCTTCATTTTTCCGCAGCTACTGACCTGCGGTTTATTTGTCGATCGTGATCATATGGCTCGTGTACTGCAGTGGTTTGCCGATATCATGCCATTGACTTACAGTGTCGATGCCATGAAACAGGCGGCCACCCAGACTGCCTGGACGACGACTCATAGCCGTGATCTCGTTATTGTGTTGGGCTGTGCCCTGGCAGCGCTCGTACTGGGCTCTCTTACTATTCGCCGCCAAGACGCCTAAGAAGCTATACTATATGTATGGGAAAGATGATTGAACTAACGAGCGAAGGTGGTCCGCTAGAAGCTTATTTGGCCGAACCAGCTGGCGAAGTTAAAGGTGCCATTATTGTGATCCACGAAATCTGGGCGCTCAACGATCACACGAAATCGATTGCCGATCGTTTGGCGGCCGAGGGTTATGTGGCTTTGGCACCCAACCTTTTGGCCGAAACCAACATTGCTGCGCATGCCAAGACTTTGGCACTCGATTTATTTAATCCAGAAAAGCGCAATGAAGCTCAACCCAAGTTGCGAGCTCTTATGACACCGATGCAGGAGCCAGGTTTTGGTGAGCGCACATTAGCCCGTGTTCAAGCCTGCTTTAATACATTGTTTGCCCGTGAAGATGCTGCTGAACACGTGGCGATCACCGGTTTTTGCTTTGGCGGCAGCTATAGTTTTAATCTAGCTATTCACGAGCCACGACTCAAAATCGCCTTGCCGTTTTATGGCCATGCCCCTGAAGATGTTGATGAACTACGCAAGATTAAATGCCCCGTGCGCGCTTTTTATGGTGCCAACGATGAAGGTTTGATGACTAACTTGCCGATACTGAAAGAGTTAATGAAAGAGGCTAAGGTGGATTTTGAAGCAACAGTCTATCCAGGCTGTGGCCACGCTTTCTTTAACGACACCAATCCATTTGCTTACAACCAGGTTGCCGCCACCGATGCCTGGCAAAAAGTGCTAGCCGAGCTAGCCGCGACACTTTAAGTCAACAAAACGCTTATTCTTGCACGGCCTCTTAACTGCTGAGATGATAGGGCTATTATGAGCTCACCAGAGACGTATGACGATAGGCAAGCAGCTGACTATGCGGCTTTTGCCGCCGACTCCTTTTCGTGGAAATATATTGAACGACCAGTGTTTGAAGAGCAACTGACTGCCATCGTGCCAGCTCGGGCTCGCTTACTCGATATTGGTTGTGGTACGGGTCGAGTTTTGCGCTACCTACTAGACCAAGGTGCGGTGCCGGACCAGCTGTGTGGTATTGATCCGAGTCCCTCTATGCTCGCTCATGCTCAGGCTGTTGAGCCCCGCTCCCACCTGGCGAGAGCCACCGCAGAAGCTTTGCCATTCGATGATAATAGTTTTGATTTTATTACCGGCAATATGTGGCTACATAACATAAATACTAAACAGGCGAGGGCCGCGATTCGTGAAATTGGTCGCACCTTAGTTCCTGCCGGCCGTTTTGTGTCAGTTGATCTCAACCCGCGCCAGTACGGCTCGGTGAGCAATTGGCGACAGCAAGTCACTCCCTGGGGTGGCAAAATGCTTGTTTTTGCTCATAACTATTCTAAGCTTCAAGAAGAAGCTGAGCAGGTAGGGCTCACTACGTCGGCCTTCTATGAACCCATAATTGCTCCCGCGGGGCAGGTGGAGAGCCGAGAATATACTCGCTATGCTCAATTTCCTCGACGGATAGCGTGGGTGCTCAAAAAGTCTCTCTAAAACGAAAAGCCGCTCCTTTTACGAGAGCGGCTTAAGATATTCGGCCTACGTAGACAGGACGAATGATCAAAAGGGGGCTAGGCGCGTACCTCCCGCGCGGTTAGCGTCCTCATCGTCTGTCCGTTAGATCTAGGACTTTGCAATGGATTACCCCCTCTCTTTGTTTTAATGTTCATGCTTTTATTGTAATACGAGCTGTCAAACTGCCCAACCATTCCGCTTGTAAAAATAGAGCATAACTGGTACAATGCCCCTGCTAGAAGAAAGCTGCCAAAGTAATATTAGTTCTAGGTTACAAAGTCTGATCGAGGGGCAGCTAACATGGTTCGCCAGGTTACCTCCACGACATAATCATAAGGAGTGTTACCTTTATGGCAACCAAACTCTTTGTCGGCTCACTCGCTTGGGCCACCAACGACGACGCGCTGAAGGCTGCTTTTGAAGCTGTCGGCACCGTTGTTTCAGCCAACGTAATTACTGACCGGGACACCGGCCGCAGTAAGGGTTTTGGCTTTGTGGAAATGTCCAGCGACGACGAGGCCAAAGCGGCTGTCGAAAAGCTGAACAACAGCGACCTTGATGGCCGTACCATTACGGTCAGTGAAGCTCGTCCACGCGAAGAGCGTCCACGGTACTAAGTTAGCTTAGTTACACAGAACCCGGTACCTATGGTGCCGGGTTTTTGTTTGGCGAAAGCTTGACCATTACAGTCATGAGCGATTAGGCTGGTAATAAGATGTCTAAAATTGATAAAGCTAAGCAGCTTGTGGCTCAGACCTTCCAGCTGTCCTTTCGCCCAGATAAAGAGCTGACGCCTGCCGACGTAGCACCAGCCCGTGAATATATTGCCAACTACTGGGGGAAAGTCGAACGTTTTCACCCGAAGGACGATGAAAGCTTGCTGGGCTTGCCAAAGCCTTATCTTGTGCCATCGTATCGCGAAAAGACAGGTTTTGATTACAACGAGCTCTATTACTGGGACAGTTTTTTTATGGTGCAGGGGATGTTGGACGCTGAGCACAAAGACCTGACAGTCGGCATTTTAGAAGACCTTATGGCGCTATTTACGCGTTTTAAAATTATTCCCAACGCTTCCCGAACTTATTTGATGGGGCGCTCACAGCCACCATTTTTAACCACTTTTATTTTTGATGTTTATCAAACCTACGACATGGGTGACGAGTGGCTAAAGCAGGCTATATCACTCGCCCAAGAAGAATATGCCACGGTCTGGATGGGGGTGAAGAAACCCAATGAGCGCCAGGTTTACCAGGGTCTAAGTCGCTACTACGATATTAACTATCTTCACGATTTAGCCGAAGCCGAAAGCGGCTGGGACATGACACCGCGTTTTAATCGTAAGGCGCTGAACTTTTTGCCCGTCGACTTGAATGCGCTGTTGTACAAATACGAAACCGATTTTGCTCGGGCCGCTCGGATTTTTGGCGATAAACGTGAAGCTGCTCGTTGGGATGATGCTGCCGAGATGCGCAAAAATACCATGAATGAGCTGATGTGGGACCGTCTGCGCGGGCTGTATTACGACTACAATTACACCAAAGAGAAGCGCGGCGGAGTCAGTAGCTTAGCCACATTTTTCCCAATGTGGGCTGGCATGGTTGACGAGAAGCAAGCCGCTAGTTTAGTAAAAGCCCTGAGGCGCTTTGAAAATAAAGGTGGTCTGGCCACCACCGACACCTTGCCAGTTGGCCAATTTGTGCTGGGCACTATGCCCATGCAATGGGCGTATCCAAATGGCTGGGCGCCACTGCACTTTGTGGTGGTGAAAGCGTTGGAGCGTTATGGCTACCACGCTGACGCTCGCCGGATTGCCATGAAATGGCTCAAAACGAATCTACACTGGTTCCACCAGCATCATGTTTTTCTTGAGAAATACAATGTGGTCTCCCCTGAAAAGCCCCCGGTAAAGGGTGTGTACCCCAGTCAAACCGGTTTTGGCTGGACGAATGCAGTATTTGAGCGCTTTTGCCAAGACTACGTGGACCGACCCGAATAGCCGAAAGCTTAACTAATTCTTAAATTGGGCCAAAAAATCAGCCTTTTCTTTGCGTTTGTTGAAAGACCGGCTCTACAATGAAGCTAATGACAAATCTCAGCGACGATCAATATACTCGGCTTTTACGCCAAGTCATTCGCGAAGAAATGCGACCCATTATTCAAGAGGAAGTAGGTCCCATCATTCGCGAAGAAGTGGCCGACATTCGCCAAGACGTTGCCCTTATCAAGAATGTCCAGAGCCAACAAGCTATGCAGTTTAGGGAAGTAACAAGCACTCTAATTAGTATTAAAAGCACCTTACGGGTGCATAGTCGTGAAATCCGACGTCTCGCCGCAAAAGTTGAAGATCTTGACGATCGTTTCAAAACTGCCGCCGAAATCAGTTAAAGTGGTATAATCAATCTGTTAAAAGTACGGGGTTGTAGCTCAGCTGGCTAGAGCGCAGCATTCACATTGCTGAAGTCGGGGGTTCGAGTCCCTCCAGCCCCACCATTTTTTATGATTCAAGCTGCTGGTTTATTAGTTTATCGCCGTCGTGTCGGAAAAGTTGAGGTCTTGCTCAGCCATCCTGGTGGTCCGCTGTGGGCCAAGAAAAACCAGTGGTCAATCCCCAAAGGCGAGCAAGATAACGGAGAAGACTTGTTAGCCACGGCTTACCGTGAATTCGACGAAGAAATTGGCATTGCCTTACCTCCGCACGAGCCAGTTTCCTTGGGTGGGGCGAAGGCTACCAACAAAGTGAATCACATTTGGGCCTTTGAAGCAGATCTAGATGTGAGCAAGTTTGTTTGTAAGAGTTTGGTGGTTATGCAATGGCCGCCACGCTCAGGGCAGGAAATCGAATTTCCTGAAAATGACAAGATTGCTTGGTTTGACCTGGCCACAGCTAGAGAGCGATTATTCAAAAACCAGCAGATTTTCATTGACCGCCTGGCCGAACAGCTTGGCATAAGCCTCGTAGCTACCTCTGAGCCTAGCCAGCAATCCCTGCTATAATTAAGATAATGAATAAGTATTACGTCACCACGTCTATTCCCTATGTCAACGCCGATCCGCACATCGGCTTTGCTATGGAGCTGTTGTATGCAGATGTTCTGGCACGGGCCGCTCGCCAACATGGCGATGAGGTTATCTTTAGTACTGGCACCGACGAGCATGGTGGTAAAATTGCCGAAAAAGCTGGCGAACTCAAGCTCACTCCCAAGGCCTACGCCGATCAGATTAGCGAACGCTTTAGTCAATTAACAGAGTTATTGAACGTCAGCAACGACCGCTTTATTCGTACCACCGACAAAGGCCACGAACAGCGCTCGCAACTGGTATGGAAAGCCCTCAAAAAAGATATTTACAAGGGCAGTTATGAAGGCTGGTACTGCACCGGCGACGAAGCTTTCTTCACCGAAACTGAAGTGAAGGCCACCAATGGCGTTTGCCCGAACCACAATCGCCCCTATGAAAAAATTGAGGAAGAGAATTATTTCTTTAAGCTGAGCCAATACGGACCAAAAATCCGCGAGGCCATTGAAGCTGGTGAATTTGTGATTGTACCCGAAACTCGTCGCAACGAAATCGTGGCAGTCATCAAAGATGGCCTAGACGACATCAGCATCAGTCGCCCGAAAGGTAAAATCAGCTGGGGCATTCCGGTGCCGGGCGATAGCCAGCAGGTTATGTATGTCTGGTTCGAGGCACTACTGAATTACATTACGGTGCTAGGTTACCCAGAAAACGACGACTTCAAGGAGTTCTGGCCGGCGAATGTTCAGATTATTGGCAAAGACATTATTCGTTTTCATGCGGCTGTTTGGCCGGCAATTTTGCTGGGTCTTGGCATTGACTTGCCCAAGCAACTCTACGTGCATGGTTTTATTACCAGCGAGGGCCAGAAAATGAGCAAAACCCTCGGCAACGTCGTGGCCCCTAAGGATATTGTCGACAAATACGGTGTTGACGCTTTCCGCTATTATTTTCTACGTCACGTGCCATCTTATGAAGATGGCGACTTCAGTTGGGAGCGCCTGACAGCGGCCTACAATAATGAATTAGCCAACGAGCTGGGTAATGCCGTCCAGCGTACTGCTGCCATGATTACTCGCTATCAAGATGGCGTAATTGGTGATTTGCCCGACCCAGCACATGATATCGCCCAATACCAAGCTGCGCTGGTTGACTGTAGATTTGATCGGGCTCTCGATGAAGTTTGGGAGCAGGTCCGTGGCCTAAATCAATACATCGACGAAGAAAAACCCTGGGAAATCGCCAAAAGTGACGACAAAGAACATCTGCGCGAAGTCCTGGCCTACCAAGCCGGCGCACTGGTGGAAATTGCCGACTTACTGGTGCCATTCCTGCCGGACACCGCAGAAAAAATTAAAGCCGTTTTTAGTGAAGGCATCGTACGAACCCTGGAAGGCACTCTTTTCCCGAAGGATGAAGTGAAAGTGGAGGAAGCCTGACATGGCGGAAATCTTTGAACTTACACCCCAATTGTTTGCTGAGCCTGAGCGCCAGCCATCATTTGCCGAATTTGAGGCAGTCGACGAGTTGTTGGTCGATGCCTTTGAACTAACGCTAAGTATCTTCGACAAGCGTCGAGCAATGGTCGAAACTGACCCCGACCTACAAAGAATGGAAAGCCAGCTTGGGAGCTTTTTTCTGGAGCTGCTGGAGAAGGGTGTTTTGCTCCACTTGCCGCCCGAAGAGCGTCGTCACCTCCACGCTAATTTAACCGATGATCTTCGTAATCGACTGCAACTTATTGACCCAGCCGGTACAGGTTATGGTCCGGACGACATCCAAATTCGCCGAGTCTCCTAGTAGCACCTAGACAGTCGCAAGTAGCCGAGCGTACAATAGATCACCTATGGAGCTGGTTGACACCCACTGTCACATTCAATCTGCCGGGCTAACAACCGGTGAGCGCAGTACGCGTGAAATTTGGGCCAAAGACAAACACTTAACACGTCAAGTATTGGTTAAAAATGCAGTTGAAGCAGGGGTAACGCGCCTGATATGTGTGGGCTGCGATTTAGCCGATAGCCAACTGGCGGTTGAGTTTGTGCAAAGTCAATCTAACTGTTGGGCGTCGATTGGTCTTCACCCACATGAAGCCCAGCACTATAGTGCGGACCCAGCAAAACTCGAGCAATTTAAAGCTCTGGTGACAAAGCCCAAAGTGGTAGCAGTCGGTGAATGCGGTTTAGATTATTACTATGATCACTCGCCAAAAACGGCCCAAATACCGGTTTTACGGGCTCAAATTGAGCTAGCATTAGAATACCAATTACCCCTGATATTTCACGTCCGAGAGGCTTTTGACGACTTTTGGCCAATCTTCGACAGTTATCAAGGCATTCGCGGGGTGTTACATAGTTTTACAGATAATCGCGAGAATCTTAATAAAGCCTTAGAACGTGGTCTATACATCGGTGTGAATGGTATTGCCACTTTTGCCAAGGACCCGGCGCAACATGTGATCTATCGCACAATTCCGTTGCAAAAACTACTGCTAGAAACCGACGCTCCCTTCTTGACACCTACCCCTTATCGTGGTACCATAAATGAGTCGAAACGTGTGGGAACTATTGCAGAGTTTATGGCCAGTCTGCGAGATGAAAGTCTCGAGCATCTAGCCGCGGTCACAACTCACAACGCCCAAACACTCTTCGGCCTCAAGTAAGTTATGCTACCAAAGAATAACCAATCAGCTGAACGTTTACTGACGCCCAAGGAACTCTTGGAGCGCCGTTTGTGGATCGCCGAACAAGCTGGTCCTGCCAATATGCAGCGGGCCCTACTCAACGAGTTCAAGCAGGAACTCACCACTGGTCCTATTCAGCCCGAAACCGAATCAACCTTCTCGCAGGCCGGCAATGTAATTGACTTTGCAGCTCGCCAGCAACAAGCCGATGCTGAACGCTTGGCGGATATTTATCGACGTATCGAGGCCGCCTAGATGAACTTATTACCAAAGATTTTGCCGCGCAACGACGGCGCTGAGCAGCAGGCTGAGCGCGAACGAACCCTGATTCGCCAGGAGGCTGCTTTAGGTGGTCAGATGTTTGGCCCTGTGCCGAATGGTCACCAACGTCAGTTTTTTTGCTTGGACGAGCACACCTGGGTGTGGCACGAAGAATGGACCGATCAGTCAGGTCAAAAACAAGTAGTCACCACTCGGTATGAAGTCTGGCCCAACGGTGTTCTGAAGTCCCAAAACGGCCAGCCTTACAAGCGTCTGACGGCTGCTGAAGCTCGCCATTTATACCAAGCGGCTGGTTTGTATCGCCAACGTGTTGGCGCTTTTTATCGCCAAACACTGCACACGGCCTAAGCAGGAACCCGTTATACTAGGCTAGGCTATGGCTCAATCTTTTATCTATCTTGACCATGCGGCGGCCACGCCATTGGACGCGACAGTACAAGCGGCTATGGAGCCGTACTTTAGTGCAGCCTTTTATAATCCATCGGCAACCTATGAGCCGGCTGTGACAGTGCGGCAAGCGGTGGCTGCGGCTCGCTTGCGCGTTGCTCACTGGTTAGGTGCGCGGCCAGCTGAAGTAATCTTCACGGCTGGTGGTACCGAAGCGAATAATATCGCCATTCATGGCGTATTGCGCCAATTTCCAGATGGCAATGTAGTGGTGAGCGGGATTGAGCATGACTCGGTGCTCAAGCCGGCGCATCGTTACGATTGTCGTGAAGTGGCGGTTGGGCCCGATGGTCGTTTGAATCTTAAGGATTTGGCGACGAAGATTGATGAGCATACGGTGTTGGTCAGCGTCATGTACGCCAATAATGAAGTCGGCACCATTCAGCCCTTGAAAGAAGTAAGCCGTTTTGTTCAAGAGCGGCGCCAACAACGCTTGGCGGCCGGCAATCAGCGACCACTCTATGTACATACTGATGCTTGCCAAGCTACGAACTACCTTGATCTGCATACGGCGCGCTTAGGCGTAGATTTGCTGACCCTCAATGGCGGCAAAATCTATGGACCCAAGCAAAGCGGGGCGTTGTATGTGAAGGCTGGTGTTCGTCTGCAGCCGCTGATTGATGGTGGTGGCCAAGAGCAAGGATTACGCAGCGGCACCGAGAATGTGCCAGCCATTATTGGATTTGCTGAGGCTTTGGAGCAAGCTCAAACGCGTCGCCACGATGAGATAAACCGCCTAGCCGAGCTGCAAAAGCAGGCCTTAAAAGCCATCGAGACTCAATTACCAACGGCGGTGGTTAATGGCTCTTTACAGCAGCGCTTACCCAATAATCTCCACCTGACGCTGCCTGGTTACGATAACGAACGCCTCTTGTTGCAGCTGGAGGCAGCTGGCGTCTTGGCGGCTGCGGGTTCGGCTTGTAGCGCCAGTAATGAAGAGTCGTCACACGTCTTGCATGCTATGGGGCTGGATGATGCGGCGGCCCGCGCTAGCCTGCGCCTGACTATGGGCCGCGAGACCACGGCTGAGATGATTAATCAGACAATTGCCACACTACAAAAACTGACCACTTTATAACCAAAAGCGATATACTGCTAGATATGCGCGTACACTTTCGCCGAATATCCGGTCGGATCTGGCTGGGTTTGCTGTTGCCACTGTGTATTAGTAGCACCGCCATAGCGGCCACTGCCAATACGCCAACTAGTACCGCCAAGAAGAGCGGCAACACAACCAGTAACACTAACAAAAACTCCGACTTAACAAGTACGGTCACCCAGAGCTACAACGCCGATGTCTCGGTGCAGCCGGGCATGATTGTGCAGTTGAAGGATAAAGATCCGAACACCGTGACACCTCTGCCAGCGGACAACATTAAAGCCTTGCTGGGCGTGGTGGTGCCACCAAATAACGCCACTATAGTGCTGACGCCTGAACATGTTACGGTCCAGCAGGTGTTGGTAGCCACGAGCGGCCACTACAGCGTGCTGGTCAGCAACCAAAATGGTCCAATCAAGACCGGTGACTACATCACCATTTCGGCCATTGCTGGTGTAGGCATGAAAGCCGATAGCTCTCAAACAGAAGTGATTGGCAAGGCGGCGGGCAGTTTTAGTGGCACAGCCAATGTGATTAGCTCGGTTTCGCTGCACTCGGACTTAGGCAAGGCAACCACTGTGAGTATTGGGCGAGTACCAGTCGATCTGATCATTTCGCACAACCCCTTGTATCAAAAAAGTGCCGATCTGGTACCCACCTTTCTCGTCAAATTCGCTACAGGG
>DASZUC010000040.1:0-23565 GCA_035547775.1 Saccharimonadales bacterium (SeqCode) | reverse complement strand
GTGTGGCCAAGCTGGCAATTACTTTTCCGGCTGGTTTTACGGTTACAGCTGGTTCACCGACTGTGGCTTTGACAGGTTTCCCAAGTACACCGGCAAGTATTACAGCACCCCCTGGATCCCTGACAGCCAGTGCCACCAGCGCTGGGGTTGGAGCCGGCGGTAGCATTGTGGTGAGCGGTCTGACTTCGGCCAGCTTAAACAGCAGCACCTTGTATGGCTTTGATATTCCTACTGGCACGATCCAAAACCCCGCCGTAGCTGGCCAATACAATTTGAGTGTTATCAGCGAAAATGCCAGCAGCACCGCTATCGATACAACGCTGGCGCCGGTTTACGTCTATGGCAGTAGCAGCAATCAAGATCAGATTGGCGTCAATGCCGCCGTGGCACCCACCTTCCAGTTCTCTTTGAGTGCTAATAACGACACCATTCCCACGGCCGATCCGAGTAGTATTTTCACTTCTGGTGGCGTCAACATGGTGGTGGGCACTAACTCACCCCTGGGCTACACGGCTTACATCAAATCCACTAATGGCCAGCTTGCTTCTGCGAGCAATCCCGGCACGCCTATCACGACGGGTACCTTTGATGGCACACCTGACAGCCTGACGGCCGGTACAACTAAATATTTGTTTGTGCCTAGTACGGGTGCCTCTTGTTCTAGCTGTAACGGCTCGCTGAGCTACAATAGCGAGTACGCAATTGGGGATGGTAATCATGGCGGTAGTTTCAACGGCACAAGCTTTGCCGCCTTTGTGTCGCGTAGCGGCTATACCAACGCCGACACGGTTAGCTTAAAAGAGCGCATCACAGTGGCCAACACTATCGCCTACGCAAATGACTATGCCGACACGCTGACGATTGTTGCCGCTGGTAATTATTAGATCTTAGATCTCAGAACTTTTGCTATACTGATCGCAATGAAACGTGCGTTTTGGGGGAGTTTACTGCTCGTTGTAGTCACGGCTGCGGCTTTGGTGACGGCTAGCGGTGCGTCGGCCGCGAGTGCGCCAGGCTTTAATATTATTACTTCGCCATTGCCCATCAAGCTACTCACGACACCGGGTAAGACTATTAGTACCGAGCTGCGGATGAAAAACCAGTCCGACAAGCCAGAGGCTATCAAAGTTGGTTTGATGAAATTCGGCGCCACCGGTGAAAACGGCGAACCGGATTTGTTTAGTTTGACCCCCAGTGACAGCTATGCCAGCTGGGTACACTTTAGCCCGAGTCGATTCGTGGCTCAGCCGGGTATTTGGCAAACAGTCAAAATGACGATTAACGTACCTTCCAATGCTAGTTTAGGCTACTATTTGGCAGTCACATTTTCGCGGGCCAATACCCTCAACCAGCAGGGTGTGACCAATCTGAATGGCAGCGTAGCAACCTTAGTGCTGCTCAATGTGAACACGCCTAATGAAAAACGAACCCTCAGCATTGCTAGCTTTACGGCCGACCACAAGCTGTACGAATATCTGCCAGCCAACTTCAGTATCCGTTTGCACAACAGCGGCAATATTTACATTGCACCGGCCGGCAATATTTTTATTAGTCGAGGCGGCAAGCAGGTAGCTAGTCTGGAGTTTAACCCGGCTGGCGGTAGCGTGTTGCCAAACTCAAACCGTGTCTTTACCCAGCCGTGGAGTGATGGTTTCCCGGTCTTCAAACCCGCTAATACCACCGGCAAACCGGTGCTTGATAAGCATGGACAACCTAAATTGCACTTAAGTTGGGACTTTGGGCAGCTGGGCAAATTCCGTTTTGGTCACTATACCGCCAAGTTATTAGTTGTCTATAACAACGGTCGAGATGATGTGCCGCTGCAGGCCAGCTTAAGTTTTTGGGTCATCCCCTGGAAACTTTTACTGATCCTGATCATTTTCCTCGTCATTATTGGTTTTGGCTTATGGTCCCTGTTGAGGTCCGGTGTGCGCAAAACGCGTGCTGGCGTCAGTCGCGTGCAAAAGTTACGTCGGCATGACAAAGACTAAGTTTGCTGCATTGATTCTACTGATTGGCGCATCATGGCCAGGTCTAGCGGCGGCTGCTTCAGCACCAAATGGCATTACGCTGAGTCCATTTGAACAATCAGTGAAGATTCAGGCTGGCGATGTGGCTAAATCTTTCCAGCTCAAATTGACGAATCATACCAAAAGCTTGCAGGAGCTACGTTTAACAGTGCGTGATTTTGGCTCACTCAACCAAACTGGCGGCATCGCGCTAAAGGGTAGTAACACCTATACCAAAAAATATGGCCTAACCGATTGGATGAGCCTGGAAAAAGACGTAGTTGATTTAAACGCTGGCGAAACGGCACGCGTGCTCGTGACCATTAACAATCAATCGTCATTAACGCCAGGTGGGCATTATGGGGCGATTATTGCCAGCGTGAATAGCCTGAATCAATCACCGGCCAACAATGTGGTCATCAATCAGCAACTGGTGGCGCTGGTGCTGGTAGATAAAGTTGGCGGAGAGCGCTATGCCATGAAGCTGACTGATGAAACCAACAATGGCAACTGGTTCCACTTGCCAACCCAGGCCACATTGACCTTTCAAAATGCTGGCAACGTTCAGGTGGTGCCACGTGGCTTAGTGAAGTTGGTGGGTCCCACTGGCAGTGTGGTGGCGCAGGGTGTCATCAATACGGGTTCGGCCTTTATTTTGCCAGAGACCTTCCGACAATTTTCAGTGCCCCTCCAGAAAGTGGCGAGTGCTCACCCCTGGCCCGGGCTTTACCATTTGGAAGTAGATTATCGTTATGATGGTATTAGTAACCACGCCACCAAGCGTTATTTTGTGCACTTTATTGATTTGGGATTGTACCTTGTGCTGGCCGTGATGTTGGTTATTTTGTTTGTCTTTAGGCGACCAATTTTGCGCCGTCTCAAAGCTCGCCAATAACTTCGGTCAAACTACTTGCGCTTAGTTGCATAATTTGCTACGATTTAAGTGGAATCTTACAAAGAAACACGTGAGGGGAAAATTCAGTGACCAAGCGTCTCTGGAAAATAGGTGTTTTACTCCTTTTGGCCATCGTTTTGCTGGCCGGTTGGTGCACGCTTCCAGCCCATGCTGCCAACCCCGGTACTATCAGTTTTCAGGGTAAAATTACTAATGCCAATGGTACCAATGTGGCCGACGGCACTTACGGTTTTGTTTTCAAGCTCTATAGCGTCAGTAGTGGCGGCACCGCTGTCTGGACCGAGAGTGATTCATTAAGTGTTAGCGCCGGTGTGTTTCAGGTCAATCTAGGCGCTAGTAGTTCCTTAAGCGGCATCAATTTCAGCACCGCCTCTAGCCTGTACTTAGGCATTACCTTTAACGGCGATCCAGCCGGTGAAATGTCGCCGCGCGTGCAATTACAATCCGTTCCATATGCGTTCAACGCTGATAACGCCAGTAACCTAGGAGGTGTGGCAGCCAGCAGTTATGCGCAGCTTGGGGGTACGCAACAGACTGGCAGCATTAATGTGACCGGCAGTGGCACTTTCGGCAATACCTTAAAGGTGACAACCGGTAGTGTGACCATTGGCAGTTTTGGCACGGGCGTGGTGCACTCCAGTTCGGCCGGTTTGTTGTCTAGCAGTGCCGTGGTGCTAGGGACGGATACCTCGGGTAGCTATGTGGCAAATCTCGGCACTTTGACTGGTCTCAGTACCAGCGGAAACTCCGGGGCTGGTAGTACGCCAACCTTAAGCGTGCAATATGGCTCAGGTATTAATACAGCGGTACAGGGCAGTACAACCCTAACCTGTCCAAGTGGTAGCGGCAACCTCACCGGTACCGGTAATGTTATCACTTTGGGTAGTGGTGGCACCTGTAATGCCATCGGCATTAGCAGTAGCCCAACATTTTCTGGTACAGTCACCGGAGCGATTCTAGCCTCCAACGGGGACATTACGAGCGGTGGGCGCTTGTATGTTCAATCAACCACCAGCACGAATGGGCAGGGCTACTTCATTCGAAACGCCACACCAAACACCCTGGCTGGCTACCAGGCACTCGATTTAGGTGGCTCTACCTACGGTTTCTTAGATGTCAACAAGTACTACAACGGGACAGCTTGGGTTGATGACGGGCTGGGCCGTGTCGGCTCTTCATTCCAAATTCAAAACGATAACTTCACTTTTTACAGTTTTGACACGGGCACCACATTCACACCTCGCCTCACAGTGGCTTCTGGTGGCAATGTGGGTGTGGCAACTACTACGCCAACATCATTGTTTAGTGTAGGTACGGCCTCGCAATTTCAGGTTAATAGTAGTGGCGCCATCGTTGCTGTCACTGGTATTAGCAACAGTGGCGGCTACACACAATCTGGCGCGACAGCCAATACCTTTACCGGCGACACTAACTTTACGGGCAGCGGTACGGGTCTGAGCGTCACAAACGCTGCCACCATCGGCAATGGCCTAACGGTCAGTGCCGGGGGAGCGGGCATTACTGGCAACCTTACGGCCAGCGGGCTCTTAACTGCAAATGGTGGCGCCACCATTAATGGCGGTGTCATTAATCTGAACGCCAGTAGCAACTTTGCGGTTAATATTGGCACCGGCACCACAACTGGGGCGATTAGTATCGGCGGCGGTAGTGATACATTTGCCTTGAACTCAACGGCTTTAGACATCAGTACGGCCGGAGCGGTGACTGGCGCGACTAATATAACTGCCAGTGGCACCATTACCGCGGCCACCATTAATGCAACCTCTAATTTCCAAGCGAACGGCACTCCAGGCGTCGACTTTACCTGTGGCAACAACCAGTATGCGAACCAGTTAGCCGTTAATAACGGTATTGTAACCGGCCACAGTGCTTGTAGCGGTGTTGGCCTGTCTGACCAACGCCTGAAGACCAACATTACTTCACTCGGTGCCGGTACGCTCGATCAATTAGCCCAGGTAAACCCGGTGAACTTCTATTTTGACTGTAGTAACAGCTATTTCACGACTTCCGACACGTATTGTCAGCCAGGGCTGCAAACTGGTGTGATTGCCCAGCAACTGCAAGCGATCTTTCCTCAGCTAGTCAGTCAGGATGAATGGGGTTATTACCATGTCGATTACCAGGGCTTGTCGGTTGAGGCATTGAAAGGCGTTGGAGAACTGGCTCAGCACATTGACTCGGCGGGTCACGCCAGCTTTGCCAGCGTAATTGCGCCCAGCTTGACCAGTAGTGGTGCTTTGAGCTTGGATTCGGGCTCGACGGGCGACGTATCGATTGACACCGGCTCGGCAGCTGCAATCAATATTGGCACCGATCAAGCCGCCGCCGTGAGCCTTTCTCGACCGGGTCACACCACCACTGTTAACGGCGGTTTGGTGGTTAATCAAAGTGGCGATTTCAGTGGCGATGTGCGCGTGGGTGGCAGTCTGGCTGTCACTGGCGGTGGCTTCAGCCTCGCCGACAGCAGCGGCCATACTGTGATTAGTTTCGATCAGTCAGGCAGCGCCACCTTTACTGGCAATCTCAATTTGGCGAGCGCCTCGTTAAGTGGCGGTTTGAGCGTAGGTGGTGATGTCAGTGTTGGTGGCCTCAGTACTTTCCAAAAGCTCGCTACTTTCCTGGCTAAAACCGTCTTCCGTCAAGATGTCGAATTTGACGGTCACATTACGGTAGCCAGCGACAGTGCAGGCTATGCTGCTTTGCGGAGCGGTGAGTCAACTGTCCACATCAGCTTTACAAATCCTTACGAGAATCCGCCAGTTGTGACGGCCAGCATTGTGAATGGTCAGTTCGGCCTCGTGAGTGTTAACAACGTGACTGCCCAAGGTTTTGACTTAAGTCTCAGCCAGGCAGCCCCAGCGGACACCACCCTGAGTTGGACTGCCATTGGTGTGAATAATCCGCAGACGGCCAGCAACCCAGTTTCAACTCCCTAATCTGCTACAATAACCCTATGAAACGGAAGGTCTGCCATGCAATCGACGACTAGCTCCACCCGGACATTCCGAACTTCTTCTACGCAAACTGACCCTAAGCCGCCCAAGCGCAGTCCCAAGCTGCCTAAAGTGCCCAAGCTTGCCAAGCCGAAACTGCCCAAGGTGCCGGGTTTGCGACTGGCCTGGGTGTTGATAATTATTTTAGTCGTTATCAGTCTCTTTCTGTTTCAGCAATATCGTGAAGCCCGGCAAAAGTTAGCGGCGGCTCACAATCCGAATGCCGTCAACGCCCAAGTCAAAAACGTCATTACGGCTGTTCGTAAGTTGGTGGTTTTACCATCCAACCAAACACCGACTGTGGCGACGGTGCAGAATGTTAGCAAGTTGCGTGGTCAGAGCTTTTTCGCCAATGCCAAAAATGGTGACAAGGTTTTAGTTTACAGCGCCGAAAAAGAAGCGATTTTATACCGACCGAGTACCAATCAAATTGTCACTATTGCACCCATCAGTGTTAATGGCTCGACAAATCCCTAAACGGCAGCCGTACTGTAAACCGTGTCCCACGCCAGGACGAACTGGTAAAACTAATGTGGCCTTCAAAATCAGTTTCAACAAAATCTTTGATGACCGCCAAGCCAATGCCCAAACCAGCCGGACCCTTTGTCGTGTAGAACGGCTCAAAAATATGCGAGCGTTGCTCCTTAGTAATGCCTTTGCCCCAATCGCTCACCTGAATGACTAGATCTTTTTGCTGACAAATAATTTCTACACGAACTACCTTAGCGGCTAATAGTATGTTGTCGTCATAGGCATCGATTGCATTCAAAATTAAATTAGCGATAATTGCTGAAACTTAACCGGGTCACCCCACAGTCGATATGCTGGATCGACGATAATTTCCAGCTTCACGCCCCGACGCTTGGCCAGAGGCAGTACTACCCGCTTCACTTGATTTAATTGGGGCTGCAGTGAAAAGTTTGTGGCTTGACTGGCTTGACGTAGCTGTTGACGCGCTGCCTCTATATATCGTTGCAGTAGCTGTAAGTTGCGGCGGGCATTACGAATAGCGCGTGGCTGGCCGTCTTGTTCCAAGTGCAGGCTAGCGGCCGTTAATGGATGGCTGATTTCGTGAAGTAAACTGGCGCTCAAGCGTCCAAAAGTAGCCAGTCTTTGCAGTTCCTGCCAATGATCAAGTTCTGCTTGAGGAGGTGGAGCGGCGCCGGTGGTGGTGGGGAGGGTGGCCGGGTCGCTCATGTGCTTGACCCTTTACCGCTTGCCCTTAGGCCGGGCCGGCGGGGTATCAATTTTATAACCTAAGCCGTGCACTGTCTGGATCAGGGCTTGATCAAATGGCCGATCAATCTTGTCGCGCAAATACTTAATGTGCACATCTATAGTGTTCGTCCAGGGGCCATCACCTTGCCAGGCATAATTACCGAGCTGAGTACGAGTTAAAACGACACCCGGCTGGCGCATCAAACATTCCAATAGCAACAACTCTTTGCGACGCAGTTTGATGACTTTTCCGCGTCGCTGGACCGTGTAACTAACAGTGTCAAAGGTTAAATCAGCCACCTGCAGCAGACGATCATTCTGCCAATGACCACGCTCTTGGCGTCGCAAGGCTCGCAGACGAGCTTTAAGTTCGCCGAGACTGAAAGGCTTGGTGAGATAGTCATCGGCGCCCGCATCGAGTAAACGAATTTTACTCATCACCTGCATTTCAGCTGATAATACGATAATAGGTGCCTGACAGCCGTTGGCTCGCAAGCGCTCACAAACATGGAGCCCGGACATGTCGGGCAGATTGAGATCGAGGAGAATAGCGTCGAAGACTTGAGTTTTGGCGGCATCTAAGCCACCCAGCCCCGTCTCGGCTAAGGTGAGAGCGTGATCCAGTGTCAGCGCTTGGCTTAGTGCTGTTGCGATCTCGCGATCATCCTCAATTAGTAGTAACCTCATCATGCGTCCACCTGCACAATGCCATTATTACCCTATAACATTAAATTTTGATTAAATTTGCAAAAAAATCAAGTACTTTTTATAAAATTTATTGCGAGTGCACCGATTGAGAGGTGTTATCGGTCGTATTCTAGGCTATAATATGACCTGAACATTATGGCTAATTCACCTCAGCCCCAGTTTTTAGTTATTGGCGCGCCACGCTGCGGCACTACGTCGCTGCATGATAAATTAAGTCGCCACCCAGATATTTTTATGTCGGCCGTCAAAGAGCCACACTTTTTTGCCAGCTTTGACTTTCCGTTCCCAGAAAATGAAATCCACCATGTTACTCACGATAAAAAAGTCTATCAACAACTATTTGCTGGGGCGGGCAATAAGCTGACTGGCGAATCGAGTACTTACTATTTGGCCGATCCGGCAGCACCGGCCAATATTGCTGCCTACAACCCGAAGATGAAGCTCATTGCCATTTTACGTGACCCCGTGGACCGTGCTTATTCACAATATTTGCAGCACGCTCGCCGTGGCCAACAGGCCAAGTCTTTCACCCAAACAATGAACGATTTGCTAGCTGGCGAAGCAGTGCCGGCAGTCTACGATTTAGTAATGCTCGGTCGTTATGGTGAACAGCTCCAGCGCTACTACGCACAGTTTTCAAAAGACCAAATCCTGGTGGTTATGTTTGACGACCTCACCCAGCGTCCCGTTGAGACTCTAACCCAAATTTTGAAGTTTTTAGAAGTTGATACCAGTCTTGCAGTCGATCTGGCCAAAGCTGAAGCTCAGAACCAACACCAGGTGCCTCGCAGTCAGCTACTGGCCAAAGTCTCCAATAACCAGCAAGTTATGAAGATCGGTTTGAAAGTAATACCACGTCCTTTGCTGCGGCTTCTGCGCAACAAAGTCTTGCTCAAAAAAGGTGACCACAAAGAGCCGTTGGATGCCGACATGGTTCAACGCCTGCGCGCCACCTATGCTGCCGATAATAAAATCCTGGCGAAGCTATTGCATCGTTCAGTCGATCAACTTTGGACTCGCTCATGAAAAATACTGAATCAACCAGCGCATCACACCCCCTCTGGCGGCGACTCATTGGTCCGGTATTTTTGCTGGCCATTTTAGCTTTCCTTACTCTCTATCTGAAGAACATTAATTATCACAAACTCGCTCACCTCAATTTAAATTGGTGGTGGCTGTTGCTAGCGAGCGTCTTGGCGCTGGTAGCACGCTACCTATCAGTCTTTATTTGGCGAGTGATTCTGCATAGTCTTGGCAGTCAGAAGTTGCCTGAATACCCATTGATGAGCTATGTTTTCGCCAAAGCCTGGATGGCTCGCTATATTCCGGGCACAATTACGTGGGTGGCCGGCCGCATTTACATGGCTAGCCACTATGGCATTAGCAAAAGTCGTCTGACCGTTTCCTCATTACTTGAAGGTGGCATGCAGGTGGTAGCTGGCATTGTGATTTCTTTACTACTGATTGGCCTGGGTGGTCATGTCAATGCCATCGATACCGGTGTGAAAGTCTTTGCAGTGATAGCTGCGCTCCTCTGTCTCTTGGCACTGGTGCCACCAGTCTTTAACCGTTTATTGCATACGGCTCATCTGGTGATCAAGCGCCAACGACCCAGTGACGAGCTGCGAGTGAACGGCCAGGCGGTATGGCGATCTTTCCTCCTGTTCTGCGTCAGTTCAATTCTGGCCGGTACGGCTAATTTTCTACTAGCTAAAGCCGTGTTGCCGCATCTGGGCGCCCACCTCTATTTGTATCTAGTCGGTACCTTTGGGTTAGCGGGTGCTATTGGTATAGCTACCCCATTTTTGCCGAGTGGTATTGGCGTGCGCGATGGTATCCAGCTGGTACTTCTTAGCCTAGTTGTCTCGAAAGAGTCAGCCCTGGTAATTACTGTTCTGAGTCGTTTGTGGTCGGTGCTGGTGGATGTGCTATTTTTTGCCGTGGCGGCTGGTTTTTATCAGCGCTGGCGGCGTGACCATCCAGAGCTCGCCCAGAAGTCGTAATAATCGCTTAGACTTTTTCGATAGCCAACAGGCGTTTGGCGCCTACCGCGATCGGCACATAGCCGGCCGCAATGAGTACAATCAAGGCGTAAATAGCTAGGATGAGCGAGGAAGTTGAGAGATTCTGCACTTGACCAGTAAAAATGGTAAGCACTTGTGCCACTACCGATAGGCTAATCACCAGACCCAGGCCGAATGAAACATACCGTAGTGCCCGCTCGTAAATGGGTGCACCAATATTTTTACGGTAAAAGCGGAATAAATAAATGGCCAGAAAACCAAGATACCAGGCGATCAAGTAGGGCACAAGGAGACCGATCACCAATAACCAATTAGGGCTATAGTATGCGGCATGGGTGGTGGCAGTGAGGGGAATGTGACGGTTCCCGGCCAGATGTCCAACAAACAGGTCGGTGAAAACGCTGGCTAAGGCAATAAACCCTAAATTATAAATAAGTGTCCCGTTATTAGGGAAGCGTTTTCTGGTGAGCTGACAGAGATGTACGGCGCCCACATATATAAAACTGAGCCCAGCCAGCGTAATGGCCACAGTACTGTAGTTGCTAAAAATAATCTGGGCCTTGGTAATTCCCAGATGGTGCTTGGCCTCATAACTGAGTAGTGTGCTAATGTCACCGCTCACTAGCCCACCAATAACCATAACCTTCAGGCCGTTGACCACATATTGCAAGGCTTTGCCGTCTTTATCGCGCTTGATCCGGTCAACATAGGTCTGCATGGCCGAAAAGCCATAGAAAGCGGCCAGATAAATAATAATGAGAGGCAACAAAATGAGTGTTATCAAAACGTGATACTGCGTAGCGGAGAGGTGATACTTAACCAGGGTGGCATGACTCACTGGAGTGAGGTAGGTGATCAGAATGTCGACTCCAATCAGGACGATAAAGAGACCAAGATGCTTCGGCTTCAACCGTTACCTCCACCTTTACCTACTAGTATCCTAGTCTATTGTGCGCCTGTCGGCAATGTAGTGCAAAGAAAAAAGCGATCTGGGGTTCATCAATACTGCAAAAAGTAGAGAATCTCAGATCGCTGAGCCTGGTAGGACGGATAGAAACTATCCTCTGCAACCTACCAGGCGCTTCACGGTGCGGATTAGGTGTGGCGGCCGGCCAGCCGGAGGCGGACGGTGTTGAGCTTGTGGTTCAGATCCACTGGCGGGGTGCCGGTGATATGGCTTCTGAGGTTCAGAGTGAGCCAGATCAGGCCGTAGGCCGACAGGGGTGAAAGACAGAGCTCAATGAGACCGCCGATCAGCTTGAACGGGTGGAAGGTGAAGATGCCCTTGAAGATGTCGGCGATGCCGTCGAAGAAGAAGAAACCGATGCTGATCTGCAGTGTCAAGATGACACCGATCGCCATCACGGCAATACCTGCCGCTTTCTTCATAACCACTCCTCACTGTGAAGAACGCTATAGCGGATTCGCCATAGATCAATAGTATTGTAACATATATATTAATAAATTACAAGCTTTAGCAGTTCTAGGTATACGGGCTTGAAAGCCGTATAATCAAAAGCGAAATGGACCAGTCTACACCTAAAAAAATCGTCGTTGTCGAAGACAATACCAGCCTGTCGGAGATCTATAAAACCCGCCTGGAGCTCATCGGCTATCAAGTGTTTGCGGCCTACGACGGCAACCAGGCGCTGGCGGTTATTGAGCATGAATTGCCCGATCTCGTACTGCTTGATCTGATGGTACCTAAAGTTGCTGGCGACCAGATTTTGGAAATTATGCGGGGCAGCGATTGGGGTAAAAATATCAAAGTCTACGTTATCTCAAACTTGAACGAAGCTGATGCGCCAGCCGGGCTGCGCAATTATGGCATTAGTGGCTACGTGGTAAAGGCTAACTTATCGAACGATGATTTAGACAAATTAGTTGATAGTATCTTAAAACCAGCCGAGCAGACGGAAGCAGTTGATTCGCTGGGCATTTCGCCAACTCAGCCTGTAGTCAACACAACTGTTGGCGCCGAGCCAGCGTCGGCGGTTGAGCCGTCGCAACCAGAGATGATGGATGCTAGTCCCGTTATCGCTGCGCCACAACCCGTAGTGAATCTTGATACCGTTGTGTCGCCGGAATTGCCACCGGTCGAAGTCGAACCAGTCGTACCCGAGACTGCAAGCTCAACATCACCTGAAACTAGCTAACGAAGAGTTCTTCCTTGCCCTTGTTGGTCAACTGCCAGTAGCCGGAGCGGGTGCGGGTAATCACACCTTCGCCAAGTGCTTGTTCAATGGCGGCATCAATATCCTTAGGAGAAACAGTGCCGGTACCGCCGGTGCGTTTCATTAAGGCTAGTGCCACTTCTTCTTTAAATGGTCGTAAAACTTCGCCGTTGTTGGTGGTGGTGACCCGACTGTCGTGGTGGCGTAAGAAATGATGATGGGGCTCGGGCAGAGCGTGGCCGCCATTGGCCGTCCACAACACCTCTTCGTAAATAGCGTATTTGTCGAGGCTGCTCGGCACATTGTTGGCGAAGATCTCAAAAGTAGCTTGATAGGCTGGAATACGGTGATACCCATCGGCCACCATAGCGGAAATAATCTGGTGAGCTTTGTCGGCGGGGATGGCCGCGGCGAAAGTTTTAATTGCTGCCGCATCAGATTCTAGGATAAATTTGCAGGTACGGGCATTGAGCGTAAAGCTTGGCTCCTGCACTAGCGCCGCAATCTGATTCAGGTTTTTGACGTAATCGTGGTTAATAGCGTGCTCAATCTCGGGGTGAACTTTGCTAATCACCGGATCAACCGTTGCAATGTAAGCGAATAAAGCGCCGTGTAGGCCGAGGTTACCCAGGGTTTGCTTAAGGGCGGTTTCGTGAGAGCCAGTTACCCGAATATCGTCGACCACCAGCAGGGGGCTATCTTTAATTTCACTCAAAGCGGCCTCAGGTAAGGCCAAGCCATTGCCAGCGGTCATACGCACGCGTTCTTGTTCTGGCAATTGGCTGTAATCGCCCGCTCGCACCACTGCACGGTCAATTCGGAAGGCCCCGGCCGGTGGCCGGTGGAGCAGGGTCAGTTTGGTGAGTAGAGCTCGAGAAATAGCGGCGGCAGCGGTCGGCACGTGCTTAGAAGCCGAACCAGCGATGAAGCTATCACCAATGGTGTCGCCATAGCGTTCCAAAAGGTTTTCGGCAAGTAGTGAGGCATAATGATTGACTGCTTCTCCGTCACCATATTTGAATCGACTGTAAACTTCAGGGCGGAAATACTTACCGTTAACGTCGTAAACTTCGTCATCAATCATGCCCAGTTCGTAGACGCTGGTGACTTGCGTTTCGAGTGCTCCGGGATTACTAGACACCTGCGACTCCTCGATATTCGGCGTGCATGGCAATCAGCCGTGCAGTCTCGCGATAGTGGGCTACGAAAGTCTCGCCACTAGCCTGCGTGCCACGATGAATCTGGCCAACCAGCTCAGCTGGGCAGGCACGTAAAAAGTGATCCAAGGCTACCTCTGAGCTACTCAGCATCATTTTCAAGGTCCGAATATTCAAATCAAAATCGCTAGTTTTGATGAGGGGTAATAAGTCATCGATGCTTTGAATAGTAGTGCTATTAAGCTCCATTTCTACGCTTGGCCGACTGACGGCTTGGGCAGGGTCAAAAATAGCGATGTAGCCCAGAGCGATGATGCTTGGTTTTTCATTGTCCAGCACTTCCAAAATTTTCTTTTCAGCCCCGCCAGTAATACGAATGTCATCCAGAATAACTGCTGGTGTGTTATTGATTGAGTGGGGCAGGGAGAAGCCAATATCATCTAACTCGGCTTGGCGTTCTTGACTGCTGGCCATGGCATAATTGGTGCCTGTCACGCGGTCCTTGTAAACTTGCGTGATGAAGCCCGGTTCATTGTCGACAGCCGCACGCCGGTCATTCAGTGATTCTAAGCACAGCGCAGATAAGTAATAGCAAGCTGGCGGGACGGCCTTATACGCAACAAGAAATTCTGGTGGCTCAGCATCTTCTATGAGTTGGGGTAAGTTATAGGCCAGGCGATCGGCAAGCTGACTGGCAAAAAAATTGGTGGCACTATGGCTACCATATTTCATGCGACTATAGACGTCGGCTGGAAACGCTACGTCGGTGTATTGATCAGCAATGCGATCATTTTGATCGTACTGTAGGTAGTAATTGGCGACAGTTTCAATAGGTTGCGACATCTAAACCTCAACACCAGTGGTGGCTACGAGCCTTTCCAAAACAGAACTGTCCGTAAAGTGAATGGCATGCATGCCGAGCGCCTGTGGGCCAGCCACGTCGGCTCGTAGATTGTCACCAATATGGGTCACTTGGTCAGGTTGGTACCCAGATGCATCAAGGAGGGAGTTGTAAATGCGAGCGTCGGGCTTGGCATAGCCAACTTCATTCGAAAAGATTAAGTGACTAAAATACTGGCCAATTTCCAGGTGCTCCAGGGCGCCGCGCATTTCTTTGCCATGAATGAAACCAGTATTGCTGACGACAGCCAATTGATACTCCTCGGCCAGGCGCGCCAAATGATCTGGTGTTTTTGGATCGATTAAAACTGGAGGATAGCGTTTGAATAAGTCGGTTTGCTCACTGTAAAAATAATCGAGTAGATCGGCTGAGGGTTGCGGAGCCTCGGCGGCTTTCGCCACCATTCTAACTCGCTCTTCAAACATCACGTCACGGCCCCGCTCTTCGGCGATGCGATCAGCTTGCTTGTCTTGCTCGCGAACCATAACGTCAAATGTTTTAACGTCTTTGTCTGGAGCAAAAGCGGCTTGTAGCATGGCATTACGCAGCGTTTTAAAGGTGCGGCCGTCACTCTTAATAAGCGTCAGCCATAAGTCGAAGCTGACGAGTTTGGTATCCGGTGATAATGAAATGGTTTCAGACATAGTATGGAGATTGTAAAACAGTGTGAGTAGCGTGGGTTGAAAGGGTAGGTGGTCTCCGTTGCGGGAGCATTGGAGACCACCTACCACTCGTTTAGCTAGTTAGCTAGCTAGCCGGGTTGATCTTCTCTTTGCCGAAAACGGCGTCCGAAAAGGCCTGGCCGGGCTCAGCTTCACCTTCGCGGCGATTGAGAATTGTGCTGTGCACGACCGCCAAGGCGATGAAGACCACACCGATGAGGCCGGTGACGTAGCTGGGAGCTTCGTGGTGTGTTGACACCAAGATGAAAGCAGCCAGCGTGCCGATGGCCCAGTGAGCGCCGTGCTCGAGGTAGCGAAGCTCCGCGAGTTTGCCGCTGTGGACCAGGTCCACCGTCATCGATCGCACGAAGAGTGCACCGATGCAGAGGCCGGCAGCGATGATGATGACATCGCTGCTGATGGCGAAGGCACCAGACACGCCGTCGAAGCTGAAGGCCGCGTCCTGGAACTCCAGATAGCCGAACAGAGCGAGCCCTGCCCAACCAGCGGCGCCAGTCTTGACGGCCACGTTGTCGTCGTCGCCCTCTTCGTCCTCGTTCTCGAGCTTGTTGCCGAGCCAGTCCATAATCAGGAACACGGCCAGGCTGCCAAAGCCCGAGTACAACACCGAAGACTTCCAGCTTTCACTGGCGGCGATAACCAGAATGACAACAGTCGTAATGACTGCTGCCAGACCGGTGACCTTGCCGAGCCGGGCGAGCGGGCGCTCGAACGGCACGATCCACTGTTCTTCGCGCTCGTCGTCGAACACGAAGCCCAAGAAGATCATGAGCAAGAACACGCCACCGATGACCGCCACCTGGACGTGGGCAGCATCGAGGTTCTCTTTGTAGAGATGCGGATGATGCAACGCCTGATTGATGACGCTGCTGAACCCGAGGTGAGCCGTTGCCATGACGATGACGATCGGCAGCACGAACCGCACCAGGCCGACGGCAATGATGATGCCGACGGTCATGAAGACGGCCTGCCACCAGGCGCTCATCCGCTGCAGCACGACCGAGTTAACGACCGCGTTGTCGAAGCTGAATGAGACCTCCAGAACTGCCAGGATGGCTGTGGTCAGGACCACCTTTGCGGGGTGAGTCGAGGCCACGGCGATGAGGATGCCGATGGTCACGGTGAGACTGAACACGTAGTACTGCAGGCGGCCAAGTTTGGCCATGATTGCTCCTTTCCAGAGCGCTTGCCGAGGGTCAGCCGCGGTTGCGACGGGCCAGGTACATGCCGACGGGTATGCCGACAATGAAGCCCGCCACATCGTGCGCGAGCATCAACAGTCTGAACTGCGAGATCATCGAGAACAGAAGCAGGACGATCAGCGCAGCCACCACGAGTTTCACGGGTGCCTCCATTGGTAGTAGATCTTGTTCTCCGAGAGACAGAACGCTCCGCCAGCAAGTTTTGCTAGCCAAGCGTTCTGCCGCTCCAGGAGAGCTATTCACACTGTTAAAGTGCGCACCAACCAAAACTGATTTGTGCCATATAATAATACAATAAAATAGTATAAGAATCAATATTCTTATAGAAGAAAGATAGAAGTAATGTACCGTCAATTATCAAAACAAAAATGCACATGCGACCCACCCGGAAACGACGAGGAAAATATCCTCAAGAAGTTAACGGGTGGGTCGCAGCGCGACGTGCAGGGGTGCTGTATTACTTGTAGGCGTTCTCCGGGCCGGCGTCCATCTCGATGTCACCGTGACGGTTGAAGGCTGGTCGCTTCTCGGAGCTGCGCTTGCTGTAGAGCTCGACGGCCTCGATGTCGACACCCTTCGGCGTGTTCCGGATGATGGCCGGCACGCAGGTGTAGATCTGGTCGTCGTCGTTGGCGTTCTCGGCAGAGACACCAATGACTGCGCCCGCGCCGTTGTCGACCTTGAGGCCAACCTTGTAGCGGTAGAACGAGCCGGTGCCGTTGGACTGAGCCGAGTAGGCCACGATGGCCACGGCGGCGATGTCGTCGGTCAGACTGATCTCGACCGTTTCGACGGCGTCACCCTGGGCCTCACGACCGATGTCGCCGAGGTGCTTGATGGCACCGTTGGCCACGGAGGGCGTGAAGTCGTGCGGGTGCTTCTTGGTACCGAACTGGCTGACCGTCTCGACGTGTCCGTCCGTGAAGAGGACGAGCGCGTAGATGTCGTAGTCGGTAACCGACTTCCAGCTGGCGCTGGCGGTGATCGTCGACGTCTTGCGGACGGCGACGGCCTGACCCTTCTTGATCTGGAAGTTGCCGCTACGCGGACCCAGATGCTCGAGCTGCTGCTTGCCGGTCAACAGTGCCATGTGGTATGACCCTTCTGCTTGTCGCATTCAACGCTTTTGCGCTGATAGCTAACGATAGGTTGTCAATGTGCAAATCCACGAGGATTTGTGTTTATCTTCCGAAAAAACAAACATAAAGCCTAGTAGGTAGTGCGGGGTGGGCTCAGTATCAGTTGACTTGTGGTCAGAAAGATAAAGAGCCCACCCCGGAGGTGGAAATGGGTTAGCTACCGTTCGATAAACGAACGGGTGGTGCTAGGTGGCGGTTAGCCGAAGTCGACGCCGAGCGCCTTGGCAACCTTGATCATGCTGTCGGTGTAGCCCTCCTGCTTGGCGGTCATCGACCAGGAGCCGTCTGCGGCGCGGTCGATGGTGCAGATGAGCACCGTGACGTCGAAGGCGTGGTCGCCCTCGAGGTTGGTTGCCAGCTCGTTGCCAGTGACCTCGTTCTTGACACCACAGGTGATGTTGCTGGCCATACCCAGCGTCTTGGTCGGCGGGTCGACCTCGGGGTCGTCGTAGTAGGTCACGAAGACCGCGTACTGCGTGAGACCGGCCGGCGCCTTGCTGGGCGTCAGCGTGGTGATCTCGTCGTAGCCGGTGGCCGAACTGGCGCCGGTGCGGTCATCGCCCTGGTAGACGACGTCCTCTTCCGGCGTAGCGACCCACGGGTTGCCCTCGCTGTTGGTTCCGAGGTCCGGCCGGTGCCAGTCCTGGTTCCCCCAGAAGATGGGCTCGGAGCGTCCGTCGTCGTAGCGGCGGATCACCCAGACGTCGAGGTCGGGGCTTTCACTCTGATCTGCGGCGGGATCCCAGCCCACACCAACGGTGTACGCGTCGCCCGGCGGCAGCTTCTTGGTGTCGCCCTTTTTGACCTGCAGAGTCGGCATGTAGCCTCCCATGTCCTTTGTATGACCGTGTGTCACACAACTAGCCTACTATACCACTGTTAATTGATAATTACAAGTACGAAGAGTATATAGTTGATGAAAAGCTAATTTTATCTTATAATTTGCATGTTGCTGGTAGAGTACCAGTAAGGTGTTTCGGCTTTCGAGAGGAGACTCACTTGCCGAATCTTCAGGTTGTGAAACAGAAGGTCGCTGCGGCAGATGCTGCGCAGGGCACTGGTGGTCTGATGACCCGCAAGGTTGACGCCGCCGTCAAGGTGATGTTGACCAAGAAGGTCAACCCCAACCAGATCTGGCAGAACCTCCAGCTGGTCGACAAGTCCGGTTCCATGGGCAACGAGTACCGTAAGGGCCACGTCCAGGAGGCGGTCGAACGCGCGCTCGGCTTCGCTGTGCTCGTCGACGACGATGGCAGTGTACCGACGTGCTTCTTCAGCAGCAGTCTTTACACCACCGAGGTCAAGCTCGACAACTTCCACGGTCTGATCGAGCGTGAGCGCATTTCGGCTGGCGGTAGTACGGACCTGACTGCGGCGCTGCAGTGGGCGGCCAAGGAGACCGGCAACGGTGATCTGTTCAGCGGCGGCTTGTTGCGTCGTGGCGGTTCGGCTCCTTCAGTCAAGAAGATGGACACGCCGGCGTTTGTGACCATCGTCACCGATGGTCGACCCGACAACACGCAGACGGCTATCGACGCTGTCCAGCGTCTCAGCTACCGTGGGTGCTTTCTGAAGTTCCTCTATGTCGGCGAAGACAACCTGGGTTGGCAGTTCCTCGAGTCTCTCGACAACGACATCCCGGTGGGTGTGCCGTACGAGAAGGGCGGTCGCCTGATCGACAACGTCAACGCCCAGAAGATGGCCAGTCTTGGTCACGATGACAGCGTGTTCTACAACGCGATGCTCGAAGAGGTTAACAGCTGGCTGGCAGCCGCCAAGCAGCAGGGTCTCATCTGACCAACATCACACCTCCCTCCTAGCAACAACGGGTTGGCCCGGAAACTCACTCATTACTGAGATTTCCGGGCCAACCTAGCAACACTTTTGATAAAACATTAGCAGGCCAGCGGGCCTGTTTTTTGTTATCAGCCGATACTATTTTAAGTCGTCGAGACTGAAAGTTTTGGCTTGGTTGGTCTGGGCTTTGGTGGGGTCGATGGCTTGCTCAGTATGAGCGACGGCGGCTTTACCAAGATCGGCAGGATTGAACTCGTGTTTCTCCGGTGGTTTGGGGGTACTGAGACTATTTGGATCAAATGATTTACCGACGTTGGTTGATGGGGGTGCGGCCTTTTTGGCCGGGGCCGTTAAACTACCCGGATCGAACGATTTGTGTGGACCGGCCGGCGCAGCCGGTGTGGCAGGTGCGGGCGCAGCGGCCTTTTTCACGGCTGGGCCACCAAGACTACCGACATCAAATTGCTTGCTCTCGACGGGATGACTCTCATCTAGGGGCTTAACGAGTGTAAAGCTACTATCGAGCAATTTTGGTACAGTCAGCCAAACGCACAACACATCGGCCGCCGCGACGGCGTCCATCACATCTTTATATAAATCAACCAGAGCCTGCTCTGACTTAATAGTCTCCACATGACTCTTGGCCATTAACTCAATGGTCTTCTGTTTCGCCTCTAAAGTTGCCAGTAACGGATCAACCCGCTGGCGCAAGCGGACCTTCATATTATTCGGAACATACCCACTTTTATTAAAAGTAGCATATTGACTATGTGTCGCAACCGAGATGGCTTTCAGGCCATTCACACTCCCCGCCAAAAAACGACTGGAGATTTGATTGGGCTGTGGCCATTTAAAATCGTTCAAAAGGCTCTGTAGGGCCGATGTTTCTTGTGACGAGGCCTTGTAGCCTTTAACGCTGCTGACGCGGTCAGCGGCCTCGAGACCGTCGGTGGCTGCCTGATAGCCGTTCACCAAAAAAGTACTGATGGAATTATAGTCAAAACCATCGGTCTTAAAATCTTCCTGGCCAGCTATTGGCTTGGTTAAAGCGTCGGCGACATTGTCGGTCATAAGAGAGCGGTTGCGAGCAAGGGCAAGGTAGGCCGAACTAAACTGATAACGATCATTCGAAGTTATGACGTGTTTGCCATATGTAATCAGCTCCACATCCATAGTCTGGAAACGTTGATCGGTCTCGTACGATACGACGATGTTGCGATAAGGCTCAATCTCTTGAGCTACCTGAGCAATTTCCCGCTCATCGCGGCCTTTATTAAACATAGATGTATTATATAACAATAACCTTATTCTTGCAATCAGATAGTACAGATGAGACTTTCGCTGTTTACAGCTCGTCAGCATAGCTTGGGTGAATCTATGGAGTCTCGCGGGGTAGTGAAGCAGGGTGATTGCAGATGCAATCGCTTACTTCACTACCCCTAAGGGTCAATGGTACCCCTGAACCAGTGTGCTTCCGACTAGTAGAACTAGCGAAACAACCTGTGCACACGACAGGATAATGGCCTTAGGCCATCAGCGCTTCAGTTATGAGGCAGGACCAGCTGTCAGAGCCAGTGTCGGCTTGGAGGCCGGCAGCTCGAACGGCTGGGTTGACTGGTTAACGATGACGTCCACCAGTTGCTGGTTGAACTTGCCTTCACCGGCGTTGAGCGCAGCCTTGGACTGTGCCATGGTCTGCTCAAGCTCGGTTCGCCGCTGGTCACCGGCCTGGATGGCGGTGATGATGTTGTTTGCCATCAGGTTCAGCGACTCGGTGACCGCAGTGACGGTCTCGGGCAGGAGCGACGGCGTGGTGACCGCGTTCATAACGAACTCGGCTGCCGACGCACCAGCTGCTGCGACCTCCTTCATCGACTCGTTCATGGCGGCGTTGAGGCTCTCGGTCGCCTTGGCGTCCTCGACGGCTTGAGCCTGCGCGCGCCACTCGACCATCGCCAGCTTGATGTTGTAGATGGTGATGTTGATGGCCTCGTTGATCTTCTCCGCCATGCCGACGTCCAGGACGCGCATCATCCGCAGTTGCGGCGATGTAGACCAGGCAACGAACAGACGGCCCTTGTACTCGGCGATCTTGATGTCCATCTGCTGAATGAGGTCGACGCGCTTGCGCTTCTCCTCGTTCTGCTGATTGGTCACCGGATCGGTGTCGGGCAGCGCCGCAGCCTCCGTACGAGCCTGCTCGCTGATGAGTTCCATGACCGCGATGGTCTGGATCAGGGTGTAGATCGAGGCCTCGTTCTTCTCGTAGAGCTGATCGAGCAGCTTGGTGGTGTTGCGGATGTCGACGTAGCGAGCCTTGAGGTCCGCGTTGAGCTTGTCGAGCTGAGTGTCGACAGTCATCATGTCGGCCCGCATCGCCTCGAAGTAATTCCGACCGCGATGGATGAGCTGCTTGATCTTGCCGTGCTCCCACTCGTCGTACGCCTTCTTGGCCTTGGGGTCGCTCAGGTCGTACTTGCCCTTGATGTTGCGCATGTTCAGGTAGGCCTGATTCATGAGCTCCTTGATCGGCCCCATGCTGCTCGAGTTGATCTGCTTGAGCATGATGTCGATCAGGTCGTTGACGTCCTTGAGCGCTGCCTGGCCGTAGTTCATGAACACGTCAGTGTCCTTGAGCATGGCCGGAAGCAACTGCTTGGCAGCGGCCTGGGCCTGTGCCAGTGTCGTGGCGTCGATCATGTCCTTGCAGACGAGTGCCTGACGGCTGTCGTTGTTATTGGGAATGGTCGCCAAACCAGAGGCGATCGGCTGATCTACCGGAGCCGGAATGTCCAGCGGCGGCGGAGCAGTGGCGGCACCAGGTATCGCAAACTTGAGCTGCGGTACCGCTGCAGGTGCGTCGGTGGTCTGTACGGTCATGCCTTCTCCTTCGTGGGATCGTGGATGGTCGTGCAGGACTTTGAAGCTTGATTCGATGCTAACAGAGGTAAAACGCCTCCAAGCAATCTTAAACTTGGATAAAGACATTTGCTCTCTGTCAGACAAACACAAAAGTGCGAGACTGAAGCTATATGATTATACCATCATATACGTGTCTAATCAACTGATCGACAGAGAGGATTGCAATCTGCGCTATACTGTAGTCATGAGTAAAAAATCGAAAGTCGGTACTTTTTGGGGCGTGCCCTATGATTGGCGGAAGCCAACTATGGCTCGCTACCGCGAGCGTCTGTGGAACCCGAATGATCCGCGACTTTATACACCGCGGGCTTGGGGCTGGGGCTACGACCTCAATTTCTACTGGCTGTTTCACTCACGACCAAAACGCTAACCTTGGCAGAACAGAGCAGTTTTAGTATAATCAACCCCTGTAGTTGCGCCTGCAGCTATCCAAAATTGCAATCCAAGGCGCGTATGCGACTGAATGCAATTTTGAGAGGAGAAGCGTAGTCCAAAGTAAAGTTTTTGGCGACACCCAAAACGAGATAAGGACGTACGCTTGGACGTTGGGGATTGGCCAAGCGGTAAGGCACTGGGTTCTGGTCCCAGGATCGGGGGTTCGAATCCCTCATCCCCAGCCATGAAAAGAGATCAGCATTTGCTGGTCTTTTTTCGTGTTTGAGTGCCCGGGGTTTAAACTCACGATCAGCGAATGAAATGAGCACGATCGTGGCTCGGTAAAGCCAGGATGCGCGCAGGTGTTTGCACCGAGCACGCCGCCGCAGCGGAAAAGGCCGCAGGCCGCTATCCCTCGCCCCCGAATTCTTAACCGCTAACTTGCTGGAGCACCGCCGAAGCGGCGGACAGCTCGGGCATGTGCTTTGGCGGCTTCGACTTCGCGGTTTTTTGGCTCGCCCTGGGAAATAAGATCACCCAGTAAATGGTGCGCTGCATGGGCGACTTCTTCCACGGCTTTATTAAATACTGCTTCATTGACTTTTGATGGCGCGCGAAAACCAGATAGCTTGCGCACAAACTGCAGGGCAGCATCATGGATTTCCTTGTCCGTTACTTCCGGGTCAAAATTAAAAAGCGTCTTAATACTTCTACACATATGCACTCCTTTCGCATAGGTTACCTTCAATTATAAATCTACGTCGGCAGATTAGAAGAGCTATTACAAGGAGGGCGCATGGCAAATATGACTAAAAAGAGTTTTGATCAACCGGACGAATCAAATAAGCCGTCGGGAAGAATTACCAGTGACTTGATCGATATGAATGGAACGAAAGTGTATCGTGTGACCGCCCAACCGGGCTGGAAATGGTCTGAAGACCTCAAGTCCGTGACAGGAACCGACAGCTGCCCGATGGATCACCTGTTGTACATGATTTCAGGCCAAATGACTGTCAAAATGGATGACGGCGAAGAACTCAATTTTGGTCCTGGCGACCTCACGCATATTCCAGCTGGTCACGATGGCTGGGGGATTGGTGACGAGCCGACAGTCTGGCTCGAAATTCCACACTAAGCCTTACTTTTTCGGTTTCGACTCGTTGAACGCAGCAGCTTCGCGCACCAGCGCGGTGATGCCGGCTTCGTTAATTACATCACCTTCATGAAACTCAATGGCGCGATCGCCGCTACTAAACAGGCGCGCATTAAAAAGTTGCTGGGAGTCTTGCAGGTGGATGCCATGCGTGAACACCAGCTTCATATCGT
>DASZUC010000039.1:0-3666 GCA_035547775.1 Saccharimonadales bacterium (SeqCode) | reverse complement strand
TAAAGATTCACGCAAGTCGATCTCCTGATCGGTCACTTTACCGCGAGTGCCACTACTTGGCTGATGGATCATGACAGTGGAGTTCGGTAGCAAAAAGCGCTTGCCTTTCGTGCCCGAGCTTAGCAAAATCGCTGCAGCACTGGCTTGGACCCCAATCCCGACGGTTTGAATGTCGTTTGTGACATATTGCATGGTGTCATAAATTGCCAAAGCATCGTAGACACTGCCGCCTGGGCTATTAATGTAAAAATAAATGTCTTTGTTAGCATCTTCAGCCTGGAGGAAGAGGAGCTGAGCGACCACAATGTTAGCGGTGGCTTCATTGACATCGCTACCAAGAAAAACAATACGGTCTTTGAGCAAACGACTGTAAATGTCGTAGGCACGCTCATAGCGGCCTTCATTTTCGATAACGGTGGGGATTAAAACACTCATACTATTTTTTCAGTCTACGCCGTTAACTGGCACTCGTCAAGGTTGAGTGCTAATTCTCCTCGGTGAGCATAGCGTCGAACACGTCAAAATCTGCCATGGATTGTTCTGGCACTTCGGTTATGATGGCTTCACCTAGAATCCACTTCGCCACAATCTGTCCCCGACCGTCGATCTGGGCGGCTAACGTTCGACCATCAGACATCTCGCTAGTGACAACCATCGGCGTAACGGAACCGCTGTGGCGGATACGCTGCTCGGGCACTTCTCCATTGCGGGTGGGGTGAGTTAACCACTCAAAGCGACTCATGCCTTGGCCTTACTCGCTTTCGCTGCGTATTCAGTAAGTTTAGCGATGGCTTTTTCAGCCAGAATGCGATTCATGATGTCACGGCGATTGTCGGGATTGTCGAGTTCGGTTTGCATAGCAGCATCGGTATACTGACCCTTCAATAGCTGCAAGCGAACTTCTAGCTCTTCAGGCGTCACTGTGAGTTGCTCTTTTTCGGCCACTTCACTCAACACCAGCCCAGCCTTGACCCGGAGCTCGGCGACCGGTCGCTGCTTTTCATGATGCTCTTCAGCAGTCACCTTTTCTTCATCGAGGTGTTCTTGCCAAGTTTGTCCTCGGTACGCCAAGTTGCGCTTTTCTTCATCTTCCATGCGCTCAATTTCTTCATCAAGCAAGCTATCGGGCAATGCGATGGTGCTCTTGGCAGCCAGGGTTTCCAGTAACTCGTTTTCAAAAGCCTGCTTTGCTTGACGCTCTCGCTCGATGGTGAGCTGGCTCTTGACGTCTTTTTTGAGATCGGCCAGGGTCTTAAATGGGCCAACCTTAGCGGCAAAAGCATCGTCAAGCTTGGGTTCGGTTAGAGCTTCTAGCTTCTTAACGGTCACAGTGAATGTAACTTTGCGATTTTGCAGGCTAGCCACCCCATAATCCTTGGGGAATGTGAGTGTAAAGGCTTTTTCCTCGTCGACTTTCATGCCGATGATGTTGTCTTCGAAGCCGGGGATAAAGCTGTTGCTACCGAGAATTAACGGATAGCCTTGGCCATCAGCACCAGCAATCGCCTCTTTGGTCTTGGCGTCAACACCTTTGAAGTCAATGGTGGCTTCATCACCAGTTTTGGCAGCCCGTTTAACGCCTTCGCGCTCGGCGGCCCGACTGAGTAAATCGGCCAACACAGCATCAACATCTTTGGCAGTGATGCTAACTTTCGCTGGAGCCAGCTTAATCTTCTTATAATCAGCGAGTTTAATATCGCCGACCGTTTCCAGCTCGGCCACGAATTCCAGCGTTGTGAATGGCACAAATTTAGTGATACTGATCTGCGGCGGCGCAATTGGGCGTAATTTTTCTTGCTGCACCGCGCCGGCATAGCTGCGATTAACCGCATGCTCCAGTACTTCGGCCTGTAAGACATTTTGATCGAGTTGTTTCTCGAGCATTTTGGCCGGAGCTTTACCAGCTCGAAAGCCAGGTACTTTGACGGTAGCCCCAAGCTCACCTAAGACATGTTGCTTGGTGTCATCAAGCACCTTTTGATCGGTCGTGATGGTTAACTTAACTTTGGTAGGTGATAGATTCTCGCGTTTCAATTGCATAGACGGCTAGTTTAACAGATGTAAGTGGGTTTTTCAAGCTAGCCATGTAGGAATGGGAGCAAAAGCGCAACAGCGGCGCCAAACCAGACCATTTCCACAACTGCGCCAATTGGCCGCTGAAACCATTGAATTGCCGAAGCAAACCGAGAGAAAGCATTGGGCTGCCAGTTATTACCGCGACGAACCTGGCGGAAGTGATTAATCCACAGCAAATCAGGGGCAGCTGCTAAAAAGGCGCAAGTGGCCGCTAAAAACCAATGCACCGGATGTGCCACGAATAAGAGCCCAACCAGAGCTGTGCAAACCAAGGCTTCCACGATTAAGTAGTTGCGGAAGTGGTGTGTTGCAATATGACTATCATCATGGCCATGGCCAAAATGTGGCAGAGCATCACAGATAAAATGTGAGGCAATAGCCGCTGGCACAGCAAGCAACGGCTGGCCTACCACCAGGCCAATGACAGCACCAGTGAGGGCATGATTTGTGGCCGTCACGCCAGCTCCTTCACGATCCCGGCCACATCAAGCGTCTGGGAATCACCAGTTTGCAAGTTTTTGAGTTGAAACTGGCCAGTTTTGAGTTCGCTTTCGCCAATGATCAGCGCATAGGTAATGCCTTTTTTGTCGGCAGTTTTTAGTTGGTCGCCGAGTTTTTTACCAGATAGGTCAATCGCCAGCTTTAGGCCCTTGGCACGCAGTTGAGCCACCACCGGTTCGACATCAATATCACCAATCACGGCCACGTAGGCGTTGGTCTCAGCCTTCAGATCTGGCAATAATCGATGACCTTCGAGAAATTTTTGCAGAGTTACATCACCCCAACCAAAGCCCACCGTTGGTACAGGGGCCACATCAAAGAGGCTCACCAGGCTGTCATAGCGACCACCGCCAAGCAACGACCGTCGGTTGTCGGGGTTGTTGTCGAAGGCCTCGAATACGACACCAGTGTAATAGTCAAAGCCGCGCATCAGCGTAGCGTCAAACTGAGCATTCGTGATACCCAAATCGTTCAGCCTGACGACCAGCCGTTCCAGCTCTTGCACGGGTGGCTCCGTTTGGACTTCTTTAGGCAAGTCTTTCAGTTGTTTGGCATCTAATATGGCCAGTAATTTCTCAGTTATACCCGCGGCTTTTTGCTGCGGACTTAAGATGGCGTCAACTTTGGCAATAAAAGCGCTGCGTTCGAGTTTTTTCATTTGATCGATAAGGCCGGCAATGGACTTTTTCGCCTTGGCATCAAGGGCCAAGTAATCATCCAATAAATAATTGATGAGCTCCCGATGATTGAGACTGATGGTGTACATAGACTCATCGGCTCCATAGGCTTTAAAACAAGCGTCAATGAGCTGTAACATTTCTAGTTCGGCTTGCAAATCGGCCACGCCAAAAATGTCGACATTTAGCTGCCAAAATTCACGTAATCGGCCGCCTTGCGGACGTTCGTAACGCCACAAGTTGGGGATGCTGTACCACCGTAGTGGATAGGCCGACTCTTGGCGTTTGCCGGCGACCATACGACTGACGGTCGGGGTCATTTCAGTGCGAATCGTCACACTACGTTTTCCACGATCTTCAAAAGTGTACGTTTGTTCGTCGATGATTTCTTGATTGCCCTTGGCTAAATACA
>DASZUC010000038.1:0-6151 GCA_035547775.1 Saccharimonadales bacterium (SeqCode) | reverse complement strand
AGCAAACGATCTTTGAGAGCTTCGAGTTTATCGAGGTTAGCCTTAATAACCAAGCGCGCACGATTAGCAGCCTCCGTGATGAGGCTTTCGACTTCATCATCGATGACCTTGGCGGTTTCATCTGAGTAATCACGCTCATGGACCAGGCGGTCAATCATCATGCCGTCATCAGTTTTAAAGACTTGGTCACGCAGTTTCTTGCCCATGCCTTGATTGACAATCATGTCGCGGGCCAGGTCAGCAGCACTTTGCAAGTCACTGCCAGCGCCAGTAGTAATTTTATCGGCACCTAGAACGATCTCTTCAGCAATGCGACCACCCATGCCGCGAGCAAGCATGTCTTTAAACTGTACTAAGGACACGAAAACCCGGTCTTCTGGCGGAATGAACCAAGTTACACCACCAGTACCACCACGCGGAATGATGGTGACTTTGTGCACAGGGTCACTGTCTGGCAACACGTGCCCGACTAAGGCATGGCCGGCTTCGTGATAGGCGGTGGTAACTTTGTCGGCTTCGGTCATCACTTTACTCTTACGCTCTGGACCAATCGCCACTCGTTCGAACGCCTCGGTGACATCGGCAGCGGTGATTTCGTGATGTGAATTGCGGGCTGCAATAATCGCCGACTCGTTGGCAATATTAGCCAGATCGGCACCAGAAGAGCCAGCAGCCTTGGCGGCCAGTGCATCGAGGTCGACATTCTTGGCTAACGGTTTTTTGGCGTAGTGAACTTTCAAAATGGCTTCACGGTCTTTGCGATCGGGCAGGCCGATATTCACGCGGCGGTCAAAGCGACCCGGACGCAACAAGGCTGGGTCAAGCACATCAGCGCGGTTAGTGGCGGCTAGTACAATGACGTTTTGGCCTTGTTCGAAGCCATCCATCTCGACCAGAATTTGGTTCAAAGTCTGTTCACGTTCGTCGTGACCACCACCCATACCAGAGCCACGACGGCGGCCAACGGCATCAATTTCATCTACAAAGATAATGCAGGGGGCGTTTTTCTTGGCTTTGGCAAAGAGGTCGCGTACACGACTGGCACCGACACCCACAAACATTTCCACAAATTCTGAGCCGGAAATGCTAAAGAACGGCACATTGGCTTCACCGGCCACGGCACGGGCGAGCATAGTCTTACCAGTACCGGGAGGGCCGACCAGCAACACACCCTTGGGAATCCGGGCGCCCATGCTGGCAAACTTCTTGGGATATTTTAAGAATTCAACGACTTCTTCGAGGTCTTGCTTGGCCTCATTGGAACCGGCAATATCTTTAAAGGTGGCCTTGTCTTTTTCATTACCGTACAAACGAGCGCGACTCTTACCAAAACTCAAGGCTTGATTACCCTGACCTTGGGCACTGCGCAACATAAAGTACAGTAAACCGGCAATTAGCAGCGTAGGCACAACGGTTTCGGCGACAGCTGTCCAGGCCGATCCACCGCTTTCACTGACTGGCTTATAAATAACGCTCACTTTATCAGTTTGAAAGCCTTGATCTTTCAGGCTCGAGTTGGCATCCACAAACGTTTTGAGTGTGGCATGATTTTGACCTTTTGGCGTGATGTCTAACTCATTGTTCGTGACAACAATTTGGCTATATTTGCCGGCGTTGGCGTCGGCAATGGCCTTAGTGGCTGGAATCTGCTTGAGGCCACTAGGTTGCTGACTGGCAGCAAATAAAACGAGAGCAAATAGGGCAAGTAACGCCACAAAACCAGCATTTTTCAGGCCGCGGCGATTTGAGTTACCCTTTCGATTACGAGAAGCTTGAAACTGTTTCTTATCCATAGCGATCTATTATACCCTCCTCATTATGCTTTGCCTAGCGCTCCGCACCTGCGAGTGCCAGACGCTGTTTGCCGACGGTGAGACGCCAGCCACGAGCCACATCAAACTGCCGGCCAGGCCGCGCCGTTTTGGCCGCCACTACCAAGCGTTCGAGTTTACGTTTGTCAAAATCACGCAGCCCTTGGGCTCGTAGCCACCCCGCCAGCACCTCTCGCGCACTGGCATGAGGCAAGTGATTAAACCAAGTACGATCGAGCTCGCCACCTCGTGATTGTTGATGGAGTGCGGTAGTAATAATCTCGTCAATCTCAGCTTGCAGGCTCCGAGCGGTAACGATTAACTCGTGCAAGCGTTCTCGGTCACTCGGCGTGAGGCGGGGCAGCACTTGGCGACGTACATAATTGCGTGCATAACGCTCGTCTTGATTGGTACTATCTTCACGCCACACTAAATCGTGGGCTTGGGCGTGCTCAAACACCGTCTGCTTACTGACATTGAGCAGCGGCCGATGCATATCATGTCGGTTGCTCAACGATGTTAAACCGCGTTGCCCAGTACCTCTTAACATGTTAAGTATGGCGGTTTCGAGAACATCGTCCTGATGATGGGCGGTGATAATAGCCCGTGCCCCACTGGCCTGTTGCACGCGCCGCAAAAAGGCATAGCGGGCCTCGCGGGCAGCGGCTTCACTAGCCTGTAGGCCAAGATGACCCTCGCCATACACAAATGGCAAGCCATAAAAATTGGCAGCCTTTTGGACTAATCGCCTATCTTCAATCGAGTCTCCACGAATTCCATGATCAAAGTGGGCCACAGTCAACTTGACGTCTGGCTGTTGAGCCAAGAGGTTGAGTAGCGTCATCGAATCAACACCGCCACTAACGGCGATCACATAAGTTCCAGGTGCCACCCGTACGTCCATACCTCTATCTTAACAACTCTAGCGTATGATAAAAGCATGCCGAAGCAAGAACTGCTTGAGCGAATTGAAAAACTCGAAGCTCGCAATCAGCGCGTCGAAGCCGACAAAGCCTGGGAAACCAGCTGGTTGCGCCGTGTTTCGATCATGATTCTGACATATTTAGTAGTCGTCTTTTATTTGCACTTTGTAGTGCATATTAGTCCGTGGATCAACGCACTGGTGCCAGTTATTGGTTACACGTTATCAACATTGACCGTGTCTTTCCTCAAACAACGTTGGCTCGCTCGACGCCAAAAATCATAACCGTTATACTGAAGCGTAGTCGAATCAAATACATATGAAAGAGTTATTACTGTTTGTTGTGGGCCTGATCGTTGGCGGCATGAATGCCATTGCTGGTGGTGGCATGCTGCTTGGCTACCCGATTATGTTGGCTGTGGGCATGAACCCCCTGGTGGCTAACGTCACCGCCAACTTGGTGATTCTGCCTGGTCAGCTAACCTCGGCAATCGGCTATCGCCGCTACTTAAAGAAAACACCGAGGCGCTACTTAGTGCTATTGATCCCCTGTATTATTGGCGCCGCCGTTGGCGCAATTGTGCTACGCCACACATCCAACGACCAGTTCGCCCGTTTGATTCCGGGCTTGATCTTGTTTGCTGTCTTACTCTTTGCCTTCCAGCCGTACCTGCATATTCACCTGCATCGGCACATCAGCCGTCGCAGCCGCAATCTGCAAACACTGTGGCTGATCGCGCTGGCATTACTGCCAGTTGCAGTGTACGCCGGCTTTTTCGGCCCAGGCTTTGGCTTCATCATGCTGGCATTTTTAAGTTTTACAAGTTTGCGAGATGTCCATCAAATGAACGCCCTCAAGAATATCGCCGGCGTCAGCATCGCCACGGTCGACATTTTGATTCTGTACTCGACACATCTGTTTAACTGGCCGCTCGGTTTAAGCATGGCCGCCGGTAGCGCCATTGGCGGCTACAGTGGTGCTCGCTTCAGTCAGCGCTTCAGCTCATATGCCATTCGGCTGGTGGTGATTGCCATCGGTGTCGGCGCCGCACTCTACCTCGGCTTTCGGGACTACTAATTCGCCCATCAAGCGTAGAATGCGCAATTCTCCCTCGCTCATGGGAGCAGGTCGACTTTCTGTTTGCCGGGTAAAGGGCGCTGCCTCGAGCGTATCGTGCAGCAGGTCAATCCGATCCCTGGTGCTCGCCAAGCGGTGCGGTGCCAAGGAAAGCGGAAATTTTGGTGCAGGTTTACCGGGCTGGGTTACGGGCAAGGCATCGTCACCAAAGTAGACGAGTGAATATGGCTCACGAGGGTGATCGCAGCGGAAGAATAGTTGCCGTTCACCGAGCGCATACTCATGCTCAACCAGCCAATATATATGGTGGCCAAGCTGATGATAGCCGGCTCGATTATGGCGTTTGAAATCTTGGACGATTTGCTCGCTGTTGCGGCGAATCACCCTGGTGACATCTTCGGCCAAGCCAATCCTACGCATGAGCTCATCTCGTTTGCCAAGCAAGCGTTCCAGCTTGGCTTTGCGCTCTAGCTGGGGTGGCAGCAGTTCCGGATCGCCACACAGGCCAAAATATTCCTGGACCAGTTTTTGGTGCTGACGCAGCCCTTCTGGAGTGGTCGAAAAGATGCCGCCTAGTTTTAGCTGCTCTCGGGCGGCAGCCGCATCAGCCAGAATGTCATCATAGCGTTCTGCAAAATCGAGTGTTTCTTGGCGCACCAGGCCTTTTGATAAAAAAATACCGCCTGCTGGCGGTATCGTCGTTTCAGTTTCCAATAGTCTTGGCATACTGAGACTTTAGTATAGCATAACCGTGATCCTAGCGCCAAGAAAAAAGCCGTGTGATGATTCAGGAGTGGGTGATAGTTCGCTTGCGCGAGCTACGACTTCTCCAAAACCATGACACGGCTGGGGTGGCGCTTGCGGCGAAACCAAAGATGGAGCAAAGGTTTGTGCCGGGCGCGATTGATGATCTCTTACCCCAAGGGATAAGAGATCTGACGAGATTGGCTTACGCCTTAAAGACCTCTCGTGGCCTTTCGATCATCAACCATCTTTACTGCCTTCACTCGACAATTCATCGTCCTCATCGGACAACTCATCATCGAGGTACGACAACCATTCATCTTCATCGTATTCCTCTTCGGAATACGGCTCAGACCAGTGGCCATCGTTGAGGCAGTACTCGAACTCCCAGATGTCGTTGGGGGCTGGGTATGTAATACCCTCGCTACCGCCGTCGCGCACCCAGGTGTACAATTCTGGCCGTTGGCCTTCCTCGTACACAGCGAGATCGTAGATGGTCGTTCCGTCGCAGTCACCGTCGTCGCGAGAGAGATACCTCTCTGCAACCATTCGGCGACTGTCAGGAGTCACGAAGGTTAAAACACCCTCATTCTCCTCAAACGGAACCTTGACGATCTCAAGAGCTTGTTTGAAGCTCTCGTACTCCCCTCCAAACGTCTGATGAGACCAGCTCATGGACGCATCCCCTCTCTCTAATGGATAGAAGTTTGAACATTTTACAATATTATACTTTTATTGTCAATATATCGCTAGCAAAATTAGTAGCTATGGATTCGGCCGCTGTCTGAACGCCAGACAAACAAAGGATCGTCATTGTGAATATTAGATGCCAGGCAAATTTTGCGTTCGGCAGTGCGCTGTTCGATGGGCAGATGGAAGTGACTGTGCCCTGTTATAAAGGTTCTATTGTCGACTGATGCCGGAATATCATGAACAGCGGCTAACGCATGGCTGAATATCTGGGGCGGCTCGTCTTCCAGCCGACCGTTGGGAGTATTGATACTGTCGAGATAGGTGGCCTGTACAACCCAAGGCTTATCCAGTACGGGGCCAGCGTGGACCGCTACAAATTCATCTGTTTCAAAGTACGGAGCCAGCGAGCTGAGCCAGGCTAAGTCTCCGTTTCGAGTCATGACCTCGCGAAGGTTTGCGGCATTTTCTTGCCAATTTGGCGACTTCTCGACCCCATAGCTATCTAGAATGCCTCTATGTCCTCTCTCGTAACCTGGCCACACATCCTCTCGCCAGACTTCTAACGAAGAGTCGTTGCTGTCGTTTAGGGCGTTACGACATACCCACTCACGGTTACCAGCAATCGAAACCGCTCGCTCCCCAAGATCACGTATAAGTCCTACTAGCCTGGCTGGTTGCGGCCCACCAAAGATATCACCCTCGAAAATATAAGTACTGATTGAATTTTGAGTAGCATCAATCACGCGAGCGACCTTATCGTACTCGCCATGTGAATCGGGGATAACTGCGTACACTTCTGTCATGGAGTGCTCGATTGATAATGGTAGCGGCGAGTGGACTTGAACCACTGACCCCAGGCTTATGAGTCCTGTGCTCTAACCAGCTGAGCTACGCCGCCACGTC
>DASZUC010000037.1:0-3764 GCA_035547775.1 Saccharimonadales bacterium (SeqCode) | reverse complement strand
GGTAACACCATACTTATCGTGCAAAAACTGACGGAATTTACGCCAGTCGACTTTCCAGCCGATACGCTGTGTACCCAAGTTCAGATTTTGACTGTCGATAAAAGCGTAGTTATTGGCAGTTGGTTTCGGTCGAGCCATAATCTTAGTCTACCACTTCCTACTACTTATTCGGCTGTAAGCTCGCGCTTCACACCAGCCGATTCACCATTAATCTCGTGCACTTCCCAGGGGTACACAATCCAGTCATTTGTTTGAGTGACGTACCAATCGGGCACAAAATCCGTTTCGCTACGTTCCGGTTTATAGTGCAGCACACCCGTTCGGACCAGCCCGGCTCCAGCTGTCTGCAGATAATCAAACAAAAAGTGCAAGCTTTGACCGGTATCACAGACTTCTTCCACGACGAGCAAATTCTTGTCACGGATCATTTCCGGCGGTGGCATCTGCCCCACTTCAAAATGTTCGCGGCGCTCGCTAGCACCAGTGGCATAGGAATGAATACAGGCGTGCAACAGATCCACCGCACCAAAGCCTAGCTCACGAGAAAGGATATTTGCCGGATAGTAGCTGCCCCGCGGCACCACCACCATGGCGTCAAACCGCTCATCCGTTTCGGCGCAATGATCACGAATCTGCTGACTCAATTGCAGCGATTTGAGGTACACACTTTTCCAGGTTTCAACCAGCTGAGGAACTTCAGCAATCGGTGTTGGCGCAAACTCCGCTTGGCTCATGCCGCCAGTGTATCAGGGATGCAGCCAGCCGACAATCAAGCCGGTAGCCAAGTAAGTAAAGAAGCGATTACCGAGCGTAATGTACAGCAGCTGTCGCGCTTTTTGCTCAACTACACCATGCAAAACAATCGTAGTAGCCGAGAAGCCGGCCCACAGTAGCACTGCAGCAACTGTGGCGTCGTGAATCCATGAACCTTGGAAGTAGGCGTTGTACAAGAAAGCGAAGTACGCCACCATGAACGAAGTCAGCAAAGCCGCCAGGAACATGATAGGTGTGAGTTTGCCCACTTCCTTGTCGTAACGCTTGGCGTCAATTTTGGCCAACTTCTTCCACTGCTTACCGAGAACTGAATCGTGGTAGTAAATTGCTCCGATCACCAAACTAGCCACACCACCGAGCAAGACTGCCCACAGGTTGATATTGACATCATTAGTCATACATTTCTCCTAATTTATAGCTGCAGTATGCACTCGCCGACGAACAATGTCTAGTGTTACTCCCTCTGCTCAGTTACGTGCCTAATTAACCCCAGTGCCCACGAAATCAAACTCAAGATTGCTCAAACTGGCACTGGAACCGGTGACCGCATCGCTATCCAGTTGAACTTGCATGGCATAGCCGAATGACTGGCCAACAGCAATATGGCCAATGGCACCGCTTAATTGGACGGGGCCGGCCGCCAGTGCTTGCAGACTGTAAGTCTGGGCCGCGCCACCTTCCATGGGCGTCAGAATGAGATGAGCTTTGCTCAAATCCAAGTTATTAGGATTAGTAAAACCAGCCGGAATGCTGAGGCTCACGAGCAATCCCGTATTGCCAGCGTTTTTGACGTAAATTGGATAGCCGTTGCCGACGTTATTGGGCATGGCTTGGCCACCCGGGATCAAACCTCCAAACGTGTAGCCAGACACGGAATTACTGTAATTCGTACCGTCGGCGCTGACCAATAAATTAGCCGTACCAGTTTGGATGGTATTACCCTTCACAATGGCGGGTTGGCTGGTGAGCGCTGCGTAGGCAATGCTGCTGACGCCCACAACCACCAGTGCCGTGATCAGCAGTGAACGCCACGTCACACTTCGTTTTATATGCAGATACATATCTTTCCTCCTGTTTAGGTGCGCTCAGCATGCGCGTGGCCAGCTTTGAGGTCAATAAAAGTGGCTGACTTTTGGATTAAAAGTTAATAAGAAGTTAAGCTCACCAGGTATACTGAAAATTGACATGCCCTACCAACAGCGCCCACCGTATCGTAATCAGCGATACCATCAGCGACCATACCAGCCACGCCCGTACAAACGGCGTTCGCGCCAGGCCAAGCCGGAAGAAGCCATGGCTACCCTTTTTATTGTGCTCGCGGCAGCCATTGTGTTGACGGTCGTATCGGCAACACAGAGTGATTCATCAAAACAACTGTGGGGGCCAATCGCCGCGCTATTGGGCGTGATTCTGGGTAGCTGTGTACTGGTGGGTGTTTGGCAGTTTCAACGTACAGCCCAGCGACGTCGGGCCATGCGCGCTTTGGACTTCATGGGTATCGATCAGCTCAGTGGCTTTGATTTTGAACGGTACCTAGCTGAGCTCTTCCGCAGCCAAGGCTACAAAGTGCAACTAACGCCAATTAATGATTACGGTGTCGACTTGGTGATCGTAAAAAATGGTGAACGCACTGCTGTGCAAGCCAAACGCTACCGGCATAAACCGGTCCGTCAAGAAGCGGTACGCGAAGCTGTGGCCGGCATGATGCGCTATAAATGCACCCGCTCGATGGTGGTTACAAATAGCGTGTTTACCAAAGCCGCTCGCGAACTTGCAGATTCTAATAATTGTCGTTTGATTGATCGACCAGAGCTGGGCAAAATGCTGGCTGCCTGGCAAGCCAGCGCCCACTAGAGGGTTGGTTCGTGTACAATTCGGTGCGTCTCAACGCTACCCAGACGATCGAGTAACTCGCGCACATCAAAAGCATTGGCGGGCAGCCAATCGGCTTCAGGATATTGGCGCCGCGTCATCAGCTGGAGGCCTTGTTCGTAGAAATCGGTACTTGCCTGGCGACTCATCACCAATGCCCCGCCGTAGTAACGGCTAATCTCATAACTGCTACCAAAAAGTTTGGTAACGTTTTCGTCGTAATAATTGAACGTCAGTTGATAGCGTTCGCGAATATTGTCGGCAGCGCGGCGTCCGTAAACCATATTAACCGCTCGAAAAGTGCCAAACAATGGCAGCCCGAACAGTAACTCGGCAGGTTCAATAACATCACAGCTGTAGATGTGTTTGCTGGTACCATCGGCGTAGGCATACGACCGAGCTCGCGAATCGGTCGACATAAAATCGTCAATTAGATCTGTTAAAGCACTTAGATCACCATCTCGACTGGGCATCAATGGCCCATACTCCGCCCACCGCCATTCTTTGGCAAGCGGATTGTTGACGCTCCCACCCACCGGCTCAAATTCGGCGCTCATGGGCTACATCATAGCACGCAGTTGAATATTTACCCCTTACTAACTCAGTTATTTCTTGATAGATTTTAGCGATGTAATTTAGTAACTCCGCGAGCCCGAAAATCAGTCATTGCCGTATCGGTCGACTGGACGAGCACCCCATTCTCTAGCTTATTCGTCTTTGAAATAGGTACATAGATTCTTTCAGACGGATAACTTCTTATTAGAACATACTGTTTAGACTTAAAACTCATTTCCAGAAATGTGGTTCTTGTTGTGGCGTATACTCTACCACTTATGACTCCTATAGAGCTCGCAATAATAACAGAAAACAAAATCAGGACCATAACCCTGAGGGGAAACCTCATAGTCGCCAAGGGTTTTTCTCTCTGCTTAAGAGCTTTTTCATAAGCAGTGTTAAATCTTTCGGCAAATTCTCCTTTAGTAGACGATTTATACTCCCTGATCCAAAAAGGTAATGCCTCGACTAAGGGCAGTATCAAAATTACCGCTTCAATAAGGACGACAAGCAGAATTATTTTGGATATAGGAAGATTTTGATAGAGCCCAATTGTCGCTAAG
>DASZUC010000036.1:0-16813 GCA_035547775.1 Saccharimonadales bacterium (SeqCode) | reverse complement strand
TGGTGTTACCAAGGCCTACATGTTTATTGGCTACATGAGCGAAAACGAAGCCTTGTATGAATACATGCACGAGCTGGGCTTTCTGGTGGTACTGAAACCGACGGTAGATATTACCCCCCACGACGCCAAGCCCGAAGCTGGTAAACCAAAAGTTGACGATAAAGACAAAGAACGACCACAGGTAAAGGGCAACATCGACGCCGACCTGGTGTTGTACGCTATGAAAGAATTGCCGAACTACGACCAAGCGTTAATCGTCAGTGGCGATGGTGACTTTTTCGCCCTTGTTGAATACCTCGAAGAGCAGGGGAAGCTCGCTCAAATTCTTACCCCTAATTGGCAATACTCAAGCTTGCTCAAACCGTTTGAAAACAAGATTGTGCGCCTTGATAACTTACGCAAGCAACTCGCCTACCACGACCGCAAAAAGAAAGGTAAATAGTGAAGACAGCTCTCGGGCTGTGTGCTGTTCTGATTGCTTTTATTTCTTACGTTCCTTATTTGAGAAATATTTTTAGAGGCAAAACCAAGCCCCACGCTTTTTCTTGGTTAATCTGGGGCTTACTAACAGGTATTGCATTCTTTGCTCAGTTGCGTGACCACGGGGCAGCAGGTGCGTGGGTTACAGGCTTTACCGCTGTGGTTTGTCTGATCATCTTTCTGGCAGCACTGAGAGTTGGCAAGAAAAATATTGCCCCCGTTGATTGGCTATTTCTCATCGGTGCGGGTGTGGCTCTTTTGCTGTGGGGAGTAACAGATGACCCAACAAGTTCAGTTATATTAATCACGATAATCGACATGCTTGGCTTTGTGCCAACTTTTCGTAAATCTTTTCACCATCCCCACGAAGAAACAACCATCACCTATACCTTATCCGCCATTAAGTTTGCCATCGCTATTGCTGCTCTTAGTACCTTCTCGGTTGTTACTGTGTTGTATCCGCTATCATTGGTTATTACTAATAGTTTGTTTGTCGCGATGGTATTTATCCGCAAGCAAAAGCTGGTGGCAGATGTGTCACCATTCTAGATTGGGCGTATACTGAAAAGACATAAGGAGGGCATATGCTGAAAGATAGTACTGTTATGGCCATGGTGGCCGTCAAAGACATCGAAACTGCCAAACAATTTTACGGACAAACCTTAGGCCTTGGGGAAGGTGAACCAAACCCTGCTGGCGTGCTGTATAAATCAGGCGCAGGCCAAGTTTTTGTTTACCAAGCCCCAACTGCTGGCACCAATCAGGGCACGAGTGCCACATGGGAAGTCAGCGATATCAAGGCATCAGTGGAAAGTCTGAAAAGCGCGGGCGTTAGCAACTGGGAACACTACGAGTTTCCAGGGGCCGAACACGACGGTGAAGTGCACCTAATGTTTGGCAGCAAAGCCGCCTGGTTTAAAGATCCCGACGGCAACATCTTAGGCCTAACGGAGAACTAACAACAGTATCGTCTCGACCGAAGTGGAGAGATCCTGTTCAAAAGATTTCTCACTCCGTTCGGAATGACAGAAGGGAGTAAAGTGACAGATCAACAATGGGACTTTTCTGGCCTCAAGGCCTTATTCTTCAACGGCACGCTCACTGAATCACCCGCGCCCAGCCACACCGATTTACTGATCAAAATCAGTACCGACATCATGCAAAAACATGGTGTTGCAACAGAAGTGATTCGCACCATTGACCACCCCGACATTGCCACAGGCGTCTACCCAGACATGACCGAGCATGGCGCCGCCAAAGATGCTTGGCCGGAAATCTATAAGAAAGTTCAAGCCGCCGACATCTTAGTGTTGGCCGGACCAATTTGGCTGGGCGATAACAGCTCCATGACCAAAAAAATCATCGAACGCCTCTATGCCTGCAGCAGCTTATTGAATGACAAAGGGCAGTATGCTTATTACGGCAAAGTCGGTGGTTCACTGATCACCGGCAACGAGGACGGCATCAAGCATTGCACCATGAACACCCTCTACAGCCTGCAGCATCTCGGTTGCACCATTCCGCCACAGGCCGACGCCGGCTGGATTGGCGAGGCTGGACCGGGCCCCAGCTATGGAGATGACGATGGCCACGGTGGCAAAACCGGTCTCGATAACGACTTCACCAACCGTAACACCACCTTCATGACCTGGAACCTCATGCATCTGGCTAAGCTCCTCAAAGATGCTGGCGGCATCCCAGCTTATGGCAACCAGCGCAGCGAATGGGATGGCGGGGCTCGTTTCGATTACGCCAACCCCGAATACCGCTAGTCAGTAATCTTACTGTTTTACGGCAGCCTAGACGCTATACTAGAAACCTAACCGAAGGGAGTTCCATGAAAATTACTAAATATGTCCACTCGTGCTTATTAGTCGAAACTCCTGACCGCGTCGCATTATTTGACCCAGGCATGATGAGCGAGCCGGCCCTCGACGCTGCCCAACTCGATCGCTTAGATGAAATCTTCATCACCCACGGTCATGGCGACCACTGTTATCCTCCACTCATTAAGCAACTGATCGCCAAATTCCCAATCGTCCACATTACTGCACCAAATGATGTCGTTGAACTCCTAAATAAGGAGGGTATTAAAGCCACCCCTACACCTCCCACTGGCGTGACGCTCTTTGATTCGCCCCACGAGGCAGTCGAGCCGTTATTCCCAACTCCGGAGGAGCTCGGCTATCATTATTTAGAAACTTTGAGCCACCCCGGCGACAGTCACAGTTTTCACGAAACCAAAGCCATTTTGGCATTGCCTGTGCAGGCACCGTGGGGCAGCACGGTTGACGCCGTTAATCTCGCCCTTGAACTCAAACCTACACATGTCTTGCCGATTCATGATTGGCATTGGCGCGATGAGGCTCGCGAACAGTTGTACCAGGGCTTAGAGCGGGCTTTTGCCGAGCAGGGCATTATCTTTCACAAGCTCCAGACCGGAGTACCCGTAGATATCGACACTTAGTACGTTAGCATAAGAAGATTGACAAAAAGCCTAATTTTTGCTAATATAATAGCGTGTCAGTCAAAACAAAAAGTTCACAAGTTGTCGATCAGATCCACCAAGCAGCCGAACAGGCCGGCTTAGTACTGATGTCAGCAGCTGTCACACTTGGCATGATTGAGATGCCAGACCACCCCAATGCCAGGATTGTACTGCCAAATCAGCCAATCCTGGCAGTTGAGGAAAATAGCGAGCTTAACAATCCACTGCGCAGGGAAAAGGAAGAAGTCGAGCAGCATTATATAAGTTATAGCGTTGCCCAGCGCACCCCAGCCCGATCAGCTAGTAAATAAGGATATTCATTATGACTAAATCTCACACTGAGCAAATTGCCAATCCTGGCACTCGTCTGACACGTCGCGGCAAAGCGGTAGCTATTGGAACGATGGTAGTTGCCGGTCTGACAGCGGACCATACGGTTATTCCGGCTATTGATGCAATGGATAAGGCAGCTATCGCCAGCTATGATGCTGCAGGTAGCAGCTTGAAAGCCGCTGGTCGCTTTATAACGGGAGCTCATGCTGTTGGTCACGAAGTACCAACTTCTCGTAAGGATTTAGACCCCACTCAGTATCGTATTGACCGTATCCCAGCTGCGGGTGCCTTTACCTATGCCCAAGAAATTGATCCTGACCATAGTGCTTTTGACACCTATGAAGATATGGAAAAGCAGTTGGGCCACGCTCCCCAACCAGGTGAAAACGTGGAAGTTTCTAAAGACGCTGTCTTGCCGCCGGATGTTGACTCACATCCAGCACATTAGTTATAGCGCCGAGCAGTAAGCCAACTACGCTCCATGTAGCGCTTTTGGCCTAACCTCTGGCAAATCTGTGGAAAAGTGGTGTCAGAAACACCACTTTTTTATAATTTTCCTATTGTAGTGGGGAATTGTGGGGTGTAAACTCAGCTCAGTGGGTAAACGTGGGTAGCGAGAGACCCCCGCCACTAACAAAAACCAATTAAAAATTTTCAGGGATGGCCACAGTAGATTACTTCGAACGCAAGCTCGACGACAAACGGCGGTTAAGCATACCGGCTGAGTTACGTGACGAGTTCAAAAGCGGAGTAGTCGTGACCCGTGGTTTCCAAAAGTATCTTCACCTTTACCCGAAGCAGGTCTGGGATGAAGAGGTTGAGCCGCTCCTCCAGGGCAATATCTTGGATGAGGCCACGGCCGATCTAAACGTCCAATTCCGAATGGGCAAAAGCGAAGCTGGCATTGATGCCAAACAGGGACGCTTTAGCCTGGAACAGCATTTGCTGGACCATGCCGGGATCACTAGAGACGTAACTGCCGTCCGAGTCGGTAAATACTGGCGCTTACTCGCCAAGTAGCAAGTTCTTTAATAATTTAGGCACGATAGAAACCAAACCCTCAAGGTTAGCTATCCGACAATCAACACGTGGAAAATAGAGAAAACCACTCTAAAAAATCTTGCACCTTACTCTAAAACACCTCCCAAAACTCCACCTCACACATAAGTCTCTCACTCGACTTGGCTGATATGTATTCGTACAAGAAGCCTTGTCACACAAAAACAAAAATCTAGAACCAAAACAAAAAGTTGATTGTCGGATAGGTGACCTTGTAAAAACAAAAACAAGACAAGATGCACCAAACCAAACACCAAAACCAAAACAAACAGCACCTCCCAGTTTTACTCGATAACGTACTCGACGTACTGGCACCACAGAGCGGGGAAACCTACCTCGATCTGACAGCCGGTTACGGCGGACACGCTGGAGCAATTCTGGAAAGGACCGGAAGCCTCACAACCCTCGTATTGGTCGATCGCGATGAAAATGCGATTACCACACTGCAGGACCGCTTCGGGAAGGCCGCTGACATTCGTCACCAGGACTTCTTAAGCGCCAGTCGGGAACTGGCCGCAGAGGGTCAGCAGTTTGATCTTATTTTGGCAGATTTGGGCGTGTCGTCACCGCACCTTAACGAGGCTCATCGTGGCTTCGCCATCAATCAGAATGGCCCACTCGATATGCGAATGGACCAAGGGCAGTCGCTCAGCGCGGCTGACATCGTCAACACTTACAGCGTCGATAAGGTGGCTAAGGTGTTGCGTGAGTATGGTGAAGAACCGAAAGCAACAGCAATTGCCGAAGCCATTGTGCATCATCGGCCAATCACGACCACTGAGGAATTGGCGGCCGTGGTGGCGAAGCTCTGGCCAGGTCACAGTCGGGTTCATCCGGCTACACGGACCTTCCAAGCACTTCGCATCGCCGTGAATGATGAATTAGGGCAATTGCAGAAAAGTTTGCCGCTGTGGCTGAAATTACTCAAGCCAGGTGGTCGATTAGCTGTTATTAGCTTTCATAGTCTGGAAGACCGGATGGTCAAACAGGCTTTTGCCGCAGTCAGCGGCGATCGCTATGACGCTGATTTCCGACTACTTACCAAGCGGCCGCTCACTGCCTCACCCCGGGAAATTGTTCTTAATCCGCGGGCACGTAGTGCTAAACTACGCGCCGCAGTGAAAATAAAAACAGAAAGGGAACACTAATGCCGATTCCGGTAAAAAGTAGCTCCCGCGCGTACAAGGTGACCGTTCGGGTCGTCTAAACGCGAAAGCAGTGCTCGGCCCTAGGCAACTGGGGCCGACTCTAAGAAACAAAAACTAAAACAAAGATAAAATATGACATATTCCAGTTCGCTGGCCATGAATCGCACCCGATTTACTGGTCGCAACCAAAACTCGGTCAGCTTTCAAACTTCGGCGCGAGTACTCGGCCCAGTTAGCAATACAATCATTCTGATTGTGCTAGCATGCTTGCTTGGTCTGCTGTATCTGACACAGGTTACCAAGACAAATGCATATGGTTACCAGATTAACAGTTTGCAAGAACAGGCTACCAAGCTCAAGAATCAACACGACAATCTAGAAGTCGCCTCAGCTCGTTTGCAGTCACTTTCTCGTGTGCAGCACAGCGCGCCAGCTAAGAAGTTGGTTTCTGTAGCTCCCAGCGATACCGTCCAGAACTAAGCTCAGTCCGGTGTTTGCAGTTTGAAGGCTTTTGACTTCGAGCAGTGAACTCCGGACTTGGTATAATGAAGGATAGCCTTATGGCGTTGCCAAATACCAACATCGTCAACACAGTCAAACGCGTCCGCTTAGCGTACGGTCTATTAATCGTCGTTGTGGCGGTGTTTGTGCTACGGCTATTTTACCTACAAGTCATTCGCTATGATCATTACAAACAAGCAGCCTTGAGTGATCAGCTCAAACAGTATCAGATTCCGGCTACGAGAGGGCTGATTGAGGCCCACGACGGCAATGCGATTGTGCCAATAGTCTTAAACCAGCAACTCTTTACGCTCTACGCTGACCCGACCTTTATCAAAAATCCCGATAATGCGGCCAGTCGGCTGGTGCCGATTATTGGTGGCAAAGCCCAAAAATACGCTGATTTAATGAAGACGCCTAATACGCGCTACGTGGTTCTGGCCAAACAGCTCAGCGATAGCCAGAGCCAGCAATTATTAGCTCTGAAAATCCCTGGTATTGGCACGCAAGCGCAAGATTACCGCACCTATCCAGATGGCAAGCTGGCAGCTCAGGTTTTGGGCTTTGTGAATGCGGACGGTAAGGGTACCTATGGCTTGGAGCAGGCCTTGAATCACGAGCTATCGGGGACGCCAGGTGAGGTGAAAGCCGTCACCGATGCCAACGGCGTACCATTGGCGGCCACCAAGGGGAATGTGGAAACTGCTCCGCAGAACGGTAACAACATTATCACGACGCTGGATATTTCGATGCAAACTCAGTTAGAGCAGATCCTGGCCTCGGAGTACCAAAAAACCCATTCCAAAGGTTTGAGCGCGCTGATTATGGAACCGAACACCGGCCAAATTAAAGCCATGGCCAACTATCCTACCTATGATCCGGCGAATTACCAGAAAGTCAGTGACCCAGCAGTGTTTCAAAATGCCGCCATCACCAATGCCATTGAACCAGGTTCGACCATGAAAGTCCTGACCACCTCGGCAGCGCTCGACCAAGGCGCAATCACACCCAACGAAACGTTTTATGACCCGGCTCACTGGCTAGTGAACGGCTTCAACATTACCGACATTGAAGAAGATGGTGGGGCGCGGCAACAGAGTGTAGCCAGCACTCTGGCGCTATCACTGAACACTGGTGCCACCTGGATGTTGATGCAGATGAGCAATCCTGGTCAGAATAAAATCACTCAGCATGGCATTGATGCCTGGCGCAACTATTTGGTGAATCATTTCCGTTTTGGTAAGCCTACTGGTATTGAGCAGGGGTATGAATCCCCAGGAGTGGTGCCATCAGCCAACCCACAGCTGCCAGCCCGTGCACTGACATTTGCTAACACGGCCTTTGGGCAGGGTATTCAGGTGACAGCCTTACAGATGGGTGCGGCGCTCTCGAGCGTGCTGAACGGCGGCACTTATTATCAGCCTACCTTAATTGATCAAACGGTTACGGGCGACGGCAAAACCGTCACTAATCATCCCAAAGCGCTGGAGCAAAACGTCGTGAAGAGTTCGACCGGGAAAGAGTTAGAGCCGCTGATGGAAAACGTTGTGACTACCTATTTGCACGAAGGCTACAGCTTTATGCGTTTCCCGTCGCAGTATATGGTGGGCGGTAAGACGGGGACGGCTCAAATTGCCAAGCCGACTGGCGGTTACTTCGATAACATCTTTAACGGTACCTATATGGGTTTTGTAGGCGGTAACAAGCCGCAATATGTGATCGTGGTCTTTAATATTCAGCCGAATGTGCCAGGCTACGCGGGTGCCCTGGGTGGTCAACCGGTGTTTGCCGACCTAGCGCACATGTTAATCAATAATTCGTTTGTGACGCCCAAAACCCATTAAATAAGCCTAAAAATGCTATAATAAAACAAAAATACCTATGAATAACACCTTGCACATTGCTGTCACGACTCATCACCTAATCCGTATCTTATTATTGGGCTTTGCCGGATTTGCTTTAAGCATGTTAATCACGCCGTTTTACACTACCACAGCGTACAAGCGACAGTGGTGGAAGCGCCAACGCACCGAAGCCTGGTCTGGCGGCCAAGCCACGGTGTATCAGCAATTACACGCCAAAAAGCACAAGCGTAACATCCCCACGATGGCTGGCTTGATTTTTGTGATGGCGATTGCAGTCGTAACATTGTTTAACCTCGATCGTGGTCAAACCTGGTTGCCACTGGCCGGCATGCTCGGGGCAGGGGCGATTGGTTTAATTGATGACGCTATGAACGTGCGGAGTCGTGGTGACGGCGTGGCTGGTATGGCTGCGCGCTATAAGTTTTTGCTGTATAGTGCCGTGGCCGTTGTTGGTGGCTGGTGGTTTTATAGCAAACTGGGCGTGCACTCGATTTATCTGCCCGGCGTGCATGAATTACACATTGGTGTTGGCGTCATCGCATTATTCTGGCTGGTGGTGATTGCCACTGCTAACTCCGTCAACATGAGCGACGGCTTGGATGGCTTGGCAGGTGGCTTGTTAGCTTCTTCCTTCATGGCCTACACCATTATTGCCATGGTTGAGCACAAGCTGATGCTGGCTGGCTTTTGCCTGACAGTGGTGGGTGCCTTGCTGAGCTACACCTGGTTCAATATTTACCCGGCTCGTTTCATTATGGGCGATGTCGGCTCTTTTGCCCTCGGCACGGCCCTAGGCATTATCGCCATGCAAACCGACACTATATATATCTTGCCAATTATTGGAGCGGTGTACGTCATGGAGACAGGTTCAGTGATTATTAATCGTCTTAGCCGTAAGCTGCGCCATGGTAAAAAAGTCTTTTTGTCGTCACCTATCCATCACCATTTTGAAGCTATTGGCTGGCCAGAAACCAAAGTCACCATGCGCTTTTGGATCCTTGGTCAAATGGCCAGTGTACTCGGTTTGATTGTCTTCCTGGTTGGCAGGGGGCACTGATGGGACCATCCTGGTCTAGCTCAACTGCAAATCGGCCGCGCCGTTCAGTGGCGGTATCTCGTTTTCATGAGCTGAATTTGGGCCGTAAACACCGGCCAGACTATTGGTTATTGATGTTATGTGCCGCGTTGCTCGCCATTGGTTTAATGGTGGTATACGCGATTAGTCCGGCGCTGAGTGCCGCGAATCATGTCAGCAGCAACTACTACGTGAACCGACAATTGCTGGCGATTGGCTTGAGCTTTGTGGCTCTGATTGCCACTGCTTGGGTACCGCTGAAATGGTGGCGTCAGGTTTATAAGCCACTACTGGTACTGGCTGGCTTAACAACGCTGCTCGCGCTTATGATGCCCGTCAACCCAGCCTATCCGGCTCATCGTTGGGTGCGGTTGGGCAGTTTGTCGTTTCAATCTGTCGAGTTAGTGAAATTCGCCGCGATGATCTGGTTGGCCGGTATGTTGGCCGAACGCATTCAGCAGGGCAGCATTACTGACACTCAGCAAACCCTGAAGCCATTGGTCTGGGCACTCCTGGGCATTGGCCTGGTGGTAGCCGGTGTGCAAAGTGACTTAGGCTCAACTGGTGTGATGGTGGCGATGATGGCAGCGATGGCTTTTGTGGCTGGTTTGCCGTTCAAGCGTATTTTGATGATTGGTGGCATTATCTTGATCGGCCTCATTCTAGCCGTCTCGGCGATTCCATATCGTCGGGCGCGCTTGGAAGCCTTTTTGCATCCGCAATCCAATTGTCAGGGTAGTGGCTACCAGGCTTGTCAGTCATTGATTTCAGTAGGTTCTGGCGGTTTATTTGGCCTTGGTCTGGGTAGCGGAGCACAAGCCTATGGCTATCAACCCGAAGCCGCCAACGACTCCATCTTTGCTATTTATGCTGAGAAGTTTGGCTTTATGGGCTGCGTGATACTGCTAGCGGTGTTTGTAGCGCTGTTTGCGCGCCTAAAAAGTATTGCCGAACGCTTGCCAGATGACTTTAGTCGACTCCTGGTGGTTGGCGTCCTGGTGTGGCTGAGTGTGCAGATGCTCATTAACGTTGGTGGCATGATTGGTCTATTGCCGCTCAAAGGTATTACGCTGCCATTCATTAGCTATGGCGGTACCAGCGTGGTCTTTGTAGCGGCAGCTATTGGCTTAGTCTTCCAAGCTTCAGCGTATGCGAGCTATGGCACGCCGCGAATTAGTCATGAAAGTAAACGAGGTTCAGCCTATGACCATCGTCCTGACGGGCGGCGGCTCCGGGGGGCATATCACCCCGATTTTAGCGGTCGCGGCTGAAATAAAGCGGCGTCAACCCAAAACGCGGGTCATTTATGTTGGCCAACGCGGTGATGGGCTGGGCGATATTCCTGCACAAGATCCCAATATTGATGAGGTCTATACGGTCTTTGCCGGTAAATTACGTCGCTATCACGGTGAAGGCTGGAAGCAATTACTTGATCTGCCCACGATGTTTAAAAACCTCCGTGATGCTTTGTATGTGGTAATTGGTTTGTATCAGAGCTGGCAACTGATGGGTAAGCTTCGCCCGGATGTGATCTTTAGTCGTGGGGGGTTTGTGAGCGTACCGGTTTGTTTGGGTGGCGCTTTGCATCACATTCCCTACATGACACATGATTCTGATCCGATTCCCAGCCTGGCTAACCGTATCATTGCTCGCTGGGCGCGCGTGCACGCTGTGGCCTTACCCACCAATATCTACCCCTATCCTCAAGCTAAAACGGTTACCACTGGCATTCCGCTGAATGCGAAGTTTGTACCGGTGACTGCTACATTGGAGCGGAAATACCGACAAGAAATTGACGTTCCTGCCAAAGCAAAGCTGTTATTCGTGATTGGGGGTGGCTTGGGCTCGCAGCTTATCAACCGGGCGATGGCCGAGGCCGTGCCGCATCTGTTGCATGAATTCCCAGACTTGTATGTTGTGCACGTGGTCGGCCGCATCAATCAGGCCGAAATGGAGGCTCGCTACCTTAAAGACCTGACGGCTGCGCAACAACAGCGTCTTCGCGTGTTTGATTTTATTCACGATGTCTATCGCTACAGTGGTGCCGCTGACCTGATTATTGCACGAGCCGGCGCTACGAATCTGGCGGAGTTTGCAGTGCAGGGGAGAGCCTGTGTCATCATTCCGAGTGCCGTCCTGACAGGTGGTCATCAGTTAGAAAATGCTCGTTATTTGGCTGAGCAGCACGCTGCAGTGGTGATGGACGAAACTGAATTAGCAGCCGATCCGAATCGCTTGGCCAAACAAGTCAGCGCTCTCATGAAAGACAGTCAACAGCGCGATGAGTTGGGGCACAAGTTGCATGAATTTGCCCAGCCACATGCGGCTCAGCGGATCACCGACGTATTATTTGATCAGATAACTCCCCAAACGGCTCCAAAAGACGCATGAAAGCTCTCCGACGTTCACCTAAGCGTAACGCTCGCCGCCAGCCAGTAGGCCGTCAAGCGGCAGCCCGGCCATCTAGCGCTAGTCCTGGCTATTCTTATTATGCCCAACAGCGTACAGAACCAACCAGCAACACCGGTCGCCAACTGAGTCGAGCTGCAGGCGCTCAAGCTAAGCGGGTGGGCCACTTCTGGCTCCCACGTTTTGGCCTCGCTATCCTATTAGCGGTAGTTATCTTGTCTGTGATCAACGGCTTGCTGCTGAACGCCAATGCCAGTGTGATGCCGCTAACCACCTCGACCAGTCGTAACTTCTTACAGCCCCTGAGTGTTTATCAATCGGCGGCTGATAAATTGCTGGCCTCATCCGTCTGGAACCATAATAAAGTGACAATTAACACCGGTGCCATCAGTCGCTCAATGCTCAAACAATTTCCGGAGTTGAGCACGGTCAGCGTGAGCTTGCCACTGTTGGGTCATCGGCCGATCCTGTACATTGAACCTGATCAGCCAGCCTTGTTACTGATGAGTGGCAATGCTGAGTACGCATTGGCTACGAGTGGTCGAGCGCTGGAAATAGTGAACCGCGGTGACGAGCTCACTAAGCATGGCCTCCCTGTGGTCGTCGATCAGAGCAATTTGGCTCTACAACTAGGCCAGCCAGCCTTGCCGAGTCAGAATGTCACGTTTATCTTGACAGTTTTGACTGAATTGCGAGTCAAACATTTTACGCCCACCAGTTTGACGCTGCCAGCGGCTACCGGTGAGTTAGATGTTCATCTTAAAAATCAGCCGTACTTTATTAAGTTCAATCTGGAAAATAACGATCCTCGCCAACAGTCTGGCACGTTTTTGGCAACTATTGCCAATCTCCACGATCACAATGTTACCCCTAAAGACTACATCGATGTCCGGGTCGACGGCCGTGCTTACTATAAGTAGTGCTTTTAGTGGCTAGGGAAGGTGTGTGCTCATCCTGAGGAGCGCTAGCGAGCTCAGGACCCATGCCGTAAGGTAGCGCCACGTCTGTTTGCGTATGGGTGCCGAGGCCAGTTTGGCGTAACAATGCCCCACACCCCTATCCCAGTTCGTATTTTGTTCGATATATCGCATATCCGTAAACTTACAAAAAAACTATATAAACATATAGAGCAGGGCAAAAGTCAAATTTTTTAAATTTGAACAGGCAAGGTAGGGGAAAGTAAAAAATGATATATGTGAAACAAAAGTGCAAAAATGCAAATGTTTTCACGACATAGCTGTGGAAAAGTCAAATAGTGTTGTAAATCACAGCCGACCACTAGGGCCGCACGAAAGCCCCGATAGTGTCCCTGGTACAGGAGCCCAAGGAGGCTGTAGTGCAGCACAATAGTTACATGGTAGTGCACCAAAATAACAAAACCGAGGCATTATTCAAAAATACTCCCCTCGCGGGGAGGTATCAGTAACCATCTATTTCATCTATATTAGAGTCGCAAAATATACATTGTGCGACATCATGTCTATGTATGAATTTGGACTCTGCTCCACCGCGCTCTCGCCAAAAAAATTGCCCTATGACTATGTGTGTTTATTAATTTTGGTATGATCTCTGCTCTCCTGCTGCCGAACGATCAAATATGGCATTATGGCTGCATTGGCCTACCGTCCTGCATAACACTACTTGTTCGTATTTTGTACAATAGCGGTTGAATTTTATAATGATGGGCCGCGCTTGTGGCGGGTAGTTCTCGTACCACCTCTAATTCCGTAACCAATGCCACGCATGGACGCTGCCCGCTGTTGTGAGGTTTTATAGAGGTCGTCAAGGCTATCCCCTTCATTAAGGCCAACATAGCGGGTCCAGCCTTTACGGGTAGAAATAGCGCTTTGCTTGGGTTTTCGCATTAGCCAGACGGGCTTTCGGAGCTGGCCAGCTTCAAGTTTTGCGCTAGAGGTCATTAAGGCAGTGACATAAAAACCGAGAGTATTAGCTGCACAGAAGTCTTTTTCTGGAAGTTTAGTGGCGATGCTGGCGGCTACCAGCGTCTCATAAGGCTCGCGGATGGGTTCCACGGTTAATTGTTGCAGGCTAATATGGGTATTCTTGCCGCGCAGGACGTCAACTAAGCGTGCACTGTGCTGCCAGTTGCGCTCGAACTCCTCAGTCATGCTGGGCGAATAGAGGTGAGTAATGGGTAGGTAGCGTTGCCTGAGAGCGCTCTCGACTACCTGTAACTCGTCGACGGCAATACCGAACTGTTCGCCCGTTTCCCACTGCGCAATAACTGCCCGAGCTTCCATCCCCATCTTGATTACTCTGCACTAGCCGGTAGCCACAGAGGAATTTGGACAATGCCCTTTACTTCGACATGGCTAAAATTGGGCTGAAATACTCGCATAGCGGCTCGGCCGTAGCCAAAAGTGCTTCCTTCTGGAAAGGCTGTGTCATCAAGCGTTTGACCGCTAAAGGCACCCAAGACTGCTATACGGTCCCTTTTAGTGTGATAACCGGACTCATTGGCGTTATGTCGCTTTATTGAATTACGCTCGGTGAGCTCTCGACTGATATCGTGAACTTCAAAGTGAGCTGCGGTGTGACCATCTTTAAAGTGCCCTCGCTCAAATTCGTTTGTGGCGGGGTTCTGCCAGGTGATAGTGGAGAGGGTCAGGGCAATAAAACCCAAGTTCCCTTCTCTGTTAGAAGATTGTAGGGCCAGCTCCAGCGACTCTGGATCGAGTGTGACGTCAATATCTATCGGTCCAAGATATTTTGGTTCAGCTTCGCTATTGGCCATGGCTTGTGAGAGCTTACTCAGCCAGTTCGTAGGTGGCTTTGGCGACGCGCTTGAATTGCGGTTTGCCTTGGAGGTTCAGGAGGATGGTGGTTTCTTTGACGAAGCGGCTCTTGAGCACGCGCTTGACGATTTCGTCGCGGTGCAATGGCTCACCTGCTTCGCGCAAAACTTCAGAGATAATGTCGGCCACAGTGCCCTTTTCGTAGCCCCATTCTTTGAGGGCGTAGATGCCACGACCGATGAGTACGAAGCGCTTGTCTTTGATGAGTTCATTGTGAATGGCTTGAGTGGTAACATCTTTGCGCTTGAAGTCGCTGCCCTTAATGGCGTCGGCGATTTCGTTGAAGTGCATGTGCTTGCCGTTTTCCTTGAGGATCACGTAGATTTTGTCGCGAATGTTCTTGGGGTTGACCATAGGCCATTTCACGAGGCCCCAGCGGCCATTCAGCGTAGCTAACTGCTTGCTGGTGCTAGCCAGCGCACCGGCCTGCTTAGCATCGCTCATACTAGCGGCTTTAGCGATCTCTTCGATAGTCTTGGGCTCGGCTAACTGCTTGATAGCGTCAATAATCTTGGCCACGGCGGCTTTAAGTGCTTTTTCGTCGTTGGCTTGGCGCACGCCAACACTGTTATAAAAGTGGTCATCTTCACTGACGACGACTAAGCTTGGGCACAATTGAGCCAAGAAAGCGACACGCGCTTGCTCTTCGCGGTTGGGCTGGTCGCTGAGCTTGTTGGCTAGTTCGCTCACGCGAGCGACGGTGCCATTGGCCTGTAATAATTCAAGTAATTTGGTCTGAAAAGCGTCGATGTGTGGGATGTTGCCCTGCTCTGCCGTAGCTTGTAAGCGAGTAACAACTGACTTTTCGAGTTGGCGAACACGTTCCCGAGTAATGCCTAGCATTTCCCCAATCTGTTCCAGCGTTTCCTTGCGGTCGAACAAACCAAAACGACGCGCTACGATTTCCCGTTCACGTTCGCGTTCAATAGTGGTCAGTACCTCGCGGACTAACTGCTCAGTATTACTGTCAGAATTAGCTGCTGTATTTGCCATATATTTTCCCTGCTACTACTGTAGCGCTCCCTATACTATAAAACCTTAGATTTTAAAAGTCAACACTTTTTACGCTCTAAGCCAATTGTAGCACAAAAATGACGTGCCTGCCGCTTTTCTGTTGTAAAAGTGTTGCTTTTCCACAGCTTTTACAGATGGGCAAATTATGGAGCTAGCAATTCCCTAACGCTTGCGTCGAAAACCGCGTTTTTTAGCTGGTGCATCGGCCAGTATCTTCTTAGCTTCCGCTTCGGTGAGCTTGGTGGGATCGACGTCTTTGGCAATCCGAGCATTCTTCTTGCCATCGGTTACATAGGGGCCGTAGGGGCCATTTAACACCTTAATACCGCTTGGGAACTCATTAATGTGCTTAGCGGCCTCTTTGGCGAGTTTTTCTTCATATTTGGTGCGGGCCTCTTCTTCGGTGATGGTGCGTGGGTCGAGGGGTTTAATCGAAACAAACAGCTTGCCTACCTGAATGTAGGGGCCAAACCGGCCGACGTTAGCCTTAATTTCTTGCCCGTCAGCCGTGGTGCCCACACTGCGCGGTAGCTTGAACATTTCAAGCGCTTGTTCGAGGGTGACAGTATCGATAGTCGCCCCTGTTGGCATTGGTGCAAAGGCAGGTTTCTTGTCTTCCTCATCGGTGTCGCCCTTTTGGAGCATGGGGCCATAGCGGCCATAGCGAGCGTAAATGGGTTCGCCGCTGGCTGGATCGGTACCGATTTCCCTGGCCTGCGAGACTTCTTGGCGCGAAATATCTTCAGACTGTTCGATTAGGGGGTGAAAATCCTTGTAAAAGGCCGTAATCATCTTTTCCCAGGTCTCTTTGCCGTCGGCGATAGCATCAAAGTCCTCTTCAACGTGCGCGGTAAAGTCATAATCGACGATGCTGGAGAAGTGTTTGGTGAGGAAATCGGTAGTTACCTCGGCAATACTGGTGGGCACCAGTTTGCCCTTGTCGGCACCAGTGATCACTTTCGAGGTGTTTTCTGACAGGTTGCTGCCAGTCAGTTGTAATTCCAGGACATCGCGCTCAGTGCCTTCGAGGTCGCTCTTTTCAACGTAACCTCGAGTTTGAATGGTGTGGATGGTTGGCGCATAGGTGCTAGGGCGGCCGATGCCGAGCTCTTCGAGCTTGCGTACCAGGCTAGCTTCAGAGTACCGAGCCGGCGGACGACTAAACGTTTCGGTAGCGGTAATGGCTTGCGGGTCCAAAGTTTGACCGACGCTGAGAGCCGGTAGGAGCACATCATCTTTTCCGCCACCGTACACTTTCATAAAGCCGTCGAATTGCAGGACTTCCCCTTTGGCAAGGAAAGTCTCGGTATGGTCGCTAATGGCGATTGTGACCTCTGTTCGCTCCAGGGCGGCTGGGCTCATTTGGCTGGCTAAAGCGCGTTGCCAGATCAGCTGGTACAGTTTCTTTTGCTGATCGTCGCCACCGGCATTGGTTTTCGCGAAACTGGTGGGGCGGATGGCTTCGTGGGCTTCTTGGGCACTCTGATTTTTGGTGTGGAACTGGCGTCGATTGTGGTATTTGGCCCCGAATTCTTTGACGATGTAGTCTTCGGCTGCTTTGATAGCCAGACCTGAGAGCGTGGTGCTATCGGTACGCATGTAGGTAATGTGACCGTTTTCGTAGA
>DASZUC010000035.1:0-3766 GCA_035547775.1 Saccharimonadales bacterium (SeqCode) | reverse complement strand
TTGCTACAATATAAGGATGGCCAAATTTCAGCTTAAATCTGACTATCAACCGCTCGGCGACCAGCCAGCGGCAATTGCTCAATTGACAAAAGGCGTCCAAGACAAGCTGCACAATCAAACGCTACTCGGCGTAACCGGCTCGGGCAAAACGTTCTCTATGGCCAACGTGATCCAAAATACTCAGAAGCCAACGCTGGTGCTCAGCCATAACAAAACGTTGGCCGCCCAGCTCTACACCGAATTCAAGAACTTCTTTCCTGAAAACGCCGTCCACTATTTCGTGAGTTACTTTGACTATTATCAACCCGAAGCCTACATCCCGCGCTCCGACACCTACATCGAAAAAGACAGCCAAATCAATGAAGAAATTGACCGCTTGCGCCATGCCGCTACCGACGCGCTGCTATCTCGCCGCGACGTGATTATTGTCGCCAGCGTGAGCTGTATCTATGGTATTGGTTCGGTGGAAGATTATGATGGTCTATCAATCCCCGTGACTCGTGGTGAGCGCAAAGTTCGCGATAAATTCCTCCGTCAACTGACCGATATTCAATACCAACGCAACGATGTTGATTTCCACCGCAGCACGTTTCGCGTGCGAGGTGACGTGGTCGATGTGTATCCGGCGAGTGAGGAGCTGGCTTATCGCATCGAGTTCTTTGGCGATGAGGTTGAGCGAATCACCAAAATCGACCCGTTAACTGGTGAAATTCTGGCCAACCTAGACAGCTACAAGATTTTTCCGGGCAGCCACTATGTGACGCCGCAAGATAAGCTCAAAGTTGCCCTCGGACACATCGAGCAAGAATTAGCCGAGCGTTTGGCGTTGTTCAAAAAAGAAGGTAAATTACTCGAGGCCCAGCGACTTGAACAGCGCACCCGTTTTGATCTGGAAATGCTTGAAGAAACCGGTTTTGTGAAGGGGATTGAGAATTACAGTCGTTACCTAACCAATCGTGAGCCAGGCGAGCAGCCCGCCACTCTGCTTGATTACTTTCCAGATGATTTCTTGATGCTGATCGACGAGTCGCACATGACCATCCCGCAGGTTCGTGGCATGTATAACGGCGACCGTGCCCACAAAGAAGTGCTCGTAGAGCATGGGTTTCGCTTGCCCAGCGCGCTCGATAACCGACCGCTGACTTTCAGTGAGTTCGAGCGCCATGTCAATCAAGCCATTTATGTCTCGGCTACACCCGCGGAGTATGAGCTTAGCCGCTCACCAGAGCCAGCGCAACAAGTCATTCGCCCCACCGGTCTGCTCGATCCGCCAATTGAAATCCGGCCTATTGACGGCCAAATTGACGACTTAATTGCTGAAATTCGTAGCACTGTCGAAAAGCGCCAGCGTGTACTCGTCACTACCCTCACCAAGCGTATGAGCGAAGACTTGGCTGAATACCTCCAAGAGCTAAACATCAAGGTGGCCTATCTGCACAGTGACATTGACACGCTCGACCGTACTGACATTTTGCGCGATCTGCGTTTGGGAGTGTATGACGTTTTGGTGGGCATCAATTTATTGCGTGAAGGTCTTGATCTGCCTGAAGTTTCGTTGGTGGCTATCCTCGACGCTGACAAAGAAGGTTTTTTGCGCAGTGAGCAGGCTCTGATTCAAACTGTGGGGCGAGCTGCCCGCCACGAAGAAGGCCACGTGATTATGTACGCCGATCACGTGACGGCTAGTATGCAAAAAACTATTGATGAAACAACTCGCCGCCGCAAAATCCAAGAGGCCTACAACCAAGAGCATGGCATTACGCCAACCGGTATTAGTCGCGCTGTCGATAAAGGTTTGCGCCCGGAACTACCCGAAGAAGCCAAACGCGCCAAGCTCGATCTTAAGAAAATACCCAAAGATGAATATGGTTCACTTCTCAAAGATCTGACCAGCCAAATGGAACTGGCTGCGGCTAATTTACAATTCGAAACCGCTGCCGAGTTACGCGATTTGATTGAAGAGATCAAAAAACAGGCTTAGCTGGCAATCAAATCAATACCGTTATGGACAGCCACATTGGGCTCGTGGCGTTGAGCCAAGCGGTCTAAGGCTTCACTGACAAAATAGCCGACAATAGTGGCATATTGCTGTGGACCCAGGTGGTTAACCGGCATTTCTTCATAATAATGAGCGTGCGGCTTGGCATATTCTCGCATAGGAGCAGCTGGCAGCAGGTGATCACGTCGCCCGGCTAAAACGGCTAAACCGATGCCTAGTGAAGTTATCACAGGCAAAGCCTCGCGGATGTCCGAGCGATTGCAGGCCCGGGCTTCGCCAATTGTCTGGAAAGGATTGCCAAAAAGATGCTCGGCCGCTAATACGCCATCGTGTAGTTTGTAATCGGGCCCATGGTGCGACACAAAGGGCACTAGTTCGTGTACCAAAAATGATCCAGCTCGGCGGGCGAAGCGTAGTCTTTGCGCGGCTTCCAGGCCAACTGATTCAATCAGCACCAGCCCCTCTACTTCGTCAGGATGTTCCAGTGTGTTTTCGGTAGCAGTCTCACCGCCGTAGGAATGTCCAGCATTGATCCGCTTGACCATACTCAGCAACCAGCCATTCGGCAGGTTGGCCAGCTCTTTATTGCTGGCTAGCTTGTTGAATATTTCTCGATGCGTATCAAGATGTACGGTGTTGGGGTCGAAAATATCCTCTAGTGGGCTACGGCTCGAGCCACGAATCGGCGCACTGTGAAACGAAGCAATTCCGTAGTCGGCCAGAGCTGTCGCCAGGGGTCCCATGGTCTTCTTGAAAGCGCCAAACCCATTATAGAGATCAACAATTTCGGGGCGAGCCAGCTCGCCAGTTGGCACGGTCAGGGTGGTTTCGCTGACTGCACCGTGAACTTCTACAAAGTCATGTAATTGTACATAACTTTCGTGTTCTTCGACGGGCCTAAGAGTCTTTTCGATCATTTTTATCTCACGTAAAAATAATGCTTATTTTTAAATGTAGTCCTCTCCAGAGCCTTTGTAAAGTATTTTACAGACAATCTGTGCTAAAGTTTGAGACTCATCTGTTAGCTAGCCGTCCGATACTAGCCGTGGGATGCTGGCCAAACTCCAGCTTTAAGTTTGCTGAGGCGGTTTACCAGCCGCCCGGATCACAGCCGTCTTGGTCGGGAATGTCAATGCCGTAGCGATGGATCATGCGCTCACCAACTTCAATTTGAGCAGCTGGACTGACGTCACTGCCGCCCCCGTTGTCGAACCAATTAGCCCGGGTGATACCGAGACTGTTAGGGAAGTCGTAACCAGACGATCCGACCCAACCGCCTTCTTCGCACGTAGCTACTTTGCTCCAAGCTGCATAGAGAGCATCTTGGTCATATACATGGCGACGATGGCGGTGATGCGGCACCTTAACAACGCGCAGCGCGTGTTGCGCGAGCAGTTGTATGCGACTGGGTGCGGCTACCTGTTCGGCGCTCAGCTGCTGGACTGCAAAAGTCTCTGCAGGCTGAGGTGGTACTTGGTTAGTGGCCACTGGTCGTAACTCAGGTGGTGGCGCAGCCACAGCATGGGCCCCAAAGAACATGTTGCCCACCAGTAAGCTGCCACTGAGTAAAGCCGCGGGCAGTTTACGGCGATAGTGATTTTGGCGTATGTCAAATTTCTCCAATACGTCCCCCTCCCCTCGGAACGAGGGTTACGGTTAATAAAATGCGAGCAAGACCGCTGAGTAAACAGCGATCAGGCGCGACTAAATGCTCGAGTGGGTGAGGCTTATTCTGCGGCCTAAAATCTCATGCGCACTGCGCAAACA
>DASZUC010000034.1:0-5019 GCA_035547775.1 Saccharimonadales bacterium (SeqCode) | reverse complement strand
TGTCGGGGTTGTGCTAGAGTGGAACTATGCCTGTTAAGCGAATCGCCACCCCAATCATTACTTTCAAAACAGTGTTGGTTAAAGTCGGCGCATCAACAATTGTGCATGTTCCCAGAGACGCCAGTGCCAAGCTATCTTCGCGCGGCCAAGCTATGATCAAGGGTACTTTTAACGGCGTTGATTTCCAGACGCCCATGGAGCCGGACGGCCAATTAAGTCACTACTTTAAGGTTGACCCCAAGCTGCTCAAAACAACTAACACCAAAGTAGGCGATGTTGTCTCATTAACCATTCAACCTATCAAAGACTGGCCCGAGCCAGAAGTGCCAGCCGACTGGCAAAAAGCTATTGCTGCCAGTACCAAAGTCACGGCTTTGTGGCCAAGTATTACGCCAATGGCCCGCTGGGAGTGGATCCGCTGGGCGCGGGCCACGAACAACTCCGAAACCGCCAAGCACCGCATTGAAGTCGGTATTTCCAAAATGGAGCGCGGCGAACGCCGACCTTGCTGCTGGAACCGCAATTTATCGACCGAACCAGACGTTTCTAAAAACGGCATTCTGCTGGAACCAACTGCCTAACACACTCAATAACTACAGGCTGGCCAACGCCAGCGCCATGAACATCAGGCCCACATCACGAAAGGTGATCATTAAGTCTGCTGGCTGGGCCAACACAATACCAAGTAATGAAGCTGTGGTCAGTAGGGCTGCATAACGTACCCACCAACCACTCAGCAACCACAGAGCTAAGATAATTTCGTAGATAGCAAATAGCTTCAGTAAACTTCCGGCATGTTGCATGTGCAAGAGGAAAGAGGGCAAGTAGCCAATCCATACACTGGGATGCATCAGTGATCCAATGGCAGCATAGGCAAAAACGAAGGCCAGGCCGAAGCGGAGGAGCAAGGGTGTGAGCTGTGCTTGTTTAAATTTCACTATCGACTCTGCAGATCACGTTGGCGGAAACTCAACCAGGCTAGCACCCCGCAACCGAACGTGAAAGCTACAAAGAAAACGACTGACGACCAGCTAAATATGCCATGTAAAATGTCGGCGGTCCGGTAGTAGTGATACGGGAAAATCAGGCTCGGGCTCTTCAGCCAATGTACGGTGCCACTCAGCGAGCCGATAATATAGCCACCAAAGGCATACACCACGGCGATACCTAGAGCCGCTGCCCGACCACGACCTGTGGCGCTCAACAAAAAGGCAACTGCTCCAAAAGTAAGCACCAATAGCAAGCAGGCAAGGCAGGCGGCAATAATAGAACCGAGCGGAATGCCGAGGTTTACAAGTTTAGCTAAACCGACGATCACCGCCGACGCAATAAACGTTATAAAGAAGACTTCGAAGATGCCAGCCAGGGCTTTGGCGACTAGTAATCGTGACCGCGAAATCGGCCGTGCTAGCAAAGCCTCCAGCGTGGTGTCAGTTTCCTCTCGTCCAATCAAGTTGCTTCCTAGCCCGATCGCCAAAATACTCAAAATTAAAGGCAAGGTAAAGTAGATGATCTGGCTATTCAAGTAGCCAATGGGTGAAAAGAAATCAGTACCCCCAAATAAAGCTAGCGTGCTCTGACTGAAGCCGCCAAAACTTTTATTAAGCTGAGCGGCTTGATCACGAATTGTTGGATATAGCGCCAGAGTTAACACAATCAGGCTAATAATCCCAATGCACCACCACAGGCGACTCCAGCGTCGCTGCCAGAGTGTCCATTTAATTATCGGTATCATTGTGTCGGCTCCTGATCGCTGTAGAAGTGCATGAATAACTCTTCGAGATCGAGCTGGCGAACTTCTAGCTGGGCGACATCATGCTTGGCGAGTAGCGCCAGCAGAGGAGGTAAATCCCCGCGGAGCTGAATAGTTACTTGATGTTCGCTGTGGCTGGCCAGATGAACTCCTTTAAGCCGTTTCAACTCGGCTAGGGGCGGTTGGCCACGGAAGCTAATTTCAAAGGTATGAGCAGCATCGTTAGCGAGGTCGGCAATGCTGCGTTCGGCAATTAAATGACCCTCGCGAATAATCCCCACACGGTCACAGACTTTCTGGACTTCGCTCAAAATGTGACTGCTCATAAACACGGCGGCGCCGCGATCTTTGGCCTCGCGGAGCAGCTCGTAAAACGTTTCTTGCATGAGTGGATCTAAGCCACTGCTCGGCTCGTCCAGAATTAGCACATCCGGCTGGTGCATAAAAGCCTGCACAATGGCAAACTTTTGCCGGTTACCACGAGATAAATCGCCCAACCGTTTGCTGGCATCGGCTTTCAAGGCGCGCACCAGCTGACCGCGGTAGGCAGCATTAACATTTCCTTGTAGGTCGCTCAAATAATCTAAAAATTGATGGCCGGTTAGTTTGGGATACATCGCCATATCGCTCGATAAATAGCCCACCGAGCGCTTAATCTCCACGCTGTCGCGTACAATGTCCTTGCCCAAAATACTGGCCTGGCCAGATGTGGGCTGAATAAAGTTCATCAGCGTCCGAATAGTGGTACTTTTGCCAGCGCCATTCGGCCCTAGAAAGCCGTAAATTTCACCGGGCTTCACATTGAGCGTTAAATCCTTCAGCGCAAAGGCAGCACTGCGCCCATAACGCTTAGAGAGTTTTTGAATGTTGATTGCAGCCTCAGCCATCATTCTAAGTATAAGCGTATACTCATATATATGACAATGTTTACGGTTAAACGGATATACGACGAGCCAGCGGCCAGCGATGGTTATCGGGTGCTGGTTGATCGACTCTGGCCACGCGGCGTCAGCCAAGAGCAGGCGGCGCTCGATCTTTGGTGCAAAGAGATTGCGCCGTCACCAGAACTGCGTACTTGGTTCAATCACGACCCAGCGCGTTTTAGTGAATTTACCGCCCGCTACCAAGCTGAACTCGATGCTAATCCAGCCGTAGCCGAACTCCGTAAGCTCGCTGCGGAACATGGCCATATCACGCTGTTATACGCCGCTCATGATCCAACCGTGAATCACGCCGTAGTTCTGCAAAACTATTTGTCGATTAAGTGATGTAAAAATAGTTGCATTCTGGATTTGACCAGGGTATTCTTAAGGATAAGAAGTATAGATAAACACTTCAAAAGTAGATGAAGAGGACAAGTATATGGATGGCATAGAAAATGGCGGCGATTTTATTCTCGAACCAATTCCGGGTGTTACATCACCTGATGCTCCTGGCGCACCTGGCAATGTACCTGAAGTTCAGCCAAATATCCCCAGTGTACCGGGCATGGAACCGGCGTTGCCCGATGTGGCAGTAACCCCGATTGTTCCCCAAGCTCCCGAGGCCGTACCGGGTCATATTGAAGTACAACACGATGTCGGCGATGCTCAGCCGGTCCCTGTTACTACCTCGCCACTGGCTGAAGCTATTCCGTTGGCACCTGAGCCGCAACCCATCCAAGTGACGGATGAGGCCACCGTACCCACCGCCGAAAGTGTTTTTGAACCAACAGCTGAAACGCCGGCTGCCGAAATTGCACCTGCTACCAGTATGCTGCCCGAACCTGGTGCCGAACCGGCTCCCGACGCCGCCAGTGAGGCAATCGACGAAATCCTAACGCCAAACACCGATAACGCTCCGGCTGCCGAAGTCGCTCCCTCGAGCGATGAAAGCACTCCAGCCGCCACTCCCGAGTCTGAAATCATGCCAGCCGAAGCCGAAGCATCTCCCGCGCCGGCAGCTGAAAAGATTAAGTCTGATGGTTTCTTTGACGCTCAAATGGGCTTAAAAGATAGGATGATGCTCAATATCTTAGAGCGCCTCCCTGGTGCCCAAGAAGTTATGGAACAGCCTGAAAAAGACGCCGAAGCCAGTCTGAATCGCTTGAGAGAGTTAGCCAAGGAAGGCCAGCACATAACCCTGACGAACGACCAGCTGGAAATTAGCACGGCTGATGGCGGCACCAAAGCTTGCCCACGAGCTGAAATGCAGGTAGCTGATGTCACCTTGCCTGATGAAAAGAGTGCCAGTAAGGTCGTCGTCTTCCAAGTTAACCAGCGCTTAACTGCAGAAACCGGTGACACTTTCCCAATGAGCGATTATCTTGCCGTGGCTCTACCGACTGAGGATCGCCCCAATATAGCTATTGTTGAGTTAAACGACGAAGTCTTTACGGACGTGTCAGCCAATCTAGTTTTAAGCGCTTCGATTGCCGAACCGCTGGCTGGTGGCCGACCGATCATCCTTGGTGCTACATCTATCGACACCTTGGGTCGAGCGCAGCAAGTGACGCGCTTGCAGCAGATTCGGGCTATGTCCGAAGCTTTCATCACAGCTTTCAATGAAAATCACATTGAGAGCGAAGATCTCATGCAGCAGCCGCTCTAGTTAAAAAAGTCTAAATCCTTTAGTTCATCAGGCAGAAAACCGTCGGGAGCTTGAAAGTCGGCTTCCCATCGGTAGTCTTTGTTATAACCCAAATCTTTCATAAGTTTGGTCGGAGCATTGCGCAGGCCGAGCGGCACTGGTGCGTCTGGAAAATCTCGAGCAGCAGTCAGGGCCCGGTTCATGGCGTTGGCTATATCGCGCGACTTTGGGGTTTTGGCGAGCACGGTAGCGCAGTGAAACAAATTATATTGCGCCTCGGGTAGGCCAATGCGTTCCACCGCCAAGAATGTGGAGACGGCCAGGTTGAGGGCGGCCGGAGCTGCCATGCCAATATCTTCCGATGCAAACACGACCATTCGGCGGGCGATAAATTTGGGGTCTTCGCCGGCTTGCAGCATGCGTGCCAAATAGTACAGTGCGGCTGTTGGTTGCGAGCCACGCATTGATTTAATAAAGGCGCTAATGACGTTGTAGTGGTATTCACCCTTTTTGTCATAGCCGGGCAGGCGAGTCTGGGCAGCAGTTTCAACCAGCTTTGGGGTAATTGGCTTGCCATTGGCCAGCTGGACGGCTAATTCTAGATTGCCCAGAGCCACCCGCGCATCGCCACCAGAGAGCTCGGCTAGCAGTCCGATACTAGTATTAGGCAGCTGCTTACCAGATAGCTTCTCGGCTTT
>DASZUC010000033.1:0-48743 GCA_035547775.1 Saccharimonadales bacterium (SeqCode) | reverse complement strand
ATCGTTTGCTCGAAAAAGAAACAGTCGACGCCGATGAAGTTGGTGATCTCCTCAAAGGTGCCAAAATGCCCTCCAGCGCCGCTCTCTACTAAAAGTTCTAAGCCCACAGTCTGCACAATGGCCGCCTCAGCCTAGGCGTCTTGCCTGAAAAGTGAGAAAATAGAACAGTGAAGGGTAGGCACCTCGTAACATATGGATCCAAATCTCACACCACCACCAGCCAGCAGCACCGCCAGTAGCGACGGTGTTGTCTTGCTATTACAGGTACCTCGTACCAACGAAAAGAAAGAGTTAGCTGCTGAGCAGATGTTTGCGAGCTTACATGGTCTGCTAACTATGCCCTCGCAAAACAGATTCAAAACACCACTGCGTGAGCGCTTAAGTTTTGAAATTGCCGTACTCAAAAAGCGCATTGGCTTTTACATCTGGGTGCCAGAATACCTGAAAAACTTTGTTGAAGAGCAAATTTACGCTCAATACCCCACCGTTCAAATCAGCGAAGTCCAAGACTACTCCATGAAACCCGACGCTGCTCATCCCACGACGCTCGTCACTGAAATGAAACTGGTTGCCAACGACGCGCTGCCCATTAAAACTTTTCAGAGTTTTGAGGTCGACCCCTTAGCGGCTATTACGGCAGCCTTGGCGAAATTTGAAGACAACGAAGAGGCCTGGATTCAGCTTGTGCTACGTCCAGCGCCAGCCAACTGGCACAAAAAGAGTGAACGCTACATCGCCGGTCTGCGGGGTGGTGGAGGTGGTGGCAGCACCATGAGTGGTCTATTGGGAGCGCTATGGGCGCCACCAGAGCACAAAGCTGGGGAAGCTACTAAATTAACCGAATACGAATCCGCCCGTGCCGGTGGTGCCGAAGAAAAAAGTCACAAACTAGCCTTTGAAACCGTGCTGCGCATTGTGTATCGCGGTGATATGCCACCCGCCCAGGCTAAATTGCATTTGCAATCAATCATCGCCAGTTACAAGCAGTTCAACACCACCTATATGAATGGGTTTGAGCAGCGTAAAACGGTCGAAAACCCTACTGAGTTGGCCTACTACCGAGCGCGCGATTGTAATCGCAGCACCTCAATTCTAAACATCGAAGAAGTTGCCACACTGTATCACTTGCCTCACACCAACGTCGAAACGCCATATATTTTGTGGGCGCTGAGCCAAACAGCTGAACCGCCGGCTAATTTGCCAATTGTGGCAGCTGGCACTTACCGTGAAGATGTCAGCCCCGTAGCTGTCACCAACTTCCGCGGCCACAACACCATGTTTGGTTTGCCCAGATCTGATCGGGGACGCCACCTCTACATCATTGGTCAAACTGGCGTTGGTAAGTCCGGTATGTTAGAGCTGCTCACTATTTCGGATATTTACACACCATATGGTTTTGCGGTGATTGATCCACACGGTGACTATGCTATGAGTGTGCTAAGGCGCATCCCGCCTGAACGAGCTAACGATGTCATTTACTTCAACCCAGCCGACACTGATTTCCCAATCGCCTTTAACCCCATGGAAGTCCATGACCCCAAACTGCGCACGCACACCGCCTCCGAACTAATTGGCGTGTTGAAACGTATGTTTGAAAGTTGGGGTCCGCGCTTGGAATACATCTTGCGCTACTCCTTGCTCGCACTCCTTGATTATCCTGATGCTACCATGCTGGACATTACGCGCATTTTGACTGACCGCAAATTTCGCCAAGAAGTTCTGCAATACGTGAACGACCCGGTGGTCCGTAATTTCTGGGAGATTGAGTTTGCCAGCTGGAATGACAAATTTGCCGCCGAAGCCGTAGCGCCCGTACTCAACAAGGTCGGTGCTTTTACGGCCAACCCATTGGTCCGCAATATTATTGGTCAGCCCAAGAGTAGCTTCAACCTGCGCCAAATTATGGACGAGCGTAAAATCCTCATCGTCAATCTTAGTCGTGGTCTAGTTGGCGAAGATAATGCCGCCTTGCTTGGTGCGTTGCTGGTTACCAAAATCCAGCTGGGTGCCATGAGCCGAGCCGACGTTTCAGCTAGTGAACGCCACCCGTTTTACCTGTACGTCGACGAATTCCAGAACTTCGCTACTGATAGTTTTGCCACCATTTTGAGTGAGGCTCGTAAGTATGGGCTGAACCTTACCGTGGCTAACCAGTACATTGCCCAAATGCCCATGGAAGTTAAAGATGCCGTATTTGGTAACGTTGGTTCAATTGTGGCATTTCGTATGGGGGCCGACGATGCTCGGGTGATGCAGCGCTACTTCGAACCAAAATTCTTGGAATATGACTTAGTGCACATGCACAACCGTCACTTTGTGATCAGTATGACGATTGAAGGTGAGAAAGTGCCAGCTTTTTCGGGGGTTTCCATTAACTTACCGCCACAGCAGGCCGATCATACTGAGGCGATCGTCGAGCGTTGTCGTCGCCAATATGCCACAAATCGTGATTTTGTTGATCGCTACATTGGTGAGCGCTATCTGTTACAAGCCCCAGCAGCTGCCGCACCATCGCCTAAATCGAAGCGCGTAACTGGTCCTACAAATTCCAAACCGGCTACCCCCAAGCCAGCTGCAGCCAACAAACCCGCACCAACTCCTGCCAAGAGCGAAGAACCGGCAGCAGTGGCTTCCTCAGTTGGTCACACGGCTGTTGCCGGTCCAGTTGCAGAAACAGCGAAGCCCGTTCGTGGTGCCGACGATGCCCCCAAGAAACGCAAGCGCACTCGCCGACGTAAAAAGCCAGCCACCAGCTCCAGTCCGTCCGTAGCGTCTGACGACAACACACTAAAAGTGCATCACTAAACGTTATTGCGCAACAAGACGATTTCGGGCTGTCACTCAGCTCACTCCTGATTTATACTGAAAGCCAAGAAGTCGATTAACACACATGAATCCAACCGCCCCCGCCCCCAAAACTAGCAAGCGACCGAGCTTAAGTAATATTGCCACGTTACTCATGGCCACCACTTTGGTGGGGCAGGTGCTTGGTATCTTGCGTACCAAGTTAATTAACGCCAACTTCCCAAGTACCGGTCACCACAGCGCCGATGCTTTCTTTGCCGCTTTTAGCGTGCCAGATTTCTTCTTCTTTACACTCGCCGCTGGTGCACTGGGTGTGGCCTTTATCCCGGTCTTAACTGATCGTTTGTACAGTGGTAGTCGCAAGAGTATGTGGGAGCTATCGGCATCGTTGATGAATTTCTTGGCTTTGATTATGGCCGGTGTCGGTGTGATTATGTTTGTCTTTGCTCAGCCTCTCATTACCCATATCGTGGCACCTGGCTTGGCGCGTGATCCCCAGCAGCTTCACACGGCAGTCACTATCATGCGTTTCTTGGCCTTCAACCCGCTGTTGTTTACGATTTCCGGCATTCTCACCAGTGTGCAGCAAACGCTGGGCCGATTTTTCTTTTACGCCATTGCACCGCTGTTTTACAACTTGAGTATTATTGTCAGCGCCATTGTGTTTAGTACCTCCAATCATCATCAGGGCGGGCCAGGGCACTTAGGCTTGGTGGGTTTAGGTGTGGGCGCATTGATTGGTTGCGTGCTGCAGCTATTGGTGATCATCGCTGGCTTGGTGCGCACGGGCTTTACCTGGCAACCTTGGATTGCTTGGCGCAACACCGGTTTCCGAATGGTCTTGCGCAACCTACCACCCCGCTCGCTCGACCAGGGCATGGATCAAATTGAAGATATTGTTGAAACGCATCTTGCTAGTGGGTTGGGCAGCGGCAGCATCACCTACTTCAACAACGCCTATGTGCTGAGTACGGCGCCGATCCTGCTGGTGGGTACGGCCATTTCCACAGCGGCTTTCCCGCGCCTTAACGCCCGACTCAGTCAAAACCGCCCCGATCTCTTCCGACGTGACTTTTTGATGATTTTGCGAGCCATGATCTGGATTAGCGCGCCGCTCATTGTGGTCTGCTTCTTCTGTCGAGGCTACCTGGCGCGTTTAATCTACACTCGAGGTAACTTGGCTATCGCCGACATTTTCGGCTTCCTTGTGGTGGCTATTTTCTTCCGTATTTTGTACGCCATTATGTCGCGCTGGTTTTACGCTCAAAAAGATACAAAAACTCCGCTGTTGGTGTCGATCTTTACCATTGCTTTAAACGTGGTGCTGGCCTACACCCTAAGCCGGCCGAGCAATTACGGCGTAGAAGGTCTAGCCTTGGCTCAATCCATTGTGGCAGCCGTGGAGGTGTTTGTGCTGGCGGTCATTATGCTTTGGCGAGACCATAGTCTGTTTGATCGACATTTTTGGGGCGGCGTCTGGCGCATTCTTTCAGTGACCGGTTTTAGTATGGTGGCGGGCTTTATTATGATTTCGTTCTATCCCTTGGGCATTAACGACCGCGGTTTCATTACTCTGGGTTCCAAACTAGCTTTCATTAGTCTGGTGGTCTTTGGGGTGCACTTGGTCGTTTCAGCGTTATTCGATCTGGAAGAGGCCAAGCCAGTATTTGCGCGCCTGAAGCGCCTGGCGCTTAAGCCTATCAAGTTTGACGCGCAGTAAGACACTCGGTGTTACACTGGCTACATGACCCGACGGCAAACACTTATATTGCTGGCCACCATCCTAGGGAGTGGAATTGTTATCCTGGACGGCACGGTCGTCAATCTGGCCTTACCAAAAATTGCTCACAATTTACATGCTAGCTTCGCTGACTTGCAGTGGATTGCTGACAGCTTCTTGTTATCCCTATCGGCGCTCATTCTCGTTGGTGGCTCGCTGGGCGACATCTTTGGTCGAAAAAAACTGTACCTCATCGGTATTATTGGCTTTGGTATTAGTTCGCTCCTGTGTGGGCTCGCTCCCAATACGGCTTTTCTGATTAGCGCCCGATTACTCCAGGGCATTTTTGGGGCTTTGCTGGTGCCGGGAGCCTTGGCGATTATTAACACCAATTTTCCCGCTAAATTGCGAGGTGCTGCGATTGGTAGCTGGTCGGCCTGGATTGCTATCTTCGCACCGTTGGGGCCAATTTTAGGCGGCTACTTACTTGATGTCACCAGTTGGCGCTGGATCTTCCTCATCAATCCACCCTTTGTAGCGCTGTGTGCAGTTTTAGCCTGGTCTAATTTTGAGGAAAGCCGTGATCAGAACCCGCGGCGCGTTGATGTGCCGGGTAGTTTGCTGGCAATTGGAGCCTTAACCGGGATTACCTATGGGTTGATTGAAGGGCCGACTAACCACTGGCACGTGAGTTCACTGGTGCCGTTACTAGCAGGAGTAATCTGTTCAATTGCCTTTCTGTATGTCGAAAAGCGGGTCAAAGATCCGATCGTTCCACTTGGTCTATTCACATCGCGTAATTTCAGTGGCTCCAATCTGATGACCTTTATGATGTATGGAGCTTTGGGCGGCTTCTTGTTTGCCTTTGTGATTTATCTACAGAATGCTCTTCACTACTCGAGCATTAAGGCAGGGGTGAGTGTGCTTCCATTGCCAATCGCCCTGTTCCTGCTGTCGAAGCGCTTCGGAGCTCTCAGTGCACGTCTCGGTCCACGTATCTTTATGACGTTGGGTCCACTGTTCACGGCGGCTGGCATTCTGTCTATGTATAAATTGCATGCCACAAATAGCTACTTATGGCACATTTTGCCAGGCATGCTGCTGTTTGGCTTCGGTATGAGCCTGTTGGTGGCGCCCCTAACAGTCACGGTTATGGCCTCGGTCAACGAAACGAGCTCGGGTATTGCCTCAGGTATTAATAACGCGGTTGCTCGAGTTTCTGGCTTATTTGTGGTGGCTATTTTGGGCCTATTCGGCACACATAGTTATTACAAATTTGCCATTATACTGTGCGGAGCAATGGCAATCGCTTCTGGCGTTATTTCCTACGCAATTATTGTGAACCCAAAATCGAAAAAGTCTCTGGCAAAGTAGAGCGGATTTAATGAATAGTTAATTTTAGGGTTGTAGGCTGGAAATATGACAGGACCAGCCTATCTGTTGCGGGATCGTGATGCGGTGTTGCATAGCCAGCACAATTACACGCTTCGCTTCAAGGAATTGCCGGACTATGAAAAGCCCAGAGAGCGTTTGCTGGAATTAGGGCCGGCATATCTTTCGATGGCTGAGTTGGTGGCGATTGTGTGGGGCACAGGCAGCCCTAAAGAAGATGTCTTGGCGATGGCCCGGCGGACGGTCAAAGAGTATGGCGATAAAGCCCTGGGCAACGAATTCAGTGCCCAGCGACTGAGTGAAGCGCTGGATATCTCAGTCACAAAGGCAGCTCAGTTAGTCGCCAGTTTCGAATTGGGCCGCCGATTTGCAGTTAAGCAGCCAGGCCGTTTAGCCCAGGTTCGCAATGCCCGGCAGGCCTATCAGTATCTGAAAGATATGGGGCAGAGCCACAAAGAGCAATTGCGCGGTCTGTATCTGAATAGTCGCTATCAGGTTATCTATGACGAAGTAATTTCGGTGGGCAGCCTGACGGCAAATATTGTGCACCCGCGCGAAGTTTTTCAGCCAGCGGTAGAGCACAGCGCCATTGCAGTGCTTGTGGCGCACAATCATCCTTCGGGTCGCCTGGAGCCTACGGCCAGTGACATCGATATTACTAAGCAACTGGTGGCTGCTGGGCAGCTCCTGGGTATCGACCTGCTGGACCACTTAATAATTACGGCCAAACGGTATGTCAGTGTAATGGAAGAGACGGAGGAATCTATAAATGACGACTAAAACGTGAGCGATCGCGGAAACGATAATCATCAAAATTGGTAACGTCTGATAGGCGCACGCCTAACGCTTTCGCAATTTTGTCGAGTGTTTTGATAGAAGGATTACGATGACCAGTTTCAATACCAGATATGTAGGTTTGGCTGATGCCGGTAGCAATGCTCAGCTTTTCTTGCGTCAAATTTGCTTCATGTCTCAACTGCTTGAGACGCTTACCAAGTTTCTGTGCGGCGGAGGTGCGGGCCATGGCCCGATAGTGCCAATTCACTCCCACTAAGTCTATTAACTATAAGTGATAATAAAGTTGATTTAGATCTGTTTTAATGATAAGAATTAAGTATTAACCATTAGTGAAGGAGAAAGACAATGATAAGTCAACCAGAGTGGTTTAAACGTTATCGAATCGCACCGGTCATTATTGGTCTAGTAATCGTGGGTATCGTAGCTGCCGCAACAAGTAGCGGTAAGAATGATGGCACTTCGAGCAACGTTGCACCCGTTGATAGTAGCATCACTTCAACGGTGAGCCAGTCTAGTGATACTGAGCCGACTCCCCAACCTAAAACTCCGGCAGAATACTTATCAGCTCTCAACCAGGCCGACAGCTATGCCAACGAGATGAATATGTCTAAGCAAGGCGTCTACGACCAGCTGGTCTCCGATTATGGTGGCCAGTTTTCCGCAGCAGCAGCAAAGTACGCCATAAAACATGTAAAAGCCGATTGGGATGCCAACGCTCTCGCTAAAGCGAAAGAATATCAAGATGATCAAAACCTATCACCGGCTGCCATTCACGACCAGCTAATCTCTCAATATGGCGAGGAATTCACAGAAGCGCAGGCAGATTACGCTATTCAACACCTTAACGATTAGTAATAAGCAAGGAACAAATTATGACAACAGCGCATAAATCTCCAGGCACCATCCAGTATGATATGCATCGGCTTCTTGGCCTAGGAGTTGCAGTACTTGTTATTGTTGCCACAGTAGTTATATCTCATCACCAGGGTAAGGCCCCGTCCTCATCCATAAGTGACGCCCCAAGTGGAGCTTTGCATGACGCAAAGCTTAAAGAGAATAAAGATGCGGCCACCGTCCTTAAGTCTGTCTTGGCGCTTTACTACACAATTTACGGAAGATATCCAGTAACTCTTAGTGAACTGGTAGAAGATGTTCAGGAAAATCCAGATCATGTTTATGGCAAAGACAGCCATATCACTACTTTAAAACAGAGCATAAGTGACCTCAAAGACTTAGATTACCGCAATCGAGGAGACGAGCAAGCTTACAAATTCACCTATCACGACATTGATGGAAAACTCCAAACAATCAGCGCAGAATACGAAAAAGATTACAACTAGCAGATTGCTATAGGTAAAGGTAAGTCAATTAACTACCTCTGTTAAAAACTGCCGTAACAGGGTATACTGTCTGGACATGCAGCAGGACCATATCCGGAATTTTTGTATCATTGCTCATATTGACCACGGTAAGTCGACGCTGGCTGACCGCTTGCTGGAGTTAACTGGCACGGTTGAAGCCCGCGACATGAAGGCTCAGCTTTTGGATCGCATGGATCTAGAGCGCGAAAAGGGCATTACCATTAAGCTTGCACCAGTTAGAATGTCTTATCGTTCCAAAACTGTCATTTCGACCGAAAGGGAGAAATCTTTTTCAGAAGAAAAAAGATCTCTCGCTGATGCTCGAGATGACAAGGAGTATGAGCTCAACCTGATCGACACACCCGGGCACGTCGATTTCAGCTATGAAGTATCACGAAGCCTGCAGGCTTGCGAAGGGGCCTTGCTGGTAGTTGACGCCAGCCAGGGCATTCAGGCTCAGACTTTGGCCAATGTCTATTTAGCCATGGCTGCCGATCTAACCATCATCCCTGTGCTCAATAAAATTGACCTGCCGGCAGCCGATGTAGACCGCGTCAGCGCTGAAATTATCAGCCTGCTGGGCTGCAAAAAAGAAGACATTCTGCAAATCTCAGCCAAAACCGGACTAGGTGTAGACATGGTACTGGAACGGATTGTGGCCGATGTTCCAGCTCCGAAAACTTCTGCTCAAACTGAAACACGAGCATTGATTTTCGACTCTTATTACGATGATTATCGCGGTGTGATCTTGTACGTACGCTTATTTAATGGCGCCATTGCCAAGAATAGTCAGATTAAAATGCTGGCTACCGGTGCCGAAGGTATTGCTCTAGAAGTTGGTGCCTTAACGCCCGACATGACTCCCGGCGCCAAACTACAAGCCGGTGAAATTGGCTACATCGTCACCAATCTTAAAACCACGCGTGATGCGCGTGTTGGTGACACCATCACTTTGGCGGCCCAACCAGCCACCGAACCTTTACCCGGCTATCGCAACGTGCAACCTTTTGTCTATGCCGGTTTTTTCCCGGAATCAAATGAGTTTTATCAGGAGCTCAAAGATGCCATTGAAAAACTCAGTTTGAGCGACAGTGCCTTGCAGTTTGCGCCCGAAAACTCACCAGTGCTTGGGTTCGGGGTGCGGATTGGCTTTTTAGGACTGCTCCACCTGGACATCGTGCGTGAGCGTTTGGAGCGTGAATATAATTTAGAACTAATTGTCACCAACCCCTCAACCGATTACCAAATTAGTCTGTTGAGCGGGGAAGAGCTCGACATTAAAAGTGCTGCCGATTTGCCCGACCCAGCCAAGATTCGTGAAATTCGCGAGCCTTGGATTACTGGTGAAATTGTCGTGCCACAAGATTACGTCGGGCCAGTCATCCAGTTGATTAGCGGCAAGCGTGGCCTCCAAACCAACCTCAGTTATGTTGATCAACGAGCTTTGGTTAGTTTTGAAGCACCCCTAGCTAATTTATTAACCGATTTTTATGATCAACTTAAAAGTCTGACCAGCGGCTATGGCTCGTTCAACTATGAGCTGGCTGATTATCGTGCAGAAGATCTGGTGCGCGTTGATTTTTACGTTGCCGGCGATATAGTTAACGCGTTAAGTATTATGGTGCATCGTAGCGAGGCCGATCGGCTGGGTCGTGAAACGGTCGGTAAGCTCAAAGAAGTCATTCCGCGCCAAAACTTTCAAGTTAGTTTGCAGGCGGCCATTGGCGGTCGCTTCATTGCTCGTGAAGACATTAGTGCTTATCGAAAAGATGTCACCACCGGCTTGTATGGTGGCGATGTCAGTCGTAAGAAAAAGGTTTTGGCCAAACAAGCCAAGGGTAAAAAACGCCTTAAGCGTTTCGGGAAAGTTGATATTCCGGCCGAAGCCTTCACCGTTATGCTCAAGCGTGATTAACAGTAGCTCTTTGGTAGTCTGCTGCAACTGCCGTACAATACGGGCAAGTAGTCATCACCATGAAACAAGCTCACATCACCACCATAAAAACGCTGCTCACGCCAAGTTGGCTGAGTGGTTTCCTGGACGGTATGGTGTGGATCGTGCTGGTGCTGGCCGGCTTGCTGTCGACACATTTTGTAGGCAGTCAATGGCAGCAGGGCCTATTTAACCTAGGAAGTAGTTCGAGCTCCACCTACCATCAATTAACTGGTCATGTGAAGGATAATCGACTGATTAGTAATTTGCCATTGCTAATTTTCTGGATTGGCATCGGCTTTATTATTTACTACTTGGCGATCGGCCTTTACCAAACCTTCCACTCGGCTGTGGAGCTTCGTGAGGAGCTTGAGTACGTCCACGCTCGGCGGCGAGAGAGGCTGCGTAATGTGCTTGAGCAGCTAGCTGTGCGCTGCGTGTCGCTGGCAATTTGGGTGGTGTATACGGTCTTTTTCTTCCGCCAACTTGTACCCTATACGCTGTCGGCACTGCGGTCACTTGGCGCTGTTTATAGCTCGCATAATCTAGAGCAAGGAGTGCTGGCTGCCATTGCTTTTTTGCTTGGTCTTCACCTGCACACTATTCTCTTTCGCCTAATCACCTTACGCCAGCGTGTTTTCAGTAGCGTTGTTTACAATTGAGCACGCAAAAGGAGTGCATCCAGAATGCTCTCGGTCACAGCGGGCGGTTTAGGGCTACCATCTATTTCAATTAATAGATCATTTTGACGGTAGAACTCAATAACTGGCAAGGTTTTTTCGCGGAATTCAGTGAGGCGCTTTTCAAAGGTGTCAGCGGCATCGTCAGCTCGATAGCCGCGATCTTGGCCAATGCCTTGCTCACGACGTTGGCGCACCAACGCTTCATTAGTGTTCAGAAAAATAACGGCTTTGATAGGGTGGCCGGCTGCTTGCGTGGCTTGCAGCACTCCTTCTTCTTCGCCTTGCCAGCGACCCACTGCACTGAGAATGAGCGGCTTGTTAGCAAACTTTTCGTCACTCAAATAGGGTAAAACAATCCTGATAAAATCGGCTGTTGGGATCAGGTCACCTGCATCCATAATCCGTCGAACTTCAGACGGAATGACGCTATTACGCAAGATTTCACCCCCGCCCAGTAGCTCAGCACCAAACAAATCGGCCAGTGTTTCACCTTGAGTGTCTTTGCCGGCGTAGGGTCGGCCAAAAATATTAATTGACCCTTGGCCGAGCCAGTCTTGTAGCCGGGCTACCTTATCATGCATGCCAAGCACTATAGCATGATTCGCCCCTGATGCGTAACCACGTTACGGATGGACTGGCACTCTTGAGTTTTGAGTGCTAAAACGGTATAATGAGCATTATTAAAAAGGGAAAAGAGCAGCCCGTGCCAAAATCACACTTTTGGCCCGGCGCGAGGAGAAAACCGTAGGTTTGTCTCATGAGCGGAGCGATTATGAGTGAACGACAAAAGCAAATTTTAAATGCGATTGTTGAACAGTATGCCGAAGTAGCCAGCCCCGTAGGGAGTAGTCTGATGGCGAAGGTGTTTAATGTGTCTTCAGCAACCATCCGCGCGGAAATGGCGGAGTTAGAGCGCTTGGGCTACATCACCCAGCCACACACTAGCGCCGGCCGCATCCCCACCGACAAAGGCTACCGTTTTTACGTCAATAACCTTAGCCAAACCGATGTTCCGCTATTGCCAAGCGCTGGTCGCGCCGAAAAAGCTCTGGCTTCACGCGTGCAACAGGCTGGAGCGCCCGAACGAATGATCCGTAACGCCGTTGAGACCTTGGCCGAATTAACGCACAATCTTGGTCTGGCTACTATTGGCAACCAGCTGTATATGAGTGGGCTGTCGAATTTGTTTGGTCAGCCAGAGTTTATGAATGCCATGCAGGTGCAACAGATAGCCGGCCTACTGGATAATCTTGAACCATGGTTGCGCGAGGCGGCCCTGAACGAAACCTTGAGTGTTTATATCGGCCAAGAAAATCCCATTGGCCGCAGTGCCGGCGCCACCCTGATTATTAGTCGTTTCCGCAGCCCATTTTCCGACCAAAGCTACATCGGTACGCTAGGGCCAACCCGTCAACAGTACCGTGACGTGATGAATTTGGTTTCACGCGCCGGCCGGGAGTTGGAGGAGGTGCTTTATGGCTGACGGTCCAGAAAAGCTAGGTGTAATCGCATATAGCGACATTCTCGATGACCTGCCACGCCAAAGTGAAGGCTCCGATTTGGTTGTGGGCTATGACGAAGAGGTGATTGCAGTCACCGAAACAGCTTCAGCTCCAACCAGTATTGGTCCCGCACAAGATGTGGGGATAACAGATTGGATTAAGCGATTTGATGCCGATACTTTGGCGGCTTCCAAGCGTGTCTTGCGCTACGATGGCGATGCTGAAGTTACATGGCTCCGATTACCAGTTGTACTTATGAAAGCAAGCGCTGTAGGCTCGGTCGCTCTGGCCAGGGCTTCCAGCCGTAATATTGTGCAGGTATTTCGTCGTGACAAATAAGAAGCCCACGGTTGCCGAATTAACCCAGCAAGTTGAACAACTGACTGCGGCCTTGCAGCACGAGCGTGCCGATGCGACTAATCTGCGTCGTCGACACGAAGAGCAAATTGCAGGCTTACGTAGCACAGTCAAAGCCAGCGTAATCGCCGACCTCTTGCCAGTTATCGACAATTTCGAGCGCGCTCTCAAGCACATCCCGGCCAACCTGACTGATAATGATTTCGTGAAAGGCGTAGAGGGAATCGTCAAACAATTCGAAAAAACCCTGGCCGATATTGGCGTGGAGCGTATTAAAACCGTCGGCGAAGCTTTTGACCCGCAATTACACGAAGCCGTGAGTGTCGAAGATGGTGAGGGTAGTCAGGAAGTGGTGAGCGAGGAACTCCAAGCAGGGTATCGCATTGGTGAGGATGTGATCCGTCACGCTATGGTACGAGTGAGGGCTCAATGATTGGCGAACAGTACCCCCGACCCGAACATCGTGCTATGGCCGAAGACTTCTTTGGCGATAGTAACGAAGCTATACAGGTAGCCATGGATGATGGCGATGTACATGAAAGTTTCAGTGAATTTTGTCGTATTCTGGGCTTGCTTGACCCGACCGTCGTCAGCCAACTAGAGGCCGAAGCCAAAGCGGCGGTTTTGTCGGCCTACGACGCCCAGCTTATGGATCGTATTGCCGAATTGGTGGACTAAGATGAGCGGCAACTATGAATGGCTTATCAACGGTGGTCAGATCGATTTCAATAACCCCGAGCGCCAGTGGCCGGGTGCTTCCACCCCTCTCGGTCGGGTGCCCGAGCACTTGCGGCATGACACGGATTTTATGGGCGATTTGATTCGCCATGATCACGAAGGTCCTTACGACCAAACACCCCACGTACGCTTTCCATTTACTGAGCGTGACGATTTAACTGGCGCTTACGGGGCGATGCTCGAAGCTTTCTGCAAACAATCGGCTGGCGAGGCTTCTGCCGCCGAAACTAAAGATCGCCTCAATTTTTACCAGGAGTGGTTCGACCTATCCGCCGAAGATATGAAAGCCGTTCGGCAGCTAGCTAAAGGTGATGCCAACGAATTGCAAAACCTGACCACCAAAGCCGTGGATCATTTGAGCGATATGATAAACGGGCGTACGGTGCTGCCGCCTTATCCTAATCCAGAGGTCGCTGTTGAATCGCAGCCTGGTCGAATGCGCCGTTTGGCAAAAGCAACAGGCCAAGTGCTGCTGGAAGGCCTGAAAAGCGCCAGCTTATTTTGGAATCCCCGCCACTACTATTATTACAATAAAAGAAAACCTGATGCCGAGGCGTAGCCGTGCCGGGTGGGCCAGTTTGATCGGCATGGTACTAGGCTGTGCACTGGTGGCTATGGGGGTGTACAAAACAGCCAATACCCGCAGCGATCACTACTGGCCGCTGCTCTTTATTGGCCTAACCTTCGGTATCTTCAGCACCCCGTTTTACTACTACTTCAAAGCGCAAGATAAACAACCTTTTGACGCCCAGCATGAAGCCGTGGAAGCCTTAGCCGTGGCAGGCAAGAATGCTGCCAAAGAACATCAACAACAGAGAGAACGTATCAAAAAAGACAACAATTAGCAGTCTTGACGTCTGAGTGCTAATCAGTCATACTGATGACTACAAATCTATGAGGATTTGTGAAAGAAATCATATGGCGAAACGTACTGTTAAACAACAGACAGGCAAGTTGGGTCACATAACCCACGAATTTTCCGGACATCAATTGATGTACAGAAGTTTATGGATAGCCGGAGTGCTTACCGTTGCGGCCGTTGCTCGACGGGCCTATGGTAACTGGCAAGATAACCGCTTTGAAAGCCTGCCAGGATCACAGAAGTCGCCACTCGAAACCGTCATAGCTATGTTGCATACTGATCCAGAAACCATACCGGGCGTACCAACCAATGAGGAAATTATTGAAGCCCATCAGGATCAGAAGAAGTTGGGTATGACGTCGTTGAGTGCTGGTGAACGCCAAGGCTTTTTGGAGATGTGGCGTTTCGGCCAAGTCCGTGACTATATTGTCGACCTTGATACAGCTAGTTTGACAAGTATTGTGCAAGATAGCAGCGTGGAGTTAGAGAGCATCGATCCTACTGATAGTCGTGTTCGCGACTTACGATTTGTTTATGGGGCAGCCCGTGAAACCGAAGCATTAAGAATAGATTAAGGAGAATAGAATGGCAAAAATTATCGGAATTGACCTTGGTACCACCAACTCGGCCATGGCTGTAATGCAGTCTGGCAAGCCGGAAATTATCGCGAACAGCGAAGGTGCGCGCACCACACCGTCAGTCGTGGCTGTTAACAAAAACGGCGAGCGTTTGGTCGGCCAAGTGGCACGTCGCCAGCAGGTGACCAACCCCAACAACACGATTTATGAAGTGAAGCGTCTGATTGGCCGTAACTTTAACGACAAAGAAGTGCAGCGTGACCTCAAATTAATGGGTTACGAAATCGTGAAGTCTGGCAGTGGCGTCAAGGTTAAAATGGCCGACAAAGAATACAGTCCTGAGGAAATCAGTGCCATGATTCTTGGCAAGCTGAAGGCCGATGCTGAAGCTTTCCTGGGCGACAAGGTCACCGAAGCAGTGATTACGGTCCCAGCTTACTTCGACGACAGCCAGCGCCAAGCCACCAAAGATGCTGGTAAAATTGCTGGCCTAGAAGTAAAACGCATCATCAATGAGCCAACCGCAGCAGCTTTAGCTTACGGCCTCGACAAAGCCGACAAAAAAGACGAAAAAATCGCCGTCTACGACCTTGGTGGTGGTACCTTTGACGTTTCCATCCTTGAACTAGGCGATGGTGTATTTGAAGTCAAAAGCACCAATGGTGACACTCACCTCGGTGGCGCCGACTTTGACCGCGTTTTGGTCAACCACTTTGTGGATGAATTCAAAAAAGACGCTGGCATCGACGTCTCAGACGACAAAGCTGCTATGCAACGCTTGCGTGACGAAGCCGAGAAAGCCAAGATTGAGTTATCGACTGCTCAAGAAGTCGACGTTAACCTACCATTCTTAACCGCTGACGCCGAAGGCCCCAAGCACTTCGAGTACAAACTGACCCGCGCCAAGTTAGAGAGCTTAGTAGCCGAGCTGGTCGACAAGACCGCCGCGCCTTGCGAGAAAGCTCTCAAAGATGCAGGCCTCAAAGCTGCTGACATCGATGCTGTCGTATTAGTAGGCGGCATGACCCGTATGCCGGCCGTGCAAGAAAAAGTGAAGGCAATCTTTGGCAAAGACCCGATGAAGGGTGTAAACCCCGATGAAGTTGTAGCCGTCGGTGCTGCCATTCAAGGCGGCGTGCTCCAGGGTGACGTCAAGGATGTACTGTTGCTGGACGTAACGCCTTTGAGTCTTGGTATAGAGACCATGGGCGGCGTCATGACTAAGCTGATTGAGCGCAATACCACCATTCCCACCAGCAAGTCAGAAGTCTTTAGCACCGCTGCCGACAATCAGCCGCAGGTCGAAATCCACGTGGCCCAGGGTGAGCGTGAAATGATCAACGATAATAAGTCGCTTGGTCGTTTCATCCTCGATGGTATTGCCCCAGCTCCCCGTGGCATCCCCCAGATCGAGGTTACCTTTAACATTGATGCCAACGGTATTTTGAACGTTACCGCCAAAGATAAGGGCACCAGCAAAGAGCAGTCCATTACCATTTCTGGTTCGGGCAATCTCGACAAAACTGAAGTCGAAAAGATGGCCAAAGAAGCTGAAACTCACGCCGAGGAAGACAAGGCCAAGCGCGAAGCAGTGGAAGCCCGTAATTTGCTCGACAGCGCTGTGTATCAGGCCGAAAAATTGAAGAATGACAACGGTGATAAGCTCAGTGACGACGACAAAAAGACGCTCGACGAAGCCGTAGAAGCTGCCAAGAAAGTCGTGGCCGACGAGGGCGCCGACAAAGACGCACTCGAAGCTGCTACCAAAGAGCTGAACGACAAACTCATGCCAATTGGCTCTAAACTCTATGAACAAGCTGCTGCCGAAGAGAATACTGACGAAGCAACTGATGAAACCGATAAAAGCGACAAAAAGACCAGCAAAAAATCAGACAAGAAGAGCAAAGACGAGCCCATTGAGGGCGAAGTGGTAGACAAGTAGGTCTATAATAGACCTACTCTAACTGAGGAGGTGCTATGGATAAGGATCGTGTAGAGAAATTTGCTGAAGCTTTGGGAGCTGATTTTGTGGCGCCCGTAGAAGAAGTGCTCGGTGTTAGTGCCGAATCACTGACACATCCGTTGGGTTTGATGGCTGCTGGTGAAGCTTTCAGTCGTCGCCAAGCCCGCCTCCGTGAAGAGTATCGACAACAAGCTGTTCAGGGTGGGACTGAGGAAGGTACGGACGCGTAAAGTACATGTCTGAAGCTAAATTACCGCAACCAGCCCAAGATGCCTTAGATTACGAATCGACCTTTGGCGAAACGGCCAGCGCACGCAGTGATCGTTTGTTGCTCCAACATGGTCAACCTGCGGTCATCGATGGCGAGGAAAGATTAGCCTATGAGTGGAAAGTGGGCTGGGAATATCACCGGCACTTTGTGCTTAGCCGCTTAGCTGGCGCAACTGTCACTCCGCGCACTGTCTATCACCTAAACTTCGAAGAATTGCATCGTGGTATGGGCAAGCCTGGTCGTTACGACTTTTCGCAAGCCGACGGCATTCACGAGACGAGCGAAGATGTGACCTCGATTTACGACAAAATGGCTGCTGACGAAAAAGGCATTACCGTTTGCGAACTTCACCAAGGCCTGTTGCTAGATTATTTAGCGAGCGAAGAGCGAAAGGACAGCGGTTTTTAACCCCCGTTAAACCTGCTAGGATAGACATATGATGAATCCGGAGAACACTCCCGCCATGCCACCGACGCCATTTGAGGTGATCGAGCGCCAGCAATGGTTGAACATCCAGGAACATGCCGACGCGATCATTGAGCAAATGGGTAGCGATTGTAGCACCAGCGAACGTCTGGCACATGATGCTCGTTGGACGTCTGAGCAGCTCAATAAAGACTTTTTATTAGTTCGCCAAACCAAAGATTCTAAGCAGTTTTACTGTCTATTCATTACTCAGAGCATGAGTGGAGAGGACTACGATCACTACACATTTTATCCACCCCAGCAGATTTTGGGCGAAGTACATAGTGCCGAGGGGCACCATTTGCCTGATAAAAGCGATGATCAACGCCATTGGTACCTTGAGCGGCTCACCGAATTTTTACAGTCGGCCCCAATAACTCGTGTCAAACCAGAAGTAAACCTGAGCGACGAAGAAAAAGAGGTGTTTAGCGACATTGCTCGCCATATTGTAGCTGAGGACGACGAAGTTACCGTGTACTTCAAGTCACGATATGATCGGCGCCAGTCTCTCGGCAAGTTTTCAGACTATTGGAGTTTGCTGAAATACGTGCAGGATATTTACGGAGTGGATGAAGACGAGGCTCGCCAGGCTTTTGACATTACCCAAGACCAAATGCGACGAGGTAATTAATGGCCGGCAAGCGTGATTATTATGAAGTCTTAGGTGTGGGCAAAAGCGCCAGTGCCGACGAAATCAAAAAAGCTTTCCGCAAAGCAGCCATCGAACACCACCCGGATCGCGGTGGTGATGAGACCAAATTTAAAGAGGTCAACGAGGCTTACGAAGTCCTAAAAGATGCCGATAAACGCAAACGCTACGATCAATTTGGCCACGCTGGGGTTGGTGGCAATGGTGGCGATCCGTTTGCTGGTTTTGGCGGTGCCGGGCAGAACATCAATTTTGACTTTGGTGATCTAGGTCTTGGCGATATTTTTAGTAGCTTTTTTGGTGGCGGTGCACCGGGCGGTGGTCGACCACGCCAAGCTCGCGGTCGTGACGTGGAAACCGCGGTGGAAATCAGCTTTGAAGAGGCTGTATTTGGTACTGAAGCTAAACTGAACGTCAACTTAGCCGACAGCTGTGAACATTGCAAAGGTACCACCGTTGAGCCGGGTCATGAACTGCAAACCTGTGATCAATGTAAGGGTAGTGGACAAGTGGTCAGTGTGACGCGCACCATTTTTGGCAATATTCAGCAAGCTACAGTCTGTCCAAAATGTCGCGGTAGTGGCAAAGTACCGGAAAAAGTCTGCACCGTTTGTCATGGCAGTGGCACACAAACCAAAAAACAAACTATCGAGCTGAAAATCCCGGCCGGTATCGATGATGGGGCGACCATTCGCTTGCGTGAACATGGGGAAGCGGTGGCTAATGGCCCCAAGGGTGATTTATACGTCCAAATTCGGGTGAAGCCACACAAGCAGTTTACCCGCGAAGGTGATTTAATCTTAAGTGAAGAGCACGTTGGCATGGTTGAGGCGGCGTTGGGTACTGAAATCGAAGTTGCCACCGTAGACGGTCCCATACAGATGAAAGTCCCAGCTGGCACCCAATCCGGCAGCGATTTTAAGTTGTCGGGTCACGGAGTACCGCATTTGAAAGGCGGCTCACGTGGTGCTCACATTATTACGCTGATTGTCGATACCCCAACTAAACTAACCAAGCAGCAGCAAGCCTTACTGCAAGATTTTCAAGCCGACAAACCACACAAAAAACTCTGGTAAAATCATTCTGTTTATGCTATAATATGCTCCATGGCAGAATTTGCCCCCAATTTGCATGAACAAGCTACGCTGTCTACTGTCGAACAGCTTGTGGAAGCGCAGCCCGAAATTGTTGGTCTGCAGAGTTATGAATACTTTCGCAGTGAAGATATTGCCCCACAAAAAGCCGCTTTTCTGGCCGGCGCAATTCCTCATATGCAGCCGAATTATCCAGAGCTAAGCGATACCAATCTCGATCGGGTTGGTTACCCAATGAAGCAAGCTCTCGAAACCACCATGAGTGGCCACGAATCGCTAAAAGTTAGTGCGCTCTTTGATGCTATTGAGTATCGCGCCAGCGAATTGTTTCTGCTCAAAGCCGCTAAAGAGATGAACGATACCAGCAAAACCGAAACCGAGCGAGCTGAAAGTCGCGACTGGTTTAAGCTGGCCTCGGAAGGTTTGTATGGCAAGCCCGAGCAGGACGTATTCAACGCCATTGCGCACGCCAAACTTTTACCACTGATTGAACAAGCCCAAATAACTGGTATCAACAAAGAAATTGCCGATGAATTGAGTGCACTCTTGGGCCCAATCGGCGAGTCAAATTACGAAATAGTCCAGCCCGATACCGAAACCATGGCTCGCGTCGGTGCCTTAGTTCGTGAGCGTTTCGATCCGTTAATGGCACATATTGACCCAGAGAAAATTTATGCCAATGAAGAAGTCCGCGACGCCCTTAATGTTGTGCTGCAACAGCTCGGCGGTCACGAGCTCGGCTGGCAAGTCGTATTAACCGAAAACGCCTCTGTTGTTTCGGTTTCAGCCCACAAGAAGCAAATAGAAGTTGGCATGAAGCGTAAAGAAAAATCAGGCAAAGACTTATACCAAGTGGTCGTGCATGAACTTGGTGTTCACACTTTGCGTTCGATCAACGCCGAAAAAGCCGGTTATTTGAGTGCTGCCTATGGCCAAGATGGCTACCTGGACTTTGAAGAGGCACTGGGTATGGCTTTTGAAACTGCCTATAGTGGGGGCGAAGATGCTCACAGCGACGAATATTACTTATTGGCAGGCTTGGTCTACGGTCTTGATGGTCATGAGCCACGTGATCTAAAAGCTGCTCACGAAATCCATTGGCGCTTTAAGTCCTTACTGATGGCCAAGGGTCGTCCTCTTGAGAGTGTTGACGATAGTCTTGGTAAGTCACAGCGCAACGCCATGCTGCAAGAAATGCGTCTCTTTCGCGGTACCGACACCCAACAGTCAGGCTTGATTTACACCAAAGATCTGGCGATGTTCAATGGCAAGCAAAGCGTTTGGGAATGCTTGCGTAATGTACACACCCAGGCCGATCTCGATTTGCTATTGGCCGGTAAACTCGACCTCAGTCGATCTGATCATCGTACGATCGCTGATCATATTCTGGCCGCCTAAGACTTGCACTCCATACTGGTTATGGCAATAATGGGTAGCAGTGAAACGCACCCCAATAAACCAAACTGGTTTTATACCTCTGTTATTGACGGTTTTACTCTTAGTTTTGCTGGCAATTTACTTAGTCTACACTCGTGTCCTACACGCTAATGCGTAGGGGTAAGAGTATTGTATAAATATGATTTATATGGTATAATTTAGAGGTTCTCAACAATTGCCACGGTAAGGAGCAATATAACTCGTGAAATTTACCTGGTCTTCATTTAAGAAAGCAGAAGTACCAACCACGGTCGGTCGGGCGCTAGACGTCGATTTACCACTGTTTGGTATTGAAGGCGTACGGGCCAAAATTGACACGGGTGCCTATTCTGGCGCGCTGCATGCCACGCAAATTCGCGAAGTGAAACTAGAGAACGGCGAACGCCGGCTGCGCTTTTCACCACTAGGCAGTAAAGACCACACCCTTGAAGTCGCCACCTATCATCGACGACGAGTTACCAGCTCAAACGGAATGACTGCTCGACGCTATGCCATCAATACCGAAATCGGTATTTTAGGCAAAAACTATCCTATTACTATTACCCTAACGAATCGTGGTTCTATGAAATTTCCGATGCTGATTGGCCGGAATTTCTTACGAATCCATGGTTTTTTGGTTGACGTAAACCAGAAGAGTGAGTAAGGTACGCACTATGAATATTGCAATTTTATCCAAAGGCCCGGGCAACTACTCCACCAAACGTCTCAAGGAGGAGGCTTTGGCGCGCGGTCACAACGTCCAAATTATCAACTACTCCAAATGTTACATTACGGCCGAACGCGGCAATCCAGTTATTCGCTACAACGGTGAAGAGCTGAAAGATGTTGACGTGATTATTCCTCGTATTTCGGCCCGGCTGACGGGTTATGGCTCCTCAATTGTGCGACAATTCGAAATGCGTAACGTGCCAACCGTAACCAGCTCATTAGCCATTGTTCGCTCGCGTGACAAATTGCGCAGCATTCAGCTGTTGGCTAAAGCCGGCATCGGCATTCCAAAAACAGTGTTTGCTCGTGAAGCAGCCGACCTCGACGACGTGCTCGAACAAGTCGGTGGCGCCCCAGTAATTATCAAAGTGGCTCGTGGTACCCGTGGTAACGGTGTGGTGCTCGCCGAAACTCGTAAAGCGGCTAAGGCTGTGATGCAGGCCTTTTATGTGGAAGGCGTGAGCTTTGTGGTCCAAGAATTTGTGGCCGAAAGTGCCGGCGTGGACATTCGTGTCTTTGTGGTGAATGGTAAGGTTGTGGCCAGCATGTTGCGCCAAAGCCTCGATGATGACTTTCGATCAAATATTGCCCAAGGTGGCGAAGGTATTCCCGTGAAATTAACCGACGAAGAGCGCAAAACTGCTCAGCGCGCTGCCAAAGCCATGGGTTTGCCAATTGCTGGCGTTGACATGATGCGCAGTGAGCGTGGGCCGTTGGTGCTTGAAGTGAACTCTAGCCCCGGTTTCAAGATTGAAAAAGTGACTAGTCACAACGTCGCTGCCAAGATTATCGATTATGCCGAACTGGTTGCTAAGGGCGGCCGCCGTAAGGATAAAATCGGCGCTTAGCGTCGTTTCGCTTTGGCCTGTAAGGGCATCGTGTGGGCGGCTAGACCAATAGCCAGTGCCACAATCGCCACGTTTTTGATGATGTATTGACCTTCTAGTGTTGGCACAAAGGGGTGCTGCCAGGCTAAATGGGGCACGAGTAGTAACGGCGAGCAGACAATAACGATGTGAATCAGCAGCAAGGGGATGACAACTCGAGTCAGCTTCGGAAACAAGAACATCACGCCGATGACGCATTCGTAAACAGCTAAGATGTGAAAGGCCAAGCTGTAATGGGCTAGTCCAATGGTTTTAGCTGTCAGGGCGGCAGCCAGTGGACCGGCTGGACTGAGGTTAAACAGCTTCAAAATTCCAAACCAGAAGTACACAATAAAGATTGCCAGACGGGCGAGCGGTATATACCAGCGACGTACCAGGGCAATCAACTGCAGGTCGAGCGTGCGCAGATTCATTACCCCACTATAGCATTAGCGTTTTAGAGAAGCGCATAACGCTCGTGCTTTCATGGTATATTAGGCATATGTCGCCCGCGCTCATTCTGGCTTTAATCCTTTTCATACCGGTTGTTCTACTGCTTGCCCTGCGGGTTAATGCTACGCTCGTCTTTTTAAGTCTCTGTTTGGGCGATGTACTGACGCAGTTTGTGGGCAAAGATGCCAGTTCTTTCTTTAGCTTCTTGGCCAATAACCGAGTGACCGCCCAGCCACTAACGGTTAGCGATCGGAACCTCCGCTTGGTTTTGCTGCTGTTCCCAGTGTTACTAACCACTATTTTTATGATTCGAACGGTGCGCGGTGCGCCGCGGCTGGTCCTCAATATCTTGCCGGCACTCGGTGTGGGTATTGTTGGCGCCTTACTGGTGGTACCGCTGCTGTCGCCGGGCTTAAGTCATAACATTGTCGATGCGGCCTTGTGGACGCAGATTACTCGTGCTCAAGATTTGATTGTCAGTGCCAGTGCGCTGGTCTGTTTGCTCGTGCTTTGGCTGCAGCGGCCAAAAACTGGCGATGCTGGTAAGCATCACAAACATTGACCTATTGACAACGGTCATTGGTGAGAGTAAACCATAGATAGGATGCCCGCATAATTGGGCGGGACAAACGAACATGACAGAAAAAGTGCAGTACAGTGAAGCTGGACAGGAGATTTTGGAAGGTTTTTTGGCCGGCCAAGATGTCATACAAGCGGCCGAAGCGGTCATTTTTGACGAGTTTGACCGTCTGGCAAGCCGACTGAACCTGCCGATGCAAGAGCAGTATGCTTCAAGTGATCAGCGACGCTTGGCCATTGAGGCACGGTGGGGGGAGCCGCACAATACTGCTTGGTACATTGGCATGATAGCTAGTGCTTAGGTACCTTACCGCCTTGCTGGCGGGCTTTGCTTAAGCCCACGGCAATGGCTTGCTGACGGCTTTGAAACTTACCCTCATGCTTGTGTTCGTGCATAGTCTTTTCGACTTCTTCTTGGGCTTTCTTACCATATTTGGCCATGACTATTTCCTTTCTTTAGCTCTATCTACTAAGCCACCGCATTCCTCACGGGCGAGAACTGCGGTGGCTGATAACGTGCGGACGGGCCTATCGATTACGATGACTGTTCTGTCCGCCTCGGGCTTTGGCTTCAGTTGGCTGAGCCGCCGCACCCTTTTTGCCGGCTTCACTGGCGCGTTGCGGATCATTGGCGAAGTTACCGCCACTGGCCTTGCCACCTTCGCTGGCGATTTCACGTTGTCGATCGGGGTCCATTGAAGCAAAACCACGGTTGCTGGTTCCTGCCATAGCTACCTCCTTATTTAGATTACTATTGCAGGCTCTACTGTAGACTTTTCGGGCGGTCCTGTCCGTTAGAAAAATGCTTGCTAAGCTGCGCTATAATAGTGACTTTGCGTCTGCAGATCAGCTAATGCAATTGCGCTTCAAACATTTTGTAGAAAGCACCTTTTTTGGCGATCAACTCATCGTGGGTGCCACTTTCCACGACCTTGCCATCCTTGAGCATATAAATGATGTCGGCCTTTTTGATGGTGGATAAACGGTGACTAATGGTTATGACAGTGCGATCACGGCCTTCAAACAAGCGCTTGAAAATACGCGCTTCGGCTAAAGCGTCAATTGCAGAAGTTGGTTCATCCAGAATGATAACTGGTGCATTGCGGTAAAAATTGCGAGCCAGTGCCAAGCGTTGCCATTGGCCACCCGATAGATCGACACCTTTGTTGCCCTCGTCATCCTCCATCCAGTTATTCACATAGGAATCCAAGCCTTTGGGTAGCTTGTGCACGAAGTCGGTGGCTTCGGCATCTTCTAAAGCTTGGGCTAGTTTTTGCTCGTCATAAGGCAAATCTACGTGGCCATAACGCACATTGTCGCGGGCGGTCGCAAAACCGTAGTAAATAAACTCTTGCTGCAGCACCCCAAGCTGCTGATGCCACGACGTTACATCAATTGTTTGCATGGGCGTTTCGTCAAGCAATAACTCGCCGCTGGTTGGATGGTATAAACCAGTCAGCAACTTAATGAGAGTGGTTTTGCCGGCGCCATTTTCGCCAACGATGGCGACATGCTGATGGCGTTTAATTTCGAGGCTAATGTGATGCAAAACCTCTGGCGACTTATCACCGGGATAATGGAATGATACATCGTGCAGTGTAATTGCTGCGGGTGCTTCAGTGAGGATTTTGTGACCCTCTTGGCGAACAGGTAACTTCATAAATTGCTCGTAGTCGAACAAGTTGGCAACGTCTTCATCAATGCTGCTAATGGTCGAAACCACACTGGAGGCACTGCTAATGGCGCGAGCTACCATTTGTTGCACGTAAAGGAATTGGCCAAGTGGCTGCTTGCGAGCGATGATCTGTAGACTGATCCAAATAAGAGCGGCTACTTCGGCTCCGGCTTCGAGCACATTGGAAAGCAGCGTGAGGGGCACGGTGTCGCGCTCAATTTCGATCCGCTTTTTCTCGTCACGATCACGTAAGTTGGTGCGCAAACGGAGTAGATAGTTAACCATGCCGTACAGTCGCAGCTCACTGATGAGTCGTGGTTGCAACATGTTCCATTCGATGAGGTTGAGTGAGCGACGAACCTCAACGTTTTCATTCCAGTGTTTAATTTGACGACGCGAAAGTTTGAACTGCACATAAATACCCGGGGCAACTGCAATTAAAATAAAAGCAGCAATGCCGCCGTTCACGAAGACTAAGGCAACAATGGCGCTAACTACGCCAATGAGCTGGGAAATGATGGTGGCGATGCGATCGAAAATCCACGAGAAGAATTGAGCGAACTTCTGAGCACGGTCGTATAAATCGGCAGTACGCTTATCGTCGTAACGCCAGAATTCTAGCGACAAAAAATGCTCAAACATTCGGTTGCTCACCCGGGTCTCTACTACATAGCGCATCTTAGCCTGCACATAATTATCAAGACTGCTCCAAGCTGTCATGATCAGGCCAAAAACGGCTGTTAGGATCACGTAGAGAATAACTTGTGACTTCGCGTTAGTCTGCCCGTTGTAAGCAGCGGCCAGGGCAGTGGTGGTGCGAGCAGCAAAGTAGGTGGTAGCAATTGGCAGGAGGGCATTAATGACTGAGCCGAGTAATTTGAAGACCACCGCACCGGGTGCAGTTTGAAAACTTAAAACAGCCACACCCCAAATAGCGCGCAGTTGTTGAAGTGTTGTTAAGCTGTCATCTTTAGCCATACAGTCATGATAACAGAGAACTAAACTGTCAGAACAAGGATGTCATGAAAAGCTTCTTTAAACATCGCTAATCGAGCTTCAGACTCTTCCATCGAAGCCTTTGCGTAAGTGATGATGTGGGTATGAATCTCCGGAGTAATGTTTCTCGTCGTATAAAAATTGGCTAATTCCTTCTCATTAAATAGTGCCCAGAAACTTGGTGGTAAACCAGAGTTATGATGCGGTGTAGCTAAGACAAAGCGGCTCGTAAGACGCTCAGTGTATGCTTCTAAGCTGACTGGCGTCAAATATATGAATAAAAAGTCATTTGGGTATGCGTCCACGATCTTCTGCAGTGTCTTAGTGTTCGCAATAGCCCCTTCAAAAATAACTGATTTGTGTGTTTTTAGCGCTTCTTGAACGGCCTGCTTAACACGGGCAACAAATAGTTCTATCAGCTTAACTTGATCACGATTTCGATAGATCGCCACAAATTTATTAATTTCTTTTGGAGCTTCAATACCAAGAATAATTTTGTCTAGCTCGATAATGGCAGTATGGTATTTGCCTTGGAGAGAGTTGGCGAGTGTGGTTTTGCCTGTGGATGTTTTACCAGATATATAGATTAGCCGAGGATGGTCTCTTTCGATTATTCGGTAGACTACGTCGAATGTACTCATCGCTTCCATAGGAACAGTGTACCAAAGGATTAAACCCTATCGGTCAGCGAGTGGTCGACAAAACTGTAGTAACCTCGGGCAAAGCCGGTATATTCTACCTCGGCAAATTGTTCGCACACGAGATTGCCGAGCCCTGAAATTTCAGCCGTATTAATGTCTGCATTGGCAATACCAAAATATTTCACTTCTGCAGTGTCGGCGAGTGGTGGTCGCACTCGTGCATCAATCGTTTCTAATTCAAGCAGCTCGCGGATTTTCTCAAAACCTTTTATATCCATAACTTTATGATAGCAAAAACTCCTCAAAGCAGAGGAGTATGAAGGAGCCGGTTTGGGGTTACCGGGACAGCGCGCATCTGTGGCTATGCTCGGAATGAGTTCCTGCGCGTAGCCTGGGCGATCGAACGCGGGACTTGCATCTTCGCCGATGGCGAACCTGCATCCCGGTAACAAGTGTCGACGGGCCTTGAATGAAAAAGCCTCAGCATTGACTGAGGCATTTTCATTGGAGGGCCCACCGGGACTCGAACCCGGGACACGTGGATTAAAAGTCCACTGCTCTAACCAACTGAGCTATGGGCCCTCGTCGGCTCGAGCTCGATGCTCCAGCCGACGCGCATCAGCTTGTGGCTTCTGCTTGTCGGCATATGAGCTTCTCGCTCAGCCTCCTTCTCAAAACATTAAACAGTCGCAGATGCTCCTTGGTTTAATGTTTTGATTTATTTCGCACAGGCAAAATAACTCCTTACATTATCGAGATTTTAGCCAAAAAGTCAATCGCTTAAACAGTGGTCGAATGCTGCAAACAAGCCTAAAGACTACTTTTCGGGTTTTTGCTGGTATTTCTGGATGGCTAGAATAAACCACTGAATAGCCGTTAAGGCAGTAGTAATACCTGCAAACCATAAGTGAAGCGTGGTGTAGGTAATGGCAAACACCATCAGTACCGAGCCAGTCATGACGCTGGTCGAGAGGGCAGGTTTATTCTTGCCCAACACCGACGGCATTAGGGCGATAATGAAAAGTATCGAGCCGACGGCGATCACATAATCTTGCCATTGCATGGACCAATACTAGCATTTCTATCGGTAGCGATAAATCTTGTTAACGTTTCATTAAGTTTTAATATATTCGTGAGTTAGGTTTGGTAGGATAGCGCCGTGGGCAGGCTGCAGCGACTCAAGTACCACCAATTTCGGCGGACAACTATATGGGTCGTAGGTGGCTTGGCCTTTCTGGTGGGAATTGGTCTGGCGGTGATTGGCTGGCGGGCGAGTGGTGCCAAGTGTCTCGGCCTGCTTGCTGTGGCTGTGTTGTTACGGCGCCGAACGCTGTTGGGTCTGGTATTGGTTGCTGGGCTAGGACTGTGCCTTGGTGGTTATCGTGGCAATTTCTATCAGCATAAATTAGGCGCGTACCGAGCGCTCGGCAAGCAGAGGGTTACGCTCACCGTACAGGCTTTGGACGATGCGGTGTACGGTCCGAATGCGCAGCTCAGTTTTGATGCCGCGCATATGCAGCTCGACACTGGCGAGAGGCTAGTCGGTAAAATTGAAGTCAGTGGTTTTGGGCTGCCAGCGATCTTTGCGGGAGATGTAGTGCAGGTGAGCGGCAAGCTATATCCGGGGTGGGGCGCCTACCAGGCGCAGATTAGCTATGCCGAGTTGGAGCTCGTGGCACACCATTCATCACTCATCGCTAGTGTGCGCCGGAAGTTCGATGCTGGCTTGCAGAGTGCCTTACCAGAACCGCTAGCGTCATTTGGTCTGGGCTTGTTGATTGGTCAACGTGCTACGCTGCCACCCAGTGTTAAGCAAGATTTATTGATGGTCGGTTTAACCCATATTATTGCGGTGTCCGGCTACAACCTGACTATTATCTTGCAGGCCAGCAAGGGCTTGTTAGCTGAGCGCTCTAAACGCTTATCACTCCTGCTATCGCTCAGCTTGATAGGTAGCTTTGTGCTGTTGGCTGGTTCCAGTGCTTCCATCGTACGTGCGGCAATAGTTAGCATGTTAAGTATTGTTGCAATGTACTATGGGAGGACTTTTAAGCCGCTTAATTTGATTGTGCTGGCAGCGGCACTCACTGCTTGGCTGAACCCCATGTATGTCTGGAGCGACGCGAGTTGGTATCTTAGTTTTTTGGCCTTCTATGGTGTGCTGGTAGTGGCGCCAAGTTTTCGAGCTCGCTGGCGACCGCGTTGGCGAGAGTCAATGGTAGTATCGATTGCGCTTGAAAGCGCCTGCGCTGAACTGATGACATTGCCATTCGTGTTATTCACATTCGGGCAGATTTCATTCATTGGTTTGCCAGCGAATGTGCTGGTGACATCACTCGTGCCTCTAGCTATGTTGCTGTGCGCTATCGCTGGTTTAGCTGGTATGTTGGTGGGTCCGATCGCTGGGTGGTTGGCTTGGCCGGCGCGCATTCTATTGACGTATATGTTGGATATCAGTCACTTGCTGGCTCGGATTCCGCACATTTTCCGCCAACATCTCAGCTTGGCGGTGTCGGGATTGGTTGGATTGTATACACTAGCATTGGGCATGAGTCTACTGCTACAACTCAAGACAAAAGGGGCGACAACTGTCATTCCGAGCGCAGTCGAGGAATCTATGCGCTCAAGTAAGATCTCTCCGCTTCGGTCGAAATGACACGATTGCGAACCTGGTCCTAAAATGTTAGAATAACAGATAAGAAAATTGTTAAACAGGAAGCTTAAGACGTGTCGGGACACAGTAAATGGTCAACAATTAAACGCGAGAAAGGTGCCAAAGACGCTGCCCGTGGCGCTTTATTCACCAAGCTTGGCAATGCCATTGCGATTGCGGCGCGCGCCGGCACTGACATTGAAACGAATTTCGCTCTGCGCCTAGCTGTCGACAAAGCCAAAGCTTCAAACATGCCGGCGGCTAACATTCAGCGTTCCATTGATCGGGCGAAAGATAAAGACGCCGCGCAATTACAAGAGATTCTGTATGAAGGCTACGGTCCGGGCGGGGTGGCAATTCTGGCCGAGTGTGCCACCGATAACATTAATCGCACTTACCCCGACGTTAAATTAGCCTTTAGTAAGCACGGCGGCAACATTGCGGATAAGGGCAGTGTGGCTTTTCAATTCGACCGTAAGGGCACCATTCGGGTTACCAGAACTGGCGACGAGGTACTGATGACGGCGCTTGATGCCGGCGCCGAAGACGTCCAGGAAGAAGGGGGCGAATCGGTCATTTATACGGCGCCCACCGACTTGGCTAAAGTCCGTGACGCTTTGCGTAACGGCGGTCTGGAAGTCACTGAAGCTGAATTAACCTATGTACCGAATAACACCGTCGAAATCACCGACAAAGACACGGCTGGCAAAATTATGCGTTTGATGGACGCTCTGGAAGATCTTGATGATGTCAGCGCTACGCATGTGAATTTTGACATCGACGAAAGCTTGCTGTAGTTCGACTGCTTACTTGAGGCGCGTGTGCTATTATCAGGTTATGCTTAAGCGGCTGATTAGACATCGCTTATTTGTGGTTTTGATCATGCTCATGGTGGCAGCTTTTATCTTTCTCGTACCGCTCAAGCATGATTATTCCACACAGTTGGTACATCCTAGTGACTGTAGTCATGGTTGTGCAGTTTCCATCGAAGCCCAAGTTACCGAAGTTCATTATGGAGTGCCGTGGGGCTGGCTAACTATTGGTCAGCAGACTGATGCCAACGGTAAAATCATTCGGAACTACACCACTAAATCTACTAAGCGCATTGTTTTTGACACGCTGACATTATTACTTAGCCTGGCAATTATTCTTCCGATGACCAAACAAGTAAATCACAGCCTCGATATCAAACTATGAGAATTTTAGGCATCGATCCAGGTACGGGTATTTTAGGTTTTGGTGTCATTGAAGCCGAGCGGGGTAAAGCACAGCTAGTTGACGCTGGCGTAATTCGCACGCCCGTGAAGGAAGATGATGCGGTGCGCTTAGAAACTATATTTAATGAGCTAACCGATATTATTACCACTAGCAAACCCACAGCCATGTCAGTAGAAAAGCTCTTTTTTGCCCAAAACGTGACCACCGCCATGACGGTAGCCCAAGCCCGCGGCGTGGTGCTACTTTGTGGGCGGCAAGCTGGCTTGGAGATTTTTGAGTATACCCCACTGCAAATTAAGCAGGCGCTAACGGGCTACGGTCGAGCTGATAAAAAACAGATGCAGGAAATGGTGCGGGTGATTTTGGGCTTAAAGACGGCCCCGCAACCCGATGATTGCGCCGACGCTCTTGCGGCCGCGCTGATGCACGCTCAAACCGTGCGGTAATTCGTGCGATCACGCAGTATAATAAGAGTATGATTGCGACATTATCTGGCGTGGTGAGCGAAAAGCTGCTCGACCAAGTTGTTTTAGAAGTTGGTGGCGTCGGCTACGGTTTGCTGGTTCCGCCAAGTGATTATGATCACTTGCAGGCTGGTGAATCAGCCAAACTCTACGTGCACGAGCACATCCGTGAGGATACCCACGATCTATATGGCTTCATTGCCTTGGATACCAAAGGTTTATTCGAGCAATTATTAAGCGTGAAAAATGTGGGGCCAAAAGTAGCGCTCGCAGTCCTAGGTATCGGCCCAAGTGATACTGTTCGCACAGCGATTGCTGCCGGTGACGTCAAATTATTGCAGTCAGCTAAGGGTGTGGGCAAGCGGGCTGCCGAGCAAATGGTGGTTGAACTTCGCGACAAAGTCGGCTTGGTGGCTAGCGCAGGTGCCGAAGACGTGGTGAATCGCGGTGGCGTGAATACTGCCGACGAAGCCGTGCAAGGCTTGCTAGCTCTTGGCTACAGTGAAACCGACGCCATGGTCGCCCTACAAACTATAGACAAAACTCTACCTACTGAAGAAAGAATCAAATTAGCCCTGAAAGGTTAGTTATGACGTTACCTGAAATTCGCATTAAAGATGCCTGGCTACTCCGTGAAAATGCCTCTAAGCACCTCCATGAACTGTGGGGCGAGGGTAAAACACTTGCTGATGATGAGTGGATGGAAAAGCGTGTTGCCGAGTATCAAGAAGCTTGGAAACCGTATGAGGAAAAGGTCCTGACGGGCATGTGCGAACTACTCGGGCTGGAGTTCTATCAGAATGTCGTCGACGTCTATATTGCACCGTGGTTCCATGCTTTTAGCGACCCTATGATTATTGGCGTAATGTCCGAACCAGACTATTTTGTCGATATACTAACCCATGAACTTACTCACCGTTTGTTAACCGACAATACTAGTTTGTCCTCCGCAGCGGACTTATTGCCACGTTGGGAAAAGCTGTTTGGCAAGCAGCATAGTTTTACGGCCATTGCACACATTCCTGTCCACGCCGTTCACAAAGCTATCTACCTTGATATACTGAAAGCGCCCGAGCGCTTAGAACGTGACATTGCCGTGAACAAAAAGCACGACGCCACTGACTATATTGTTGCCTGGGATTATGTTGACGAGCATGGATACAAAGAAATTATCGAAAAGCTAAAGAAAGACTATCAGGATGATTGACCGGATTGTTGATGCCAGCGGCCAAGACGAAGAGCCACAAGAAGTTGAGCTAGAAATTACGCTGCGACCGCGCGACTTTGCGAATTACATCGGTCAAGAACGTTTGAAGCAAAACTTACAGCTGGCCATTACCGCTGCCAAAAAACGCAACGAGCCAATTGATCACGTACTGCTGCATGGCCCGCCGGGGCTCGGTAAAACCACGCTTGCCAATGTCATTGCTCACGAAATGGGCGCGCAAATTCGGGTTACCAGTGGCCCGGCTATTGAACGTGCCGGTGATCTGGCCAGCTTGCTGACCAATCTGAGCGATGGCGACATTTTATTTATTGACGAAATACATCGCTTAAATCGTAGCGTCGAAGAAGTGCTGTATAGCGCCATGGAAGATTTCAAGCTCGACATTATGCTAGGCAAGGGTCCAAGCGCCCGTTCGCTCCGGCTTGATTTGCCAAAGTTCACAATCATTGGCGCCACTACTCGGACTGGTTCATTGGCGGCACCCCTGCGAGATCGCTTCGGCTTAATTCATCGTCTCGAATTTTATACACCCGCGGAAATCCAACAAATTATTGAGCGGGCGGCGACCATTCTGGGAGTCAAAATCGACAAGCCCGCCGCCGCCGAACTGGCTAAACGGGCTCGTTTAACGCCACGCATTGCCAACCGCTTACTGAAACGGGTGCGTGATTACGCCGATGTGAATGGCGATGGCATTATCGACACCCAAATTAGCACCAAAGCGCTGACACTGCTCGACATTGACGAGTTAGGCTTGGACGCTGCCGATCGTACCCTTCTGGCAGCTATCATTGAAAATTACTCTGGTGGGCCCGTCGGCGTGGAAACCCTAGCAGCCTTGACGAGTGAAGAACGTGGCACTATCGAAGACTTCTATGAACCATATCTGCTGCAGGTCGGTCTTTTGGAGCGTACGCCGCGTGGGCGCAAAGTTACACCCAAGGGTTATGCTCACCTGGGCAAAAAGCCCGCCAAAACTGATGACCAGCAGTCGACGCTGCTATAGTGGAGGCACGCAGGTCAAAGCAATGATTTTGCTTTGCCCGAGTACAGAACACACCATCGTGAGATATAATAAAACGCATGTATCCACAAGATCCCAATCAGTTTGCCGCCACACCACCCACCAACCCCCTACCGCCAGTTGCACCGACGCCTAGTTCGGCGCCACCAACTGCGCCTGACAATAATCGCCACCCCGTTCATAACCCTCTCTCAGTCATGCAGCCTGGTGAGCAAATGATTGCTGAAATCAAACGCCATCCTATCGGTATTTTTGGTGTTTACATCGGCGTTGGCATTTTATTGACGGTTGCTGCAGTACTGGCATTCGTGATTGCCCCAATGGCTATAACCACCATGACTCGATCGCAAGTTAACGAGCTCGGTGCCTTGATTTTTGTGCTGTTCGCCGCTATTTGTGCCGGCTTTGTTTGGATTTTCAGTACTGTTTACTGGGGTAATAGTTGGGTATTGACGAGTGATAGCCTGACGCAAATTACTCAAACTAGCCTGTTTCACAAGCAATCCAGCCAGCTCAGTCTGGGCAATCTGGAGGATGTGACCGCCGACCAAAACGGTATTGTGGCCCATATGCTGAACTATGGGGTGTTGCGTGTCGAGACGGCCGGTGAACGCAGTAAGTTTATGTTCTTGTACTGCCCGAACCCCAATTATTATGCCCAGCAGATTCTAACTGCTCGTGAGCATTTCGAGCAGGGTCGTCGCGGGGCAGACTTGCAACGACCGTATCGAGACGAAAGTAGTTATGCCGCCTATCAGCCCATGCAACCCGCTCCGGTCGCACCGGCGGCCCCTGGCCCTAACGCCTACCCACCGGCTAGTTATCAGCCCGCGCCACCTAGCTACCCACCAGCTGGAGGCTATCAATATCCACCAGCTGAAAATCCTGGTGGCGTGAATATCAATACTGAAGGTTAAGATCTAAAACGGGTTGTTGCGCTGTTGGTTGAACAAGGCTTGAACGCTCACACTGTTATTTTTGAGCGATTGTAATTGGTTGATCACGGAGGGTTCGATGTGTGGAATGCGTGCCGCCTGAACTTGGCTGGTGACAGCGTCATCCGAAGGCTCGGTGTTTATAAGGCTGTTCAGACGGGTGAGTACCAGCCCATACAGAGCAGCTACTAGCACTACAAATAACACCAACCGATAGCGGCCAAGACTAGCAATCAGCTCTTTGCTGCGTTCTAACAGCGCTTGTGAGGACAGTTTCGTAGGCATTTTACTCATGGCTCAATATACTCATTTAGGCTTAATTGAAAAGTCAAAAGGCTGGAATCACCAGGGTCGGGGGTCAAAGTAATAGTGCTAATCTGGGCTGTTCGTCGGTTGTGCTCTAGGGCTGACAGGAAGTTGATGAATGAGGTGTACTGGACGGCCGTTTGTGGATCGCCTTGGATAGTAATCGGCAATACGTAGACGCCAGGAATATTTTTGACAGGTGTTAGTTGCGATAGGCGGCTGCTGGCCGCATTAGCACTGGTGCTTTGACGGACCGTCGTGCCATTGGCAGCACCGCTGCTACCCAAGGTGGATTCGGGAAAAGTAATGGTCGCTAGTTTGATATTATTGGCCGCCGCTAATTTAACAATTTCGCGAACGGCTTCGGCCTGGTTCTTGTCTTCGGGTACGACATTCTTGGCGATTCCTGCCAAGTTCGAGTACTTTTTAATATCTTGTTTAGCTTGGTCGAGACTGGTTTGCTCTTGGTTCAGAGCCTGACTCTTGGCCTTCAAAGCAGTTAGTTGGTCGGCTCGACTGGCAAAAAGATGACTAACACCATAGGTGCCGCCCAGCAGAGCTAACAGCAGCAACAGCAACACAATGCCTTGCCCAATATAGAGGCGCTTGGGACTCATGGCGTCGCTCCTGGCTGGCTATTGATAAAGAGGAAAGGATTGGCTTCGGCAAACAGGGCCCTGATGGTGACGCTGCAAGGCAGGGCTGGATTGACAGCCGTTTTGGTATTGCAGCTAATGCTCACCAGATCAGCTTTACTGAAAATCTTGTTAGCAGGGTCGGCTAGGTTGACCTGAATCTGAGTGGCGGTACTGTAATCGCTGGCAACCGCCGATATATCCAAAGCCCCTTGGACTTGGCTAATGGTCAGGCCGGTCAGCGCGGCATTGTCGGGTATCAGCGCACCAATCTGCTTAATCATTTGCGAAAACAGCACCTCTTGGCTTAAAACCTTCACCACCAATTTAAAACTATTGCTGATGTCCTTGACCTCGGCTTCGGTTTGAGAGTACTTTTCTTGGGCGAATAGGGCTTCAGTAGCTTTCACTTGATGCTGGTAGTGGGTGGTTGACTGTCGTAAACTGAGCAAACCGTAGGTCGTTAGACCACCGAGCCCAACCAAGGCGATTAGAAAAGCGAGCACCCAGCGGCGCAAACTAATATTTCGCCGACCAAAACGGTAGCTCTGTTTTACTTCTGGTGGTAAAAGATTGATCATGATCGGAACAGCTCCTTGGGCGAGCTCAAGCTGAGGCCAGCCACAGTGGCATACATGGGCTTATCGGCTGGCGAAGGCGGCTGTAAGCGATGGTAGTTCAGATATTGCCAAGGGTCGGTGTGACGGACGGCCAGACGCAAGACATCGGTTAAATATTCACTTAATCCGGGCATGTTAGCGCCACCGCCGATGGTAATAATTTGGGTAATGGGGCGATCGTTGTCGTAGTGCTTTTCGTAGTAGCGAATCATGCGGCGAACTTCTTTGACGATGGCTTCCAGGGTTGGTTCGAGAGCGGCTGTAATCTCGGCTTGCTTCTTGCTGACATGCAAACCGTAACGGGTTTTGATCAAACCAGCTTCCTCTAGGGTGACACCTAAGCGCTCTTTAATGGAGTTAGTAAAGTCCACGCCACCACCTTGCACGGTGCCGGCCACGAGGGTGTGTTTATCGAAAATGCTGATGTCGGAGGAGAGCGAGCCAAAGTCGATAATAACAGTGGATAGTTCGCTGCGTTCGTCGATGGTAAATAAGCGGCCGGATGAGCTCATGGTGGGCTCAATCAACACTGTTTCTAGGCCGAGCAGTTGGGCCAATTCCAAGTAAGAATCAACGATAGTCTTAGGCACAGCTACCACAAACAACTCAATGCCATCCGCTGTTTCACGAATAATATCCCAGTCTAGATAGAGCTCATTTAAGGGCAAGGAAATGTACTGTTCAGCTTCTAGCTGCACGGCTTCTGCCAGCTTGCTCGGTTTGAGTTTGGGCAGCTGCATGGAACGCGTAAAGGTGCGATAAGTGGGGATCGCTAAAGCCACGCGCCGGGTTGTAATATCGCCCACCAAATGGTGCTCGAACAGATCGAGTGCGGCTTTGGCGATGATTTCGGGTTGGACCACTACGCCGTTTTGCTGAGCCGCTTTATCAAAGGTGGCAAAACCGTAACCGACGACGCGTGGCGGATGTAACTTGCCGCCGACCTTGCCGCCACCGGCTAACTGCATAACTTTCAATGAGCCATGACCAATATCAAGTCCAAACAGGGGTTTGTCGTGGAAAAAATACGGCGTTTTAGCGATTTTCATTCTTGCCCACCTCTAGGCATAAGCATTTCCTCTAGTATAACAGATAATCAGCTTAAAATTGCCGTCGATACCCCTTTATAACCCACGTGGTAGTGCCAACACTGGCCGTGCCACCGAGCGATATAGAAGCCGTATTCGACAACACGATATTTTGACCGACTACCGCGCCCACTTGGCCGGAGTTTGCTAGATTGATTTGGGACCAGTAGGCGTAAAAGACACTATTCACAGCCAGCGAGGCGTTATTCATGCTAATCGTAGGGATGGTTTGGGAAGCTGCTAAGGCAGTACCGGTAACCGGATTGTCTTCATTGCAACCAACTCCACAGTAAAATGTAATAAATTCTAATCCAGTTAGGGACAAATTAATACCGGCGCTGCTGGTGTTGTTAAAGGTGACACCACTGCTGCCATCAACCATGATAACTGGCATGGTGCCACCCACCGATTCTGCGGGCTTGATAGAGCCATTGTTTTTGAGCGTAATGCTGCCGGTTACCCAGACATTACCTTGCACGGTTACAACACAAGGAAGCAAACCGCCACTAATCGTGACATCACCAATAATCTTGGTATTGGCTGGCCAAATAACACTGCCACCCAACGATGATGTACAGGACGCCGCAGCACCGGTCATGGTATGTGTTACCGCAGCTTTTTGTCCGGCTCGGTCATAGGTAGGCAAGGAACTGGGCGTGACCGTGCCGCTGACGAGGCCAGGGCTGCTCATGTGGCTGCCGTCGGTTTGGTTATTGGCAATAACTTTACCGTAAATATGTGATGAGTTACTCATGGTAATAGGTGGATGGGAGCTGTTAGTGCAGACTTGCGGATAAGTGGCATCGGCCGGCACTGGACAAATCTGGTCGGCTACTTGGACAGGAATGGGCAAGAGACCAATTCCCAAGACGCCCAGCCCAATTTGTGAAGAATTAGACATGGTAAGTGAACCATTGATAAAGATATTGCCGGTGGTGATCTTGGCGTTATTTTTGAGTACCAAGCCTCCAGCCCCGGTGACAATACTGTAGTTGCCTTGCTCTACTGGTCGCAGATCGACATCAATGCTGACTGTGCTAGCTGCCGTGGTGGCGCTACCCACAAAGCTGCGCCCAGTGACGGCAACTGTTTTGGTGTTGCTATCGCCACTGATGCTCGCCGCAAAAGTAGTGTGAATACGGCTATCGCTGTGTACAGTCATTTGGCCGGTGGTGCCGGTCCAGGCGTTATTGGCATCAAACTGCTCCACGGCGTAATCGGCGCCAGCGTCAGCGGCCAGCTGAGCCTCAGTGTGCATTTGATCGCTGTGTGATGTTTGAAAACTGGTTAGCGCTAAATGGGTGTAATACACAGTAACAATAATTAAAAACGGTAGTGTAATGATGAGGAGCAAGAGTAACGAGCCCCGTTCATCACTCTTGACTGTTTGCTGGTGGCGAAATAGGAGACGCATTTAAAACCTATTCCGTAGCGTTACTTGCATAGTGGTAGCCAGGTTGAGCGGTTCGCCTGGAGCGTTGCGCTGCATGTTTAAGCTGATTTTGACCGATCTAGCCTCAGTTGGGTTGCTGGTTTGGTCGGCATCTTGGTCGTAGAACGTGAATGTCATGCTATTGACGTAGTCGGCTAGTTCGATATCGGCTTGGCAGGTTGGCGTGGCTAAATTACTGGGGCAGGTGGTTTTAAGGGTATCGCCGGCGGCATCAGGATTAGCCAGTCGACGCTCCATAAGTTGACTCCCGTTTTTGTAGTAAATTAATTCGTTCATGTAAGGGCTGCCAGTATCTGGATCAATAATGTAATCGTGAGAACTATCGAGTGCTGGGACCGCTAAAACAATCACAAAGCTAGTGTCGCTTGTGTTCCAGCCGCCGCCCGGGGCGTTGGGGTCGGTGATCTGATTGCTCTGGCGCACACCATCGCCTAGGCGAATGTTCTCAACCGTGGAACGGAGCAAATTTTGGGAAGTCATGGTCATGTCTGCCAGTTCGCCGTTGCGATTAATGACTACAAAATAGTTAGCTACCAAGTAACTGTAGGCTACGCCAATAATGGCGAATACACTGACGACAACTAAAAGTTCAACGATGGTAAAGCCGCCCGTGTGAGCTGGAGCGTCGTCCTGTGTTTGACGACTAAAGATGATGTGTAATCTATTGGCCAACACCGAGCTCTCCAATGTAAGTTGTATAACCGTAGGTCAGTGTCTGCCCCTGGTCGGGATAGCTGATGCTCAAATCGACTTGCTTAATGCCGCTGCTCTGAGTACTCACCGTCATGGTGGCACTACGACCTAGCGGTAATTGATCGGGCAGCTGACTTGTCAGGCTGGTTTGCCCCAAGGCTAAACTGTTGTAGCCCTGGTTGCGTAAGGCTTCGACTTTCGATTCGGCGAAGGAGTTGGCGAGGTTGAGGTAGCGGCCGCGCTGAGCAGTATGGATAAAAGTCGTGGAAACTGTGTTCAAAGATACAGCCACAACACCCGCCAAGGCGATAGCGACCAGTAGTTCCACCAGCGTCAAGCCGGATTCGTTAAGAGACAAAGTCTTCATGCTCATGCTTAATTATAATGATCAGAAGCGATGGCGGCTAGTCATCAAAAACCCCAGCGTTGATAGCCGGGGTTTTTGCTTGAAAGAACCGAGAACTAGTCGAGGTTGCTCTTGCTGGCCGTGCTCTTGCCGTTAACCGTACCCTCGAAGGTAGCAGTTAAGGTGTAGTTAGCGCAGTCAGTGTCCTTACTTTCACAAGAGTTACCACTGCTGTCTTTAACGACGTAGGCGTATGATTTAGCAGCTGCAGCGTCAACCAAGCACGGCTTGGCAGCGTCAGTTGGGTCACAAGTGGTGTTTGAAGGGTCAACTAAAGCAGCGCTGTCCAAACTCTTCATGTTGTCTGAACGCCAGCTGGGGCTGTTCAGGTCAGCCAAACTTGGGTAGTAGCTGTTCTCACCATAAAAAGCTTCCAACTGGGTTTGAATGTCCCCAATGTCAGTTGAGCGCTTTGAGTTACGAGCTTTCGATTGGATACCGCTATATGTGGTAATGACCAACAGAGCCAAAATACCAATAACCACGATGACGATCAGAAGTTCGACAATCGTGAAACCTTGATTACGTTTTTTTAGTGAGATCATGAGAGCCCACCCTCCTTAATTTTTAACGTTGTGATTGATCTTGACGCTCTGAGTTGCGTCACTATCTGGCTATGATTATAACCATAAGCGTCCAACAATCAACCCCTCTGTGGAAAAGAGAAGTTACATTGACTAAGCTAATTACCGAGGTTTTTAGAGATGTTGGCGATGGGGCCCATCACCGAAGCGGCAATTAACCCTACACCGGCACCCAAAAAGATAATCATGATAGGTTCAATAATCGCGGCCAAGCCGTCAATCAACACTCCCACCTCTTCTTCGTAAAAGTCAGCAATTTTTACCAGCACGGTATCAATTTGACCTGTTTCCTCGCCCACCAGCAACATCTGCGAAACAATCGGTGGGAAATATTTACTGCGACCTAGGGGCTCGCTGAGCTGTTTGCCGTTTTTGACCTCAGTGGCGGCAGCTTTCAACTCCGCCTCGATCACTTTATTCCCTAAGGCCGCACCCGTGACCGACAGTGCATCAAGCACATTCACGCCAGCGCCCATCAACGAGGCGAAAGTGCGGGAGAAGCGGGCAATCGCAATCTTTAAAACTACCGTTTTGACCACTGGTATGCGCAGTAACAAGGCGTGAAAATGGAATTTGCCTTCTGGCGTACGAATGTAGCGCAGACCATATATAACCGCACCCACTAACACAGCCAGAATTAGCACCAAGTTCGGGATAGGCTTAATGATGGTGCTGTGAACGCAGAAACCACTCAAATTCAATAAGACTTGGGTGTAAACCGGTAATTGGGCATTGGGTCCGTCCAGTGATTTAATCAAGCCAGCAATTTTCGGCACGATAAAGAGCATCACGCCAAAAAAGGCCACAATCGTGACGCTCAAGATCACGATTGGATACATCATAGCGCTTTTAATACGCTTGCGAATGCTAGCGTCTTGCTCCACTTGTAGCGCCAGACGCTTCAAAATATCATCTAAAATACCGCCTTCTTCACCGGCTTGAACCATGTTGGTATAGACCTCGGAAAAAACTTTTGGATAGCGTCCGAAGGCTTGCGACAGTGGCTTGCCACTCTCTACATCTTTGCTAATCGTTGCCAACACCTCACGGAAGTAAGGATTTTCTGAATCGTTCTGTAAAGCGCTTAGCGATTTTGCCAGAGGCACGCCTGCCGAAATCATGGTCGACAATTGGCGCGTAAAAATTACTAATTCTTGTAGCTTGACCTTTTTAGCCGAGCCAAATAGGTTGCCCCCTTGGCCTTTTTTGGCGGCCTCAATCAATACTGGCCGCACACCTTGCTTATGGAGTAGCGTTAATAAAGCCGATTTATTGGCAGCTTCAACGCTACCGCTAATCGTCTTGCCGTCTTTAGTCGTGGCTGTGTAGTTAAAAAGCATTAGGCCTCCTGCGCGGTGACTCGCAAAACTTCCTCAAGAGTGGTTTCGCCGCGCAAAGCTTTCACGAGACCGTCAAGCTGCATGGTCAACATGCCCTCACTAATAGCTGTGGTTTCAATTTGCTCCGAGGTGTGACTGCCAACAATCATTTTTTGAATCGTACTACTCGGTACGAGGACTTCGTAAATACCAATCCGGCCTTTGTAACCGCTGTGGTTACAATTGTCGCAACCGTCTTGATGTGCTTTCCATAGGCGTGTGACACTGCTAGCGGTGGTGCTGAGGCCAGTGTCGCCGGTTTCACCTTCTTTGCCAATACCATCCTTTTGGGCCACAACTTCAAAAGCGTGTAAGGTTTTAATACCACCATTTTCGGCTAGTTTAAAAACTTTTTGCAGATGTTTGAGTACAGTCGCATCTGGCTTGTAGCTTTCACGACAATGCATACATAAGCGACGAACCAGGCGCTGAGCGATTACCAAGCGCACGGTGCTGGCAATCAAAAACGGTTCCACCCCCATGTCTAGTAAGCGAGGTAGACAGGTGGCAGCATTATTAGTGTGAAGGGTACTAAATACCAAGTGCCCGGTCAGGCTGGCTTGTACGGCCAAATCGGCCGTTTCGCCATCACGCACCTCACCTACCATGATAATGTTGGGGTCTTGGCGCAGCAGAGAGCGTAAACCACTAGCGAACGTCATGCCGGCTACCGGATTAACCTGGGTTTGATTCGCGCCAACAACGTGATATTCAATAGGATCTTCAATAGTCGAAATGTTCACATTGGGCGTATTAAGGCTACTCAGAACACTAAAGAGCGTGGTTGATTTGCCCGAGCCCGTTGGTCCGGTAACCAACACTAAACCGTGAGGTTGCACAATCGCTTGCTGGAGGTCAATGAGCGCTTCGCCCCAAAAGCCCAGCTCGCTAAAATCAGAAGCTTTGCTTGATTCATTCAAAATACGCATTACCACTTTTTCACCGTCCAAAATAGGCAGGGTAGAGACGCGCAAGGCGTAAATCTGTCCGCTAACTTCCACTTTGAAGCGACCATCTTGTGGTGCGCGATGCTCGTCAATTTTCAAATTGCTCAAAATCTTGATGCGCGACACTAAAGCACCAAGTAATTTGCGCGGTAACTTGTTGGCTTCGCGGAGCAGGCCGTCAATGCGGTAGCGCACCACCACAAAATCTTCGCGGGGTTCGATGTGAATATCGCTCGCACCAGCCTTCACACCATATTCGATAATGATGTTGACGGTTTGGGCCACGGGGGAATCTTCGGCTAAGTCACTTTCATCAACTTCTTCTTCGGCATCGCCATCATCTTCGGCGGCGATAACTTTAGTTAGCTCACTAGAAATATTGCCACGGTATTGATCAAGTGCAGCTTGCAGTAAGGCATTGGTGGTAATGAATACTTTTAGCTCGTTGCCGAGCTGTTTTTGGAGAAAGTTAAGCGCCTGAATGTCGTCGGGGTCTTCCATCGCAACTTGTTTGATGTTGTCAGCATCAATATCGAACACCACGGCACCATATTGGCGGGCAATTCGTTCGGGCAGTAACTTTAATAATTCAGGTTTAATTTCGCGCGGATTGAGCTCCACAAACGGCACTTCAATCTCGTCTGCGTAGAGCTTAGTCAGCTCTTTTTCGGTTAGCACATTATTTTTGATTACCAGATCACGCAGCGGCTTTTTGTCGCTGGCCGCTTGCTCTCGCAAACTAGCCAGTTGATCTTTATCAACCTTTTTGCCCGCCAGTAAGAGCTTTTCAACTAAAGCGTCAGGAATATGCATTTTGTTTTAGTGCCCACCCATCTTATGGCTATCATACAAGAACTGTCGGCCAACCACAACCGTTTTACCGATGGTCGGCTCGGCCATTTCATTAAGCTTTTATTAAATTAGCCTGCTAACTAAACGCAAGCAATTTTACTACATCCAGCGGCGGGGTATAGTGCTAGAATTATTACGTAATTGCAAGACTTATATCCGAGGAGGCGTACCATGGCAGACAAAAAACCAGCGAAAACAATGACCGCCAAACAGAGCGACAATGAAGGCAAGAGCAAAGCCTTGGGCCTGGCCATGGAGACGATTGAAAAGCAGTTTGGCAAGGGCGCCATTATGAAATTAGGGGAAGCGCATGCTACCACTCAGGTTGAAACCACGCCGACTGGCGCTTTATCGCTCGACTTAGCCCTCGGCGGTGGTATCCCAAAAGGTCGTGTTGTTGAAATTTATGGCCCTGAAAGCTCTGGTAAGACTACTTTGACGTTGCATGCCATTGCTGAAGTGCAGCGCGCTGGCGGTACGGCAGCCTTCATCGATGCCGAGCACGCTCTCGATCCGGCTTACGCCAAACGCATCGGTGTTGATGTTGATAACTTGCTCTTGAGCCAGCCAGATAATGGTGAACAGGCCCTAGAAATTGTCGAGACTTTGGTGCGCTCCAACGCTGTTGATTTGATTGTGGTGGACTCGGTGGCCGCACTAGTGCCACGGGCGGAAATTGAAGGCGAAATGGGTGATTCTTTGCCCGGTCTGCAAGCTCGTTTAATGAGTCAGGCTTTGCGTAAGCTAACTGGTATCATCAATCGCTCTAAAGCCACGGTGATTTTCATCAACCAAATTCGTATGAAAATTGGCGTGATGTTTGGCAACCCGGAAACTACCACTGGCGGTAACGCGCTGAAGTTCTACGCTTCAGTCCGCATGGATATTCGCCGTATTGGCCAGATCAAAGCAGGTGAAGAGGTAGTTGGTAACCGCACTCGTGTCAAAGTCGTCAAGAACAAGATTGCGCCGCCATTCCGTGAGGCTGAATTCGACATTATGTACAACGAAGGCATCAACACTGCCGGTGATGTGCTCGATCTGGCAGCCACTCGTGGCTTTGTTGAAAAGTCTGGCGCCTGGTATGCCCTAAACGATGAGAAGATTGGTCAAGGCCGTGAGGCCGCCAAGCAGTACCTGCAGGACAATCCAAAAATCCTGGCTGATTTAATCGTTAAGATTCGCGAACTCGAAGCTAAGGAGTAGCATGCGCGGGCCGGTTAACTATCTCAGCAAAAAGTTCTGGGGTGAATCGCTTCAGGAAACAGTTGAAAACGGTACACCCGGCCGACGTGGTGCTCGATATTCAGCAGCGATATTCGCTGTCTGGGCCTGCACCGCTGGAGCTATGACGAGCGTCATCGTAAAAGACGTCGTACAAGCTCAGGTCGAAGCTGCAAGCGATGGGCCAGGCTACGAAGTGCTCGATCAAGCAGCTTTATTACCCATGGAAGCCGGCGCCGCTCTGACCGGCTGGGCAACGCTAGAGTTAGCTGGTTTGGCTGTCAGAAGTTGGCGTAGAGAAGAAGATGAGCTCAATCTACCTGATGTACCGCAAACAGCCGAGGAGTAATGGTGAGTAGTGACGAGTTGTGGCAAGCTTACGATGAGCAAGGGCGACCAACTCGTGGTATCACTCGCGAGGAAGCCAATTTGGGCGAACTTCATGGCGCCTCCCATCTGTGGATTTGGCGCAAAACATCACACGGGCTGCAATTTTTACTACAAAAGCGAGCCAGCGATAAACGTACCTGGCCAGGCTATTGGGATATTTCGACCGCTGGTCACATAGATGTGGGCGAAGAGCCGCTGCCAGCCATGTTGCGTGAAGCTCACGAGGAAATCGGCCTGACGCTGCAGCCGGAAGATCTCAAACTGCTTTTTGTTTTCCGACAATTTGCAGTTGATCCAGCCGCCGGTGCTATCGAAAACGAATTTAACTGGGTATATGGCTACCAAGTAAATGGCGATTTGCAAGTGCAAAGCGACCACGAAGAAGTCGAAACCACCAAGTGGGTGGATCTGGCTGATGTACAGCGATTAATCAGTGGGGCTGATGACGATCAGATTGTTCCACAGGGTGAGCCATACTTCCTGAATTTATTTACAGAGATCAAGCGCCTCGCGGAGCTATGAAAATCACTAAAATCACCCAGCAGGTGAAGCGAGCCAGTCGCTATTCAATTTTTGTTGATGAAAAATATAGTTTTTCACTCAGCGAGAGTGCCTTGTTGGAGGCTGGTTTGGCGAGTGGCCAAGAGCTTACCAAAGAACAGGTAGCTGAGTTTAAGAAGTTATCTGCCGATGACAAAGTATATGGTATGGCATTGCGCTGGATTGCAATGCGACCACGTACCGGCTGGGAAATTGAGCAGTATTTAAAGCGTAAGGAGGCCTCCCCTGCTCTGATAGAAATAATACTTAACAAGTTAAGTATTATTGGACTCATTGATGACGAAAAGCTGGCCAAAGCCTTTGTGAACGATCGACGGCTGCTCCGCCCTGCCCCACGTCGCAAAATAATTCTCGAGCTACGCAAAAAACACGTGGCAGAGGATATTATTCGTGAAGCGGTGGGTAATGATAGTGATGACGAGCGCACTGCCCTGGCAGCGGTGATTGAACGCAAGCGTCGCCAGAGTAAGTACCAAGACGATCTCAAGCTCATGCAGTACTTGGCCCGGCAGGGCTTTAACTACGGTGATATCAAAGCCGCCCTCGAACATTCCCGCGAAGATAACTAAGCAGCGGCTGGAGCGCTGGCAGGAGCGCCTTTGACCAATTCGTTGATGATGATGCGTTTGGGGGTGATCTCGTTCACCTGGGTACGGTCAATACTCAACGACCCGCCGGCAAGGCTTTTAAAAACTGATTGTGAAACATAAATCTTTTGTACAAACATCGTTTCCATTTCGGTAGCGTAATCTGTGACTTTGCCAACTCTTTCCTTACTGGTTGTTTCGACTTGTTTGCCAATTAGCTCAAAATTGAGTTGCAAAATATCTTTGAGGCGTACTAATTCATCAGCTTCAACCAGAACGTCGTGATCATTGACGACATAGCCCTGAGGTAGCGTGTCGCGGATATCTTGGTAGAGCAAGACCAGCTCTTGCTTGTTAAAACGGTCCTGGCAATAAAAGCCCTCAATCTTGAGGTTGTTTGGATTGATAATCGGCCCTGTGATGTTGGCAATTGGCATGCCGGTGCGTAGGGAGAGGATGGCTTTATTCAATAAATTTTCACGCAGTTGCAACATAGCTCTAGTATAACGCTCAGCCCGAGAGTTATTAAAAAATTTAATCTTTGGCGCACATTTAAAACGCTACTGCTTGTGAGCCGAAAACCAGCTCTTTACAATGCGGCTCACTATGCGTGTAATGCGGCAGTTGTGGTCGGTGCTAATGGTCGGTACGACTCTGAGCTTGCTGTGGTGCGGTCTGGTGGCTGGCGACACGACGATGACAACCTCCCCCTCCCTCATCATCAGTCAATTTAAAATTACTAGCAGTAACGGACAGTTCTTTACGCTTTTTAATACGACTGATAGCCCACTGAATTTAGCGGCCTATCAACTCGAATATTTCAACCATTACGATTTGGCAAAAGCTACCACGAGTAAGCTGATTGACCTCACAGGCACACTGCCGCCGCATAGTTACTTTATGGTGAGCGACGACACAACGCGACTGTGCTATCAAGTTACTGTGCAATCAGCTTCACTTGGCTTTTCTAGTACGGCTGGCTTAGTTGAAGTCTTGGCATTAACGCAAACGACGCCCGGCGGTTTGGTAGTGCCACAACTTGAAGATTATGTGGGCTGGTCAAAGACAGTGACAACTGGTGCACAAACCTTGCCGACTAGTTCAGCCGGGTCATTGCTGCGCCAACCGCTCGACAGTAAAGGTATGCCATTGCTGACGGAGCCAGGCGAGGGTAATTGGCAAGTAGTCCAGCCTAGCTCAACTAATCCTTGCCAACTAGTTACTGCTGGCTCAACTTCGACCCTAATCACTCAGTCAAGCGACTTGTTACCAGCTACCGAGCCTTCGGCGGTTGTGGGCTCACTAGCAACGGTTGCACCGACGGGGCCCGTTTTCCCTGTCGGCGACAAAGGCTTGATGATGCCGCTGATAACTGAGTTATTACCTAATCCGAGCGGCACGGGTACTGATGCTACGAACGAGTTTGTTGAAATCTACAATCCTAATGCTACAACCTTTGATTTATCAGGATTTAGTTTACAGGCGGGCCTCACAACACATCATCATTATGTATTTCCCGCTGGCACAAACTTGCCGGCCAAACATTTCGTAGCTTTTTATTCGAATACCACACGCTTGGCACTGAGTAACACTGGCGGGCAAGTGAGCTTGCTCGACCCGTTTAATAAAGTACTGTCAACAACGGCTGCATATAGTACAGCCAAAGATGGCCAAGCTTGGGCACGAGCCAATGGACAATGGTTTTGGACTAATCAGCCAACGCCGAATAAGTCGAATGTGGTGCAACAGCTTAATGGCAAGACGGTTGTCCAAGGTGCGGCTACAAGCCAACGGCAATCGGCTGCGAAGGGTGCAGCTGCAGGCGCGCCATCAGCTGCGAGCACGGTCTCAGATGCAGCCGACATGTCACCGATTCATGTAGGCACGCTTGCTCTGGTTGCTGGGCTCGCGCTACTATACGGTGCATATGAGTACCGAGCGGACTTGGCAAATCGAATCCAGCAGTGCAAACGCTACCTTAGCACTCGCCGCTGGCCTCGGCCAACATTTGCGAGGTGGCGAAACCATCGAACTGATTAGCGATTTGGGTGGCGGCAAAACGGCCTTTGTGCGCGGTTTGACCGAAGGCTTAGGCAGTCACGACACCGTTACCAGTCCTAGCTTTACGTTGCGCAACGAGTACCGAGCGGGCGATCACACCCTGTATCACTTTGATTTTTATCGCCTCCATGAACCAGGCATTTTACGAGATGAACTAGCTGAACTACTGACTGATCCGAAGGCCGTGGTTGCTGTGGAATGGGCTGACGTGGTCGCTGACGTGTTGCCGCCCCAACGAATCACCGTTCACCTTAAGGTAACGGGCGAGGAAAGTCGCAACCTTAGCTTTACCTATCCATCAGAGCTCGAGTATGTGTTTGAGGGGGTCCAAAAATGATTATTTTGACGATTCGTAGCGATAAACCAGAAGCTGAACTTGGTGTGTACGAAGACAACAAAAGATTGGCTTACACAGCTTGGCTAGCCCACCGTGAATTAGCCGAGACTATTCAACAAAAAATTGACGATATACTAACCGAACAGGGCAAAGAACTAGCAGATGTGCAGGGAATCGTGGCTTTTCAGGGCCCAGGGAGCTTTACTGGCTTGCGGATTGGCCTAACAGTGGCTAACGCCCTGGCGTACGCCCTTGACATCCCAATTGTGGCTACGAGCGGTGAAGCATGGCTAGAACAGGGGTGTAAAGCACTCAAAAATGGTCGCAATGATCGCCAAGCGGTACCAGAGTACGGCTCTCTGCCACACATCACCCCGCCCAAAAGCTAAAAATTGTTGACAAATTTACGCGCATGGTTAAAACTGAGTGTGTATCTGTGTGAAATAAATAAAAAGGAACTTTACAAAATGAAAATCCGGCAATTTCGGCGCTTTGCTGCGGCTACTGTATTGAGCCTCAGCTCTTTGCTAACACTTGGTGCGGCAACTGTTCATGCGGCCAGCGGTCCTTTG